>JAEUPC010000046.1 GCA_016789865.1 Rubrivivax sp.
GGCAAGCTCACGGTGCACATCAGCACGCAGACCGCCTTCATGGTGCGCGGCGCGCTGGCCGAGGTGCTGGGCCTGCCGCTGAACCACGTGCGCGTGCTCGTCGACCACTTCGGCGGCGGCTTCGGCGCCAAGCAAGATCTCTTTCAGAGCGAGTTCCTGTGCGCGCTGCTGGCCAAGCAGACGCGCCGGCCGGTGATGATGGAGTGGACGCGCAAGGAGTGTTTTCTCGGCGGCCGCTCGCGCCACCCGGTGAAGATCTGGCTCAAGCAAGGCTTCAAGCGCGACGGCACGATCACCGCGCGGCAGGCGCGGCTGGTCTACAACTCCGGGGCCTACGGTTCGCACGGGCCCGGTGTCACCGCGGTGGGCACGTCGTCGCTGACTTCGCTGTACCGCTGCGACAACGTGCTGCTCGAAGGCCGCTGCGTCTACACCAACGCGCCGATCGCCGGCGCCTACCGCGGCTATGGTGTGGTGCAGTCGTACTTCGCGCTCGACATTCAGATGGACGAAGCGGCGCGCTGCCTCGGCATCGACCCCGCCGCGCTGAAGCTGAAGAACGCGGTGCGCGAAGGCGACCTCGCACCCTCGGGCCACCCGATCGTCGGCCACGGGCTCGAAGACTGCATCCAACGCGGCATGCGGGAGGTGGGTTGGGCCGCGGCGAAGCCGCCGCCGAAGCGGGTGTCAACCGGACCCCTACGGTTCGGCTGGGGCATCGGCTGCGAGATGCACGGCTCCTCGGCCTACCCAGGCATCAAGGAACAGGGCAACGCGCTCGTCAAGATCCACGAGGACGGCACCGCCACGCTCTACACCGGCACGGCGGGGCTGGGCACCGGCGCGCACACGGCGCTGGCGCAGATCGTCGCCGAAGAGCTGGGCCTGGCATTCGAAGCGGTCAACGTGGTGCACGGCGACACCGACGTCGTGCCGTGGGACATCGGCGCATTCGCGAGCCACACCACCTACATGGGCGGCATGGCGGCCAAGCTGGCCGCGGCCGAGGCCAAGCGGCAGTTGCTGGAACGCGCCGCGGGCCGCCTCGAAGCCGCGGCCGGCGACCTGGAGGTGCGCGGCGGCCTCGTGCGCGTGGCCGGCACCGACCGCACCCGCAGCGTGCGCGAGGTGATGTTGCCCGGCCGCGGCATGCCCTCGCCGCACATCGTGGCCCACGGCACCTACTCGCCGACCAAGTCGTACTCGTTCGCCGCCCACTTCGTCGAAGTGCAGGTCGACACCGAAACCGGCCAAGTCGATGTACTGCAGGTGGTGCCCGTGCACGAGGTGGGCCGCGTGGTGCACCCGATCGCCGCGCAGGGCCAGGTGGAAGGTGGCATCCAGCAGGGCATCGGCCACACGCTGACCGAGAACCACGAGATCGACCCCGTCACCGGCCGCTCGCTGAACGCCAGCTTCGTCGACTACAAGATGCCGCTGGCGATGGACATGCCGCCCATCCGCACCATCCTGCTCGAAACAGCGCCCGACCCCGGCGGGCCGTTCGGCGCCAAGGGCATCGGCGAGGACCCGATCATCGCCATCGGCCCGGCCATCGCGAATGCCATCTTCGATGCGATCGGCGTGCGGTTCCGCCACTACCCCATCACGCCGGAGCAGGTGCTGCAGGGGCTGCGCGCACTGCGTGAAGGCGGGGAGGGCGCATGAAGCCGCCGATCCCCGTCACCATCCTCGCCGGCTTCCTGGGTGCCGGCAAGACCACGCTGCTCAACCACATCCTCGGGAGCCGCCACGGCCACCGCATCGCGGTGATCGAGAACGAGTTCGGCGAGGTGCCGATCGACAACGAACTCATCGTCTCCACCGAAGAAGAGATCTACACGCTGGCCAACGGCTGCATCTGCTGCGCGGTGGACGTGCGCCAAGACCTGCTGAAGGTGCTGGCCAAGCTGATGCGGCGCCGTGACGAGATTGACCACATCATCGTCGAGACCAGCGGCATGGCCGACCCGACCCCGGTGGCCGCAACTTTCTTCGCCGATGCCGAGATGGCCCGGCAAGTGGCGATGGACGCCATCGTCACGCTGGTCGATGCGCGCCACATCGGCCAGCACCTGCACGACCCCGTGCTCGACGGCGGGCCCAACCAGGCGGTGGACCAGATCGTTGCCGCCGACCGCATCATCGTGAACAAGATCGACCTCGTGCCCGATGAAGCGGCGCTCGCTCAGGTGGAAGCCGACGTGCGGCGGCTGAATGAAACCGCCGAGATCCTGCGCAGCAGCCATGCGCAGGTGGACCTGGCGCGCATCCTCGGCATCGGCGAGATCGCGAGGGTGAAGACGCTGGCCGGCGACCCCGCCTTCCTCGACGAGGCGGTGCCCCTGCAGCACGCGCACGACCCCACGGTGTCGTCGGTGTCGTTCGTGTTCCCGCGCCCGTGCCGGCTGAGTGTGCTGCAGGCCTGGCTGGCCGAACTCGCCGAAGTGCGCGGCAACGACCTCTTCCGCCTCAAAGGCATCGTCGCCATCGAAGGCGACCCGCGCCGCCACGTGCTGCAAGGCGTTCACCGCCTGCACGAGCTGCGTGCCGCCGAGCCCTGGGGCCATGCGCGCCCCGAGACCAAGGTGGTGCTGATCGGGCGCCACCTCGACCGCACCGTGCTGGGCGAGGGTCTGCTGAAGACCCTGGCCTGGCACTGATGGCCCCCCCCGACGCCGCTGTTCGCATCGCCCCCACCACCCCACCAGGAGAGCCGAGATGAAGAGACTGCTGATGACGACCGTGCTGCTGGCCGCTGGAGCTGCGACGCCCGCTGCCTTCGCGCAGGACAAGGTGACGATGCTGACGAGCTGGTTCGCACAAGCCGAGCACGGCGGCTTCTACCAGGCCGTGGCCACCGGCATCTACAAGAGATACAACCTCGACGTGACGCTCAAGATGGGCGGCCCGCAGGTCAACGGCATGCAGTTGCTGGGGGCCGGGCAGACCGACTTCCTGATGAGCTACGACTTCAGCGTGCTCAAGGCCATCGAGGCCGGCATTCCCGCGGTGACCGTCGGCGCCTCGTTCCAGTACGACCTGCAAGGGCTGCTGACGCACGACGACGTACCCAACCTCGGCGCATTGAAAGGCAAGACCATCCTCGTGGCCACTGCCGGGCGCAGCAACTGGTGGCCGTGGCTGAAGACCAAGTACAGCTACACCGAAGAACAGACGCGCCCCTACACCTTCAACCCGCAGCCGTTCATCGCCGACAAGAACAGCGCGATGCAGGCCTACATGAGCAGCGAGCCGTTCGCGGTGCAGAGCATGGGCACCAAGGCCAAGTTCCATCTCTTCGCGCACGACGGCTATCCGCCCTACGGCACCACCATCGTCACGCTGAAGAAGATCGTCGACGAGAAGCCCGATGTCGTGCAGCGCTTCGTGCGCGCCAGCGTCGAGGGCTGGAAGAGCTATCTCGCCAACCCGGCGCCGGGCAACGAGCTGATCAGACGAGACAACCCGAACATGAAGGACGAGCAGATTGCGTATGCGATTGCGAAGCTGAAGGAGAACAAGCTGGTCGACGGCGGCGACGCCGCGAAGTTCGGCATCGGCATCATGACCGACGAGCGGTGGAAGACGACGTACGAGACGATGGTGAGGCTGGGGCTGCTGAAGGCCGAGGTGGATTGGAAGGCCGGCTACACGCTGCGATTCGTGAAGGACTTGAAGGTCATGCCCTGAGTGGGGCGGTGGGGTGGGGGCCGGACTCGGCAGCGGTTTGGATCCGGCGCGGTTCGTACGCCCACCCAGCCGGGTCCCGCCCCGGCGGGCGGGTTACTTTCTTTGCTGGGCCAAAGAAAGTAACCAAAGAAAGGCCCTCTTGGCGCGCCGGATTGGGGTGACGCGGAAGGCGGTCATTCGGTGGCCGTCGTGGCTTCGGCGGGCCTATTGGGTTGTGCCCGTTCCCTTTGGCGCCGTGGTTCACCGAGAGGTTGTCATGGTCTGTTGGCGCCGGGCATCTCAGGGACCAAGGTCGCCGCCAAGCCCGTTGGTGGCCAGGCTTCGCATGGAGCACGGCAAGGCGGCTTGCCTCACGCACCATCCGATCCCTGCCGCAACAACAACGATTCGATCACCACTATGCCCACCGACGAAGGCAAGACCGAGTAGGCCCGCCGAAGCAGGCCGCCACCGATTCGCCAACTCCATCGTCAACTCATTCCGGCGCGCAAAAGGGGCCTTTCTTTGGTTACTTTCTTTGGCCCAGCAAAGAAAGCAACCCGCCCGCCGGGGCGGGACCCGGCTGCGTCGAAGTAAGAAAAGCACCATGCCCACCACCCTGATCAAGAACGCCACCGCCCTCATCACCGGCCAACGCGGCGCCGCAGCCCGCCACCCCGGCCCCGACCTGCGCATCGAAGGCCCCCGCATCGCCGCCATCGGCCAACTCACGCCGCAGCCAAGCGAAACGGTGCTGGACGCCACCGACTGCGTCATCTACCCCGGCTGGGTCAACACCCACCATCACCTGTTCCAAAGCCTGCTCAAAGGCGTGCCCGCAGGCATCAACCTGCAACTCGTGCCGTGGCTCAACGCCGTGCCGGTGGCCTACCGCCGCCACATCACCGAAGACATGCTGCGCTGCGCCGCGCGCATCGGCATCGCCGAGCTCGTGCTGTCGGGCTGCACGACCGTGGCCGACCACCACTACGCCTACTGGCCCGGCATGCCGTACGACGCGAGCCAACTGCTGTTCGACGTGGCCGCCGAGTTCGGCGTGCGCTGCGTGCTCTTGCGTGGTGGTGCCACCAAGGTGCGCGATACCGACCAGAACCCGCCGCCCGAGGCCGCGCCCGAGACGATGGCGCAGTTCCTCGCCGCGGTGGGGCGCGACGTGCAGCGCTTCCATCAAGCCGGCGGCGATGCGATGCGCAAGGTGGTGATGGCGCCGACCACGCCCACCTGGAGCGTGCCGGTGCCCGAACTGAAGGAGTTCGCGCGCGCCGCACGTGCCATGGGCATCGGCCTGCACAGCCACATGTCCGAAAGCCACGACTACGTCACCTTCTGTCGCGACGTGCACGGCCTGCGGCCGATCGAGTTCTGCGAACGGCACGAGTGGCTCGGCCGCGACGTCTTCTACGCGCACCTGGTGCACCTGGCGCCGCACGAGATCCGCCTGCTGGCCGACAGCGGCACCGGCATGTCGCATTGCCCGCAGAGCAACTGCCGGCTGGGCTCGGGCATCGCGCCCGCGCCGGCGCTCGATGCGATGGGCGGGCGTGTGTCCATCGGCGTCGATGGCGCGGCCAGCAACGAAGCGGCCGACATGGTGAGCGAGGCGCACGCGGCGTGGCACGTGCACCGCGCGCGCGACGGTGCGTACAGCACCACGGTCGAAGGCGTGGTGCGCTGGGGCACGGCGGGCGGTGCCGACCTGCTGGGGTTGGGCGACGTGGGCACGCTCGAAGTCGGCAAGCAGGCCGACCTGGCGGTGTACTCGCTCGACGAGCTGCGCTACGCCGGTCTGCACGACCCTGCAGTGGGCCCGGTGGCCGCGGCTGGCGCGGCGAAGGTGAAGCAGCTGTTCTGCGCCGGACGTTCCATCGTCCGGGACGGGGTGATTCCGGGCTTCGACGCCCAGGCGCTGATGCGCGAGGCGCGCCAGCAGGTGCAGCGCATCGCCGCGGCGTAACGGGGCGCCCAGGCCCTACGATCGCGCGATGACCAGCGCGACGACGGCCACGGCCCCGGAAGAGCCCACGACCTTCAGCGCCGACCTGCGCACCATTTCGGTGGTGTCGGTGGCACATGGCGGCTCGCACTTCGCGCAGCTGATGCTGCCGCCGCTGTTCCCGTTCATTGCCGCGGCCTTTGCGCTGAGCAACACGCAGCTGGGGCTGCTGGTGTCGATCTTCTTCGTCGTCTCCGGGGTCGGGCAGGCCTTTGCCGGCTTTCTGGTCGACCGCCATGGTGCCGACCGCGTGCTGTTCGCGGGCCTGGCGCTGTTGGTGGTGGCGGCGCTGGGGCTGGCCGTGAGCCCGGGCTATGCCTCGCTGCTGTTGTTTGCCGGCGTGGCGGGGCTCGGGAACTGCGTCTTCCATCCGGTGGACTTCTCGATCCTCAACGCGCGGGTGCAGTCGCAGCGGCTGGGCCACGCGTACGCGGCGCACGGCATCTCGGGTGCACTCGGCTGGGCCGCGGCGCCGGTGTTCATGGTGGGCATCGCCGCGCTCGGGTCATGGCGCACCGCGTTGTTCGCGGTGGCCGCCGCGATGGCCGCGCTGCTGGCGCTGGTGGTGTGGCAGCGGGGCTCGCTCGTCGTGGCAAGGAGGGCCGGAGCCCCGGGAGATGGTGGTGGGGCCGGCGCTGGCGCGGGCGCCTCGGCCACCGCCGGGGGCGAGCCGACGGCGGCGCGCCCAGCCGAATCGGAGTTCCACTTCCTGCGCCTGCCGGCGGTGTGGACCTGCTTCGTCTTCTTCCTCATCTTCGCCGCGGCGCTGGGCGGGGTGCAGAGTTTCGCGCCGGCGGCAGCGACCAAGGTGCATGGCATCACCGCCGAGCAGGCGGCGTGGTGCCTGTCGGCCTACATGGTGTGCAGTGCCTTCGGCTCGCTGCTTGGCGGGCAGCTGATCACCGACCCGCGGCGCACCGCCTGGGTGGCCGGCGGCGGCTTCGGCCTGGCGGCGCTGGTGGCGCTGGTCATCGGCGTGGGGCATTGGCCGCCGGGCTGGGTGCCGGCACTGTGCGGGCTGATGGGTTTCGTCTCCGGCATCGCCGGCCCTTCGCGCGACCTGCTGGTCAAGCAGGCCACGCCGCCGGGCGCCACCGGGCGCGTGTATGGCGTCGTGTACTCGGGCCTCGATGCGGGTCTGGTGATCGCGGCGCCGATCTTCGGCCTCTTGATGGACGCCGGCCACTACCGCGCGGTGTGGATCGGCGTGGCACTGCTGTTCGCAGTGCTGATCGTGACGGTGGTGAACGTCAGGCGCAGCTCGCGCACCGCGCTGCAGGCTGGCGCGGCCTGATCGGCTGCGGCCCGGGCCGCGCGGTGCCGTGGCCAGCCGCGCGGCAAGGGCCGGGCGCGCCCGGCCTCGGGCGCTGCCCCTCACATCGTCACGTAGCCGCTGCTGACGTTCGGGTTGAAGAAGTCGAACATCTCGCCGGCCGGCACCTTGAGGTTGAAGCGCGGGTCGCTGGTCTCGATGTTGAGGTAGCGGCGCAGCGCGGCGTGGATGTGCCGCGGCTTGATGACGATGCCGGCGGCGTCGTCCTGCTTGGCCGTGGTGGGGCTGATGCGCACCGCCTGGTGGCGCGGACCCGAGATGCCGAACACCCGGTTGCCCCACGGGGCGTTGGCCTCCATCAGCACCTGCGAGCCGACCTCGTGGTGATCCTTGCCGTTGCCGGTGTTCAGCGGCGTGCGGCCGAACTCGGAGTAGATGCGCACGAACAGGCGGCTGCTGATGCCGAGATCGGCACTCTTCTGCCACAGGTAGTCGATGAGGTTGGTCAGCCGCGGCAGCGCGTTGGCCATGCCGTTGTCGTGGTTGCTGTGGGTGTCGAAGCCGCCGGTGGACAGCTGGATGGTCGTGGCCAGCCCGGCCTGCGCGGCGATGAGCGCGATGTGCGCCTGCTGCTGCTGGTCGAACTGGGCCGGAATCAACTGCGACACCCGCTGCAGCATGGCACGCGACTCGGCCGAGCCGATGAACTCCTGCACCGCGATCTTCGAACGCGGCAGCAGGTCGCCCTTGGCCACCAGCGCCCTCATTCGCTCGGCGCGCACGGCCTGCGTGCGCGAGATGTCGCCGGCCTTCATGAAGTCGTTGGTGGCCGAGGCGGCATTGGGCTGCGCCAGTGCGCGGAAGGCGTTGGCGTCAGGCGTCGGCGTGGGCGACACCAGCCCGGCGCTGGTGCGAAAGCCCCCGCTGTTGATCCACGCCATCGGCAGGCCCCTGCCGTGGGTGGCGGCGAACAGCTCCGAGACGTTGGGGTAGCCCATGCCCAGCGCACCGGTGGCGTGAGCGCGGGCGCCGGTGCCGTGGTCATTGGTCTCGCTGTGCACGCCGTTGATGACCAGCGAGTTGCGGAAGTGCGCCGCGAAGAACGCCGCGTTGTTGCCCATCGGCGCGAAGCGGATGTTGCCGGCCACGCCGGCCGGCGTGCCGGCGGCGGCGTAGTTGTTCAGCGTGCGGTCGGCCTCGCGCGGGTCGGTCCACGAGCTCTGGTCGAGGCCGCCGTCGGCGTGGATGTTGATGAGGACCTTGCCGCTGTAGGCCTGGGCCTGGGCTTCGGTGAGCAGGGCCCAGGGGGCGATGGCGACGCCGGCAGCCTGGGCGAGGCGGAGGAAGTCTCTGCGTTGCATGTGGGTACTCCGAGAAGAGGTGCGGTCGATGACGGGGTCGGTGTCGGCGTTCACTCGTAGAGGAACTTCACGTCGCCCAGCATGTAGGCCAGCACGCCGGCCCAGGCGCGGCCGGTGTAGTTGGGGTCGTTGTTCTGGTTGAACGCGCAATTCACCGGTCGTGCGGGCGCGGCGGCGCGGTCGTTCCAGGTGTCGGTGAACAGCTTGAGCGTGCGTTGCACCTCGGCGTCGGTCTCCGGCGCGTCTTCCTTCCACAGCCACTTGTGCAGGTGGCGCACGTTGGCGGTGATGTTGGCCAGGCCTGCCGCCGTGGCCGGCGTGTCGGCCATGGCCACCCCCGGGAACAGCAAACGGTCGGTGACGGGCTTGTTGAAGTCGTTCTGCGCGAAGGTGCAGCTGCGCACCGCCACCATGCGGTCGACGGTGATCGTCTGCATCATCGTGTGCGACTGCGCCCGCTTGGTGCGGCCCACGCCGTCGAAGTCGCCGTAGTTCAGCGCGAAGCCGATGTAGGGGTTGTTGAAGTCGGCCCAGCCCAGGCCCACCACGCCCATCAGCTTGCGGTTCAGCGCCGCCGGCGAGAGCATGCTCATGCTGCCGATGTCGGCCAGCTCGCCGGCCCGTGCGCCGCCCTGTGCGGCGGGGTCGTTCACCTTCTCGGCGCGGGTGGACTGGCTGAGCATCAGGTCGACCAGCAGGTCCTTGACGTTGTAGGCACCGCGCCCCTGGTTGGCAGCAAAGCGCGCGGCGATGGCCCTGAACTCGTCGTTCTGCGCGTTGTAGGCCGCCAGTTGCGCGGCGTACTGCGGCGAGGTGCTGTCCTGCGGCTGCTTGAGCGGGTCGCGGCCGAACAGGCCCTCGTACCAGAAATGCACTGCGCCCAGCGCGAAGCGCGGGTCCATCGCCACCTGCTGGCCGAGGAACTGCAGCGCCGTCTTGTTGCCGGTGACGCCCCCGGGCATCGCGGTGCTGCCGTAGCCCGGCGCGTGGCTGTCGCGGAACCAGTTGTCGCCGACCCTGAAGTACGCCATGTTGGCGGCGTCCCTCGGGTAGTTGTTGGAGCGGTAACTGGCCGGCAGCGCGTGGTCCACGCCGGTGTTGGTGCGGTTGGGCAGGAAGCGGTTGGCCTCGTTCCAGTTCTGGAAGCCGGCGGCCATCGGGTCGATGGTCGTGTGGCAGACCGCGCAGGCCGCGTTCTCGACAGTGGGCACGCGGAAGGTCTGCGTCGTCTCGGCCGGCCGCATCGCCAGCGCCGTGGCGTCGGTGGCCAGGAACTGCTTCATCAGCACGTTGACGCGGTGCCGGTTGCGGTTGGTGTCGGTGGTCGGGAAGCGCGACAGCCACGACTGGGTGGAGAGCACGCCGGCGTGCTCGCGGGCACCGCCCAGGCGCTGCTCGGGCAGCGTGGCGGGGCGCCACTCGGTGTCGTCGTCGGCGTTGATGAAGGCGCCCTGCACGGTGGCGTTCAGGAAGCGCGCCATCACGCCGTTGGTCAGCGTGTAGTTGGCGGTCACCATCTCGGTGTAGGGCCTGTCGTTCTTGACGATGTACTTCATCAGCTCCGTGCTCTCGCGGCGCACGGCGGCGTCGAAGCGGGTGCGCACGGCCTGCGGCTCCTGCGTCACGCCGTTGGCGCCGAGCACGGCGCCGGCGGTGGGCCAGTCCGTGGCGCTGTAGCCGCCGGTGCCGCGCACGATGGCGCCGGGGGTCAGGAAGTGCGTGTCGCCCACGTCCTCGAGGAAGCGGTCGAACGCGGCGCCTTGCATGTAGCCGCGGATCGTCTGGCGCAGCGCCGCCTCGCCGCCCTGGTTGATGGCCGTGGACTCGGCCGATGTCGGGTTGCGCCCGGAGAACAGCACCGCCGCCTTGGCCAGCACATTGGCATCGTTGGCGAACTGCACGCCCTTCCAGAAGCCGCCGGCGCCGGCGGCGCCCGCCGTGCCGGTGCCGGCCGTGGCGCAGCTCTGCGCGGTCATCTGCGGGATCAGTTGCTCCAGCTCCTTGTAGCGTGTGGAGTTGGTATCGACGAAGGGCTTGCCACCCCCGTGGTTGGGCTCGCCGACGGTCTTGGAGAGCAGCGTGGTGGGCTTGGCCAGCGCGTAGTCGCGCAGGGTGTTGTAGTTGGCCAGCAAATCGGAACCGCCCGCGAAGACGAGCCCGGAGCCGTTGCCCAGCCCCCCGGCCATGTGGCAGGCGGTGCAGGTTGCGTCGAGGCTCTTCCAGACAGTGTTGGTGAACAGGGTCGGCGCCGTGGTGCAGGCACTGGAGGCGACGCGGGCCGTGCCGCCCGGCTCTTCTTCCTTGCCGGTGCCGCAGGCGGCCAGTGCGGCCACCATGATGCCGCTGAGGCACCAGCGCGTGGCCACCTGGCGGTTGAACGGGCGCGCCGCGGCGGCAGCGCGCGCGGGCTGAACTCTCTTCGTGCTGTAGGGGCGGAAAGGCATCGTGACCTCCTGGCGGATGCGGTGGGTGCTCTGACTGCGGCTTGGCAGGTCCCGGGGGCGGCCGGGGCTTGCGGCGTGGGGGCAGTCTCGTCAGCCGCGCCGAAGGCATTTGCAACGGCGTGTTGAGTCTTCGACCCAGTTACGACAGCGGCAGGGGCCGCGTGCTGCGCCGTGCGACATGGCTGCGCCCCGCGGCGCAGCCGAGCACCGCGTCGAGCCCAAGGCCCGCCGATGCGCGGAAACAGATGCGCACGAACGGGCGCAAGTCGGTGCGTGTGGCAGCGCGGCGGTGTGTGGCCGCTTCGCCGCAGTGCCACGCGCGGCTGCGGCAACGGGGTGTGAAGAGCGCAACGATCGGGCGGCCGCGGCGGGCTTGGGCTGCGCCCTGCGAGGCAGGCCCGGACCCCGTGCGCCCCGGGGCCGGCGGGGCTGAGCCGCCCGCCGGGGCGGGGCCGCTGAGGGCGGCAACTGCAAGCGCCCTGTCACAGGCGACGCATTCGCTGCGGACTTGTCGCCCTCGCGCACGCAGCATCTCTCTGACGCCACCGAGGCCCTGCGGGTCTGCGGTGCGCGGCACAAGTGGTTGCCGCAGCGCACCTTCGGGTTTTCCATGCAGGGTGCCGTGCGGCGCGGTTGGCAATGACGGAGGAACGGGATGAACGCATCGATATCGGACCTGCTGGTCGTGCGCGCGCTGCGCGCGGGGCTCGCCTTGTGGGCGGCGTTTTGGCTGGCCGCGCTGCCGCCGCCGGCCAAGGCGCTGGTGGTCGGCGAAACACTGGCCACGCGCTGGCTGGAGTCGGCGCAGGGGCCGCAGCCGCTGATCGCCGGCCAGGCGCGCCTGACCTATGTGGACTTCTGGGCCTCGTGGTGCGGGCCGTGCAAGCAGTCGTTCCCGTGGATGAATGACATGCATGCCAAGTTCGCCGGCAGCGGGCTGCGCATCCTGGCCGTCAATGTCGACGCCAAGCGTGCCGACGCCGAGCGCTTCCTGCAGGGCACGCCGGCCCACTTTGCGGTGGTCTACGACCGGGACGGCGCCTTCGCCAAGACGGTGGACGTGAAGACGATGCCGACCTCGATGCTGCTCGATGCGCAGGGCCGCGTGCTCTTCGTGCACCAGGGCTTCACGGCGAAGGACCGCGAGTCGCTGGAGGCGGTGATCGCCGGCGCGCTGCGTGACGGCAAGGTGGCGGCGCGGCCATGAGCGGCACTTGCCACGCAGCGCGGCGAGCCGCGTGCCTCGGGCTGGCCGGTGCGCTGGCCTTGTTGGCCGGTTGCGCCAACCCCGCCGGCCCGGCGGCCTGGGACAAGTCGTTCATCGCCAAGCCCGAGATGTCGATGGGTTGGGGGCGCCAGGCCGTGAAGTTCGATCAGCATGTCTATGAAAGCAAGGAAGGCGCATCGGGCGGCTACGGCGTCGGCGGAGGCGGCTGTGGCTGCAACTGAGGCGGGCGGCGAACCGGCATGCCGGCCGGGTGCCGCGCCCGGGCCCGACGCACGCGTTACGCCGACAGCGCCGACAGCGCCGACAGCGCCAACAGCGACCCGCTCGCCCGCGCGCGATCTCGGCCGCCCGGTGGGCTCCGTCGTCGCGGCGGCGATGCTGCTGCCCGGCGTCTTCCAGGCCGCGCGCGCCGAGGGCAAGCCCGACAGCGCATCGGTCAGCCTGCACACGCTGGCCTACCAGGACTCGCAACCCGGCCTCAAGCGCATCAGCGTCTATTCGCCGCAGTTCAACGTGGTTGCGCCGTTGGGCGACGAGGACTGGTGGCTCAACGGCACGCTGGTCTACGACGCGGTCTCCGGCGCCTCGCCGCGCTATCACACGGCGATCTCGGGTGCCTCGCGCATGAGCGACCGGCGCACGGCCGGCGACGTGGCCGTGACGCGCTACTTCCGCCGCACCAGCGTGGCGCTGGGCCTGGCCGGTTCGACCGAACGCGACTACAAGTCGCTGGCCGGTTCGCTGGACGTGCGCTGGGCCAGCGAAGACCAGAACACCGAGCTCAGCTTCGGCATCGGCGGCAGCGGCGACAAGATAGACCCGGTGAATCAGGTCGTCGTCGACGAGGCGCGCAGCACGCAGCAGGTGTCCATCGGCGTCACGCAGGTGGCTTCGCGCACCGACGTGCTGCAGCTCACGCTCAGCCACAGCGACGGCAAGGGCTACTACAGCGACCCCTACAAGACGCTGGACCGGCGCCCGCGCGAGCGCCGGCAAAGCGTGCTGATGCTGCGCTGGAATCACCACTTCGCCGAGGGCGGCAGCACGCTGCGCAACAGCTGGCGCGCCTACCTCGACAGCTTCGGGGTGCAGTCGCACACGCTGCAGCTGGAATGGGTGGTGCCGCTGGGCGACGCGCTGAAGATCTCGCCGCTGCTGCGCCTGTACACCCAGACGGCGGCCGACTTCTACGCCGACGCGGTGTACGACCCGGTGCTCGGCGAGCCCTTCCCGCTGGGCTACAGCAACGCCAACCCGCCGCGCTTCATCACGCTGGACCAGCGCTTGTCGGCGTTCGGGGCCGTCGCCGCGGGCCTGGGCTTCGCCTACGCGCTGGACAACGCCTGGACCGTCGACGGCAAGCTCGAGGCCTACGAGCAGCGGGGCAACTGGGCCTGGGACGGCAACGGCTCCAAGGGCCTGGCGCCGTTTCGCGCCTACCAGGTGCAGCTGGGCGTGACGCGCAAGTTCCGATGACCACCGAAGAGCCCATCCAGGCCGATGCGGCGCAGGAGCCCACGCTGTCGCGGCTGCCGCACGCCTGGCTGTTCCAGTTCGGCGCCATGGGTTCGGACTGCGAGGTGCACATCGCCGGCAACGTCAGCGAGGACCACGCGCGCAACGCGGCGCAGGCCGCCATCCTGGAGGTGCGGCGCATCGAGGGCCGGTACTCCCGCTACCGCCCCGACAGTGTGGTGGCGCTGATCAACGCCGGCGCCGGCAAGGGCACGCCGGTGCCGGTGGACGACGAGACCGCCGACCTGCTGGCCTATGCCGACCAGATGTACTGGGCCAGCGACGGCCTGTTCGACGTCACCTCGGGCGTGCTCAGCCGCGCCTGGGACTACCGCGCCGGCCGGGTGCCCACGCGCGAGACGCTGCACACCCTGCGCCAGTGCGTCGGCTGGACGCTGACGGTGCTGGAGCGCGCACCCGGCCGAAGCAGCTTCCAGTTGCTGCGCCCGGGCATGGAGATCGACCTCGGCGGCTTCGGCAAGGAGTACGCCGCCGACCGCGCCGCCGTGGTGCTGCAGGAACGGTCGGTGCGGCACGGCTTCGTCAACCTCGGCGGCGACATCCGCGTCGTCGGCCCGCGGCCCGACGGGACGCCGTGGCAGATGGCGATCCGCCACCCGCGCGAGGACACCCGGCCGCTGGCCACGCTGGCGCTGGCCGAGGGCGCGCTGGCCACCAGCGGCGACTACGAGCGCTACTTCATCGGCCCGGGCGGCGAGCGCTACTGCCACGTGCTCAATCCGCGCACCGGGTGGCCGGTGCGGGCCTGGCGCAGCATCAGCGTGGTGGCGCCGCTGTGCCTGGCGGCGGGCTCGATGTGCACCATCGCCATGCTCAAGGGCGAGGACGCGCTGGCCTTCCTGCGCCGGCAGGCCACCGTCTTCCTGGCCGTCGACGCGCAGGGCGAGGTGCACCGCTCGGAAGACTCGGCCGCGGCTGCGCCGGCGGCCTGACGGCGCCGCGCCGGCTACCTAACGCCGCTGCTGCGCGTATTCGCGAAAGAACCGCACGCGCTCTTCGTCGTGCGGGTGGCTGGCCAGCGCGATCGGCAGGCCGCCGGCGCCTTCGTCCTGCTGGCCGCCGCTGCGCTTGGAAAGCCGTTCGAACAACACCGCCATCACCTCGGGCCGCCGGCCGCTGGCCACGAGCATGCGCGCGGCGGTCTCGTCGGCCTCCCGCTCGGCGTCGCGGGAGTAGCCCAGGTGCGCCAGCAGCGCCGGCAGTCCCGCCAGGACGGTGCTGAAGTCGCCCAGCGCCACGCCAGTGGCGGTGCTGACGAGCGTGAAGCGGGCCAGCGCGCGCATGCCGTGGCGCAGATGCACGTGGCCATACTCGTGGCCGAACACGCCGACCAGCGTGTCGTCGTGGCCTTCGAGCAATGCGACCATTTCGTCGGTGATGACGATGCTGCCGCCGGGCAGCGCAAAGGCGTTGGCGCCCAGCACCTTGCCGCCGCGGGCGAAATGCAGCGTCCACGGCCGCTGCCCAGCGGCGGGCACGGCAGCGCGCAGCGCCTCGGCGCACTGCTCGCGCAGCGCCTGCTGGCGCGTCGCCGGCAAGGCGCTGGGCCCGAGCCAGCGCTGGCGCAGGTTGTCGAAGGCTGCCTCGCCGACGGCGTGATCCACCTGCAGCGGCACCACGGCCACCAGCGCATCGGCGGCCCACGGCACGCCCCAGCGGTAGCCGGCCGCCAGCACCGCCACCAACACCACCAGCGCCGTGAGAGTGGCGCGCCAGTGCTGCTGCGCGCGCACCACCCAGCTTTCGCCCACGCCGTGCGCGGCGCGCCAGGCGTCGAAGGCGGCGGCGTCGGGGAATTCGAACTGCCCGCCGTCGGCCAGGTGCACCACGCGGCGGCCGTGCCGCGTGCGCTCGGGCCACTGCACCTGGGCCAGCGGCCAGCGCAGCGGCGGCGGGTCGTCGCGCGGTGCGGTGGTTGCGGTGGGCTGCGCGTCGATCACGGGCTCGATCACGGGCTCCACCATGGGCTCGATCAGTGGCTCAGGTGCGGCCGCCAGTTGGCCATCGCTCAGCGTCACGCGCATGCGCAGCGGCCGGGCGCTCTGACCGTCGAAGTACAGGGCCGCAATCGCGTCGTTCATGCGGCAGCTTCCGCGCCAGCGTGCCCCGGTGCGAGCGCCCTCCGGCGGCTCGGTGCGTTCACAGACCGATGTCGAAGCCGAAGAGATCCCCGGCGGCGTCTCCGGCGGCCGACTCGTTCGGGTGCGAGGCGACCGCCACCAGGGCATCCGGGTCGGCGCTGGCCAGCACGGCGATCGCCTCCAGGCGCAGGCGTGCCATCGCCACGGCAGCGAACGGCAGGTACAGGCCGAGGGTCAGCAAGATGAGCAGCCAGTTCTTCAGCGTCAGCCGCGCCAGCGGGGCCACGGCGAGGGTGCTCGCGAAGCCCAGGTGCTCGCTGCGCGTGCCGTTCCAGGCCAGGTTCTGCAGCCGCGCACCGACGAAGGCCCCGACCACCGACAGCACGACGACGTACACCAGGAGAAACGCGACGCCGGCGGCCACCACCGCGGCCCCGAGGCCTGGGCCGCGCGTCTGCCCCCCAGCCAGCACCGGCACCAGCAGGGCCGCGCCGATGCCGAGCACGGCGACGATGCCGATGAACATCAGCGTCGCCAGGCCGAACACGCCGTAGAACGACCCCATCGTGGCCGAGAAGCGCGTGTGCTCGTTGCCCAGCGCATAGTGGTCGTGCTGGTAGCGCCGCATGAGCCACAGCAGCGCCGGGATGCACAGCACCAGAACCAGCGGCAGGACCCCGAGCAGCATCGCCGCGGGGCCGGGCCGCTGGCCCGGCTCGGGCGCCAGCGCCACGCTCACGCCGATGAAGGCCGCGGCCATCAGCCCCCACGGCAGCATCACCTGGTACGCGCCGCGCAGCCCGCCGCTGAAGCGAAACCGCAGCCCGCGCCAACTGGTGTTGGCCAGCCGGAAGCGCACCGACGACTGCCACAGCGCCGGCCACAGCGCCGCGACGATGGTGAAGGCCACCAGCCCCGCGCCGGCCGAGAAGTGGCTGGCCAGCGAGTACACCGCCACCATCGCGCCCACCAGCAGGTAGCCGCGCAACATGACCCATGGGTTGGCGTGGAAGCCCAGCGCATGCCCGCCGACCACGGTGGCGCCGTGGAAGTAGCGCAGCTTTCGCACCTTCGCGAACGGGTAGTACAGGCCCACCGTCACCAGCGTGAGCAGCAGGTTGACGATCCAGATGCGGAAGTACTCGCTGCCCGAGCCGACGAAGCGCACGTCGAGTCCTTGTGCGTCCGGCCGCGCTTCGCTCGGCGCCATCGCACCGTCGCCTGCGGCGCTGCGGCCTGCATCGCTGCCCCCTGCGCCTTCGTGTGCATCGTGCTCGTGCATCCGGTGGCCCTCCTCCGCGGCCTCCCCGGCCTGCGCTGCACTCTAGCAGCGGCGATTCGTTGCAACGTACCGCCTTGGCGCGATGGCGTGCCTGCGGCCTCCAAAAGGGGGGTGAAACGGCGGGCTTTCTGCCGATCGTGCGTGCTGCATCGGCGCGACATTGGGGGCCTGGCCACTGTTCATCAGGGAGTTCACATGCAACTCGTTCGGACCGCCCTTGTCGCCGCCAGCCTCGTCGGCGCGGCCCTGCCCCTGCGAGCCGAAGTGTTCGCGATCGCCCTGTCCAGCGATGGTGCCAAGGTGATGCTGTACGCCAAGTCGGGCCCCTGCGTCGGCCAGGCGCGGCTGGCCGAGCACGTGGCTCCCGACGGCGAGAAGACGCCGGGGTGCTGGGTGCTCACCTCCAGCCACGTCCTCGTGTCGTTCCTCGACGGTGACCGCGGCAACATCCCAGTAGCGCAGTTGAAGCGCGTGGCCGACCTCTGAGGCCTGAAGCCCGCGCGGCCGGCTGCCCGCCGGCGCGCGGGTGAGCCAGACTGCACGGCGGCGCGCCCGTTCGCGCCTTGCGCCGCCGCGGTGCCGGCGCCGGCTTGCCGCGTTAGCCGTTAGGCTCCTGGCCCTGCGCCAGGAGGCCCGATGAGCAGCAGCAGCCCAGCCCGTTCCAGACCCACGCCACCGGCCACGGTGGTGTTCACCCAGCCGCCCGAAGGCGGCAGCCGGCTCGACGCCTACGACGCGCTGCCGTGGTTCGAAGGCGCACAGCACGACGACGCGTCGCTGGCCGCCACCGGGCGCGCGCTGCAAGCCACCCCGCCGGCCACGCCGCACCCCGGCATCGCCAGTGGGCGCCTGCGCGACGAGGGCGAGATCGCCCGCGGCGGCATGGGATCCATCCACCGCCTGTACGACCTGGACCTGCGCCGCCGTGTGGCGCTGAAGGTCATCGAGCCGGGCCTGGCGCGCGACCCCGAGATGACGCAGCGCTTCGTCGACGAGGCACGCATCACCGGCGCGCTGACGCACCCGAACATCGTGCCGGTGCATGACCTGGCGGTGGACGAGCGCGGCGTCGCGTCGTACACGATGAAGCTGGTGGACGGCCGCACGCTCACCGAGCTGATCGCCATGCAGGGCTCGCAGCGCGACCTCGAGCGCATCCTGCAATGCCTGGCCACCGTGTGCGACGCGCTGGCCTATGCGCACAGCCGCGGCATCATCCACCGCGACCTGAAGCCCGACAACATCATGGTCGGCGAGTTCGGCGAGGTGTACCTGATGGACTGGGGCTGCGCCATCGCCACCGGCGAGCGCACGCTGGTCGACGGCCCGGTCGAGCCCGAGGGCACCGTGGCCGGCACCGTGCGCTACATGGCGCCCGAGCAGGCGCGCGGCGAGGTGAGCCGCATCGACGCGCGCACCGACATCTTCTCCATCGGCGCCATCCTCTACAAGGCGCTCACCGGCCAGGCGCCGTACATGGGCCCGATGGAAGAGGCGATGGCGGCGGCCGAGCGCTGCGAGTTCCGCAGCCCCGACGAGAGTGGCGGCGTGGCCGTCAAGCCGCCGCCCACGCTGACGGCCATCGTCAAGAAGGCGATGGCCAAGGAGCCCGCCGATCGTTACCAGAACGCCGCCGAGCTGGCCGAGGCGCTGCGCGCCTTCCTGCGCGGCGGCAACTGGTTCCCGCTGCACGTCTTCCAGGCCGGCAAGGTGATCGTGCGCGAAGGCGACCGCGCCGACGCCGCCTACATCATCACCGCCGGGCGCTGCGAGGTGCGCAAGTGCGACCCCGAAGACCCCAGGCGCAGCCAGTCGCTGCGCATCCTGAAGCCCGGCGACGTGTTCGGCGAGACCGCCATCTTTGCCGATGCACCGCGCTCGGCCAGCGTGGTGGCGCTGGAAGACGTGAGCGCCGTGGTCGTCGACCGCGCCTCGCTGGAGGAACTGGTGAGCCACACCTACCTCGGCCGCTTCGTCAAGGCGATGGCCGACCGCTTCCTGGAGGTGGAGGCCAAGGCGCGGGCTGCAGCGGCGGCCGCCCCTGGCGGCCCACGCTGAGCGGCCGTGCGACCGGCGGCGCGACCGGCCGTGCGACCGGGCGCCGCGCCGCTTCGCCCGCAGCCGGCTTTGCGTTAGCGCAAACCCTGACGGGTTTTGCCCTGCGTTCGT
Source organism: Rubrivivax sp. (assembly GCA_016789865.1). Classification (GTDB taxonomy): domain Bacteria; phylum Pseudomonadota; class Gammaproteobacteria; order Burkholderiales; family Burkholderiaceae_C; genus Rubrivivax. The sequence continues at coordinate 19,061 of JAEUPC010000046.1, forward strand.
GAAACGACGGTGGCTGCCTCCCTCTCGGGCGCTGATAATTTGATGCACTGCAGCATCGAGGGAGTCGTCATAGACTTGGGCAAGCGAGTCGCCGTCATCACCGGCGGCGCCAGCGGCATCGGGCGCGCCGTGGCGGGCGCCATGGCCAAGCGGGGGATCGCCGGCGTGGCGCTGGTGGACATGAGCGAGGCCGTCGAGGACGTGGCCGCCAAGCTCAACGCCGACGCCGGGCGGACCTTTGCGATTCCGTTCCAGGGCGACACCACCGACGAGCGCTTCCGCAGCTCGGTGTTCGACGCCATCGCGGGCAAGTTCGGCCCGGTGTCGCTGTGCGTGCCGGCCGCCGGCATCACGCGCGACGACCTCGCCGTGCGCATCGACAAGAAC
>JAEUPC010000048.1 GCA_016789865.1 Rubrivivax sp.
CCTGTCGAAGAACGGCGAGCAGATCTCGCTGACCACCGGTGAGTTCTCGATGCTCAAGGCGCTGGTGCGCCACCCGCGCCAACCGCTTTCGCGCGACAAGCTCGCGCAGCTGGCGCGCGGCCGCGAGTTCGAGCCCTTCGACCGCAGCCTGGACGTGCAGATCTCGCGCCTGCGCAAGATGATCGAGCCCGACCCCTCTCAACCGCGCTACATCCAGACGGTGTGGGGCGTGGGCTACGTGTTCGTGCCCGATGGCGCGAATTGACGCTCGCCCCGAAGCGCCTGCGGCGCCTGCCCGGTGGCCGCGTGAAGGCCACGTCATGGCCTTGAGGCACCGCCAGCCGTCCGGCACAGCCGGCTGCGCGGCGCTCGCTCCGCTTGGCGCCACTGCCGTAAGAGGCTGACGCCTTGGCGAGCACCTCGCTCGGTTTCAGCCTCTTCTGGCGCACCTTCTTCCTGCTGGCCGTGCTGCTGGCGGGAGGGGTGTACGCCTGGGTGACGACCCTGCACACGCTGGAGCTGGAGCCGCGCGCGGTGCAGCAGGCGCAGCAGACGGCGGGCCTGGTCAGCCTGGCGCGCGCCGCACTCATCCCCACCGACGGCATCAACCGCGTGGCGTTGCTCAAGAGCATGTCCACGCCCTCGACCATGCGCGTGACCCCGCGCGAACCGAAGGACAAGTGGCTGTCGTTCGAGACCGACCGCTTCTCGCGCCACCTGGCATCGGAACTGCGGCGCGTTCTGGGGCCCGACACCATCGTCGCGCGCAGCGTCAACAACCAAAGCGGGCTGTGGGTCGGCTTCTCCATCGAGCAAGACCAGTTCTGGCTGCAGGCCAACCTCGCGCATCCGGTCGAGATGGCCGGCAGCACCTGGTTCGCGTGGATCGGCATCGCCTTCCTGGCCACGCTGGTCGGCTCGGTGGCCATCGCAAGCCTGATCAACCAGCCGCTGAAGCAGCTGTCGTTCGCCGCCAGTCGCATCCGCGAAGGAGACCTCGACTCGCGGCTGGACGAGAACACGATGACCAGCGAGATTCGCGAGGTCAACCGCGGCTTCAACCGCATGGCGCGCGAGCTGGCGCGCGTGGAAGAGGACCGCGCGGTGATGCTGGCCGGCATCAGCCACGACCTGCGCACGCCGTTGGCGCGCCTGCGGCTGGAAGCCGAGATGAGCGTGGCCGACGAGGACGCACGGCGCAACATGGCCAGCGACATCGACCAGCTCGACGCGATCATCGACAAGTTCATGGACTACGCGCGCCCGGGCGACGCCAAGATGGGCCCGGTCAACGTGAGCCGCCTCGTCGAGGCCGAGGCGGCGCGCTTCCGCGACCCGACGCAGATCCGCATCCACTCGCGCCTGACGCCCGACCTGCAGGCCATTGCCGACGAGACCGAGCTCGGCCGCGTGTTCCTGAACCTGTTCGAGAACGCCCGCCGCTACGGCAGGGGCACCTATACCGGCGTCACCGACGTCGACGTGTGGCACGTGAAGGCCGGGCCCTGGCTCATCGTCAGCGTGCGCGACCACGGGCCCGGCGTGGCACCGGAAAAGCTGGCCCAGCTGACCACTCCCTTCTTCCGCGGCGACGCCGCGCGCACCGCGGCCACCGGCGCGGGCCTGGGGCTGGCCATCGTCGAAAAGGCCGTGGCGCGCATGGGCGGCAGCCTCGAGCTGGCCAACGCACCCGAAGGCGGCCTCATCGCGCACATCCGGCTCAAGCGTGTGCAGTCTGCGCGCGGCAACACACCCGGCAAGGGCGGCCGCGACAAGGGCAACGGCGGCCCGCTCAGCACCCTCATGAGCGACAGCAACTTCGCCTGGGCCGACACGCGCGCCGGCGGACCGCCGAGCAAGGTCTGACCCGGCCGGCGGCGCGCGGCAGACCCCAGCCCTCCCCCCAGAGACCGCCCTAGACCGGTGCGCCCGTTGCGCCCGGTGCGCCTGGAGCGCCCGCGCGCCACAGCAAGCACACGGCACGCGCCTCGATGGCGCGGCCTTCGCCCACCGGGCCCAACTTCTCGGCCGTCTTGGCCTTGACGTTCACCGCCTGCGCGGCCAGCCCCAGCACCGCGGCGATGCGCTCGCGCATCGCCGGGATGTGCGGGGCCATCTTCGGCGCCTGCGCAACGATGGTGCTGTCCACGTTGAGCAGCGTCCAGCCAAGCCCCTTCACCCGCGCCAGCGCCTGCGCCAGCAGCAGCGCCGAATCGGCCCCGGCGTAGGCCGCTTCGGTGTCCGGGAAGAGCCGGCCGATGTCGCCCAGCCCCGCGGCGCCCAGCAGCGCGTCGGTGATGGCATGCAGCAGCGCATCGGCGTCGGAATGGCCGAGCAGGCCGTGTGTGTGCGGCACGACGATGCCGCCCAGCACGAGCGCGCGCCCGGCGACCAGCTGGTGCACGTCCCAGCCTTCGCCGATGCGCAGTTCGGGAACTGCCGGGTTCATCGTGGTCGGTTCTCCAGCAACCGCTCGGCCAGCGCAAAGTCGGCCGGCCAGGTGAGCTTGAAGTTTTCGAGGTCGCCCGGCACGAGCAGCGGCGCCAGGCCCAGCGCCTCCACGGCGCCGGACTCGTCGGTGACCTCGGGGCCGGCCTCGGCCAGCGCGCGCTGCAGGAGGCCGAGGCGGAACATCTGTGGCGTTTGCGCCAGCCACTTGTCGGCGCGCGGCAGGGTGGCGGTGGCGCGCTGCCCGCCGGCCTGCTTCAACGTGTCGGCCAGCGGCAGCGCGAGCAGGCCGCCCACCTCGTCGCCGCGGCAGGCTTCGATCAACGCCTGCACCCACGACGCGCGCACCAGGCAGCGCGCCGCGTCGTGCACCAGTACCCAGTCGTGGTCACGCGCGCCCCGCTGGCGCAGCTGCGCCAGGCCGTTGCCCACCGAGGCTGCGCGGGTGGCTCCACCGCAACGCGCCACCCATGCCCGCACCCCTTCGAACTGCGGCACGCGGCGCTCGAACTCCTGGTCCTCGGCGGCCAGCACCACCAGCGTGGCCTGCAGCGCGGGCACCGCGGCCAGGGCGGCCAGCGTATGCGCCACCACCGGCTGCCCGGCCAGCCGGGCGTACTGCTTGGGCCCCGCAGTGCCCGCCCGTTGGCCCACGCCGGCACAGGGCACCACGGCATAGCAGCGGGCAGGCGTGGTGTCTGAGCGGTCGGGCACGACAACGATTCTAGAATTCGCCGCTTCGCACGCCCCGCCGTGGCCCACGACGGGGCGCTTGTGTTTGCAGATGCTGCTGCCACCGCTTGCGCCAGGACGGCGCCACACGATCCCCCGGCCCCTCGGCTCGGCCGATGCGCTGCTGCTGGCGCAGCTCGCCGCGGCGCGGGGCGCCGCCGGCGCGCCGGCGCGGGGCCCGCTGACCGTGTTCACCGCCGAGGCGGCCGACGCGCAGCGCCTGCTCGACGAGCTGCCGTTCTTCGCGCCGGCGCTGCGCGTGGCCCTCTTCCCCGACTGGGAGACGCTGCCCTACGACAACTTCAGCCCGCACCAGGACCTGGTCAGCGAGCGGCTGGCGACGCTGTGGCGCATCCAGCAGCGCGAGGTGGACGTGCTGCTGGTGCCGGCCGCCACCGCGCTGGCCCGCATCGCGCCGCCGTCGTTCCTGGCCGGCACCACGTTCCACTTCAAGCAGAAGTCGCGGCTGGACGAGGCGCGCCTGAAGGCCCAGCTCACCCTGGCCGGCTACGAGCATGTCAGCCAGGTGGTGCGGCCGGGCGAGTACGCGGTGCGCGGCGGCCTGATCGACCTGTTCCCGATGGGCTCGCTGGTGCCGTTCCGCGTGGACCTGTTCGGCGACGAGGTCGATTCGATCCGCACCTTCGACCCCGACACCCAGCGCAGCCTGTACCCGGTGCCCGAAGTGCGCCTGCTGCCGGGGCGCGAGTTTCCGATGGACGAGGCGGCGCGCGCCGCATTCCGCGCCCGCTGGCGCGAACGCATCGAAGGCGACCCGACCAAGGCCCGCGTCTACAAGGACATCGCCTCGGGCATCGCCACCGGCGGCATCGAGTTCTACCTGCCGCTGTTCTTCGACACGCTGGCCACGCTGTTCGACTACATCGGCACCGAGGCCGCGCTGGTGCTGCATGGCGAGGTCGACGCCGCGCTGCAGCGCTTCTGGGTCGACACGCGCGAACGGCACCGCTTCCTGCAGCACGACAAGGAGCGGCCGCTGCTGCCGCCCGAAGACCTGTTCCTGCGCCCCGAGGAGTTCTTCGCCGCCACGCAGGCGCACGCCACCGTCGCCCAGCGTGGCGCCGGCGAACTGCCCTGGTGCCGGCCGCTGCCCGACGTGAGCGTCGAGCGCGGCGCCACCGAGCCGTTGGCGGCGCTGGAGCGCCACCTCGGCGCCACGCCGCACCGCGTGCTGCTGGTCGCCGAGAGCGAGGGCCGGCGCGAGAGCCTGCTGGAGCTGCTGCGCGACCACCGGATCGTCGTGCCGAGCGTGGCCACACTGGCCGAGTTCATCGAAGGCGGCGAGAAGGTGGCCATCGTCGCCGCGCCGCTGGCCCAGGGCTTTCACTGGCTGGATGGCGCGGCGGCAGACGGCAGTTCCGCCCCGGCCGGCACGGCAGCGCTGTCGCTGCAGTTCATCACCGAGACCGAGCTCTTTGCCACCACGCCGCAGGCGCGCCGGCGGCGCAAGCAGGAGCAGGTTTCCAGCGTCGATGCGCTGATCAAGGACCTGTCGGAACTCGAGATCGGCGATCCGGTGGTGCACGTCAACCACGGCATCGGCCGCTACCAGGGCCTGAAGAACATCGACCTTGGCGAGGGCACCAGCGAGTTCCTGCATCTCGAATACGCCGAGAAGGCGACACTGTACGTGCCGGTGTCGCAGCTGCACCTGATCAGCCGCTACACCGGGGTGAGCGCCGAAGAGGCGCCGCTGCACCGGCTGGGCAGCGGCCAATGGGAGAAGGCGCGCCGCAAGGCGGCCGAGCAGGTGCGCGACACCGCCGCCGAGCTGCTGAACCTGTACGCCCAGCGCGCCGCGCGCGACGGCTTCGCGCACCGTTTCTCGCCGCACGACTACGAAGCCTTCGCGGCCAGCTTCGGCTTCGAGGAGACGGCCGACCAGCGCGCGGCCATCCACGCCGTCATCCAGGACATGGTTTCGCCGCGGCCGATGGACCGCCTTGTGTGCGGCGACGTCGGCTTCGGCAAGACCGAGGTCGCCCTGCGCGCCGCCTTCGTGGCCGTGCATGGCGGCAAGCAGGTGGCGTTGCTCGCGCCCACCACGCTCCTGGCCGAGCAGCACTACCAGACGCTCACCGACCGCTTCGCCAAGTGGCCGGTGAAGGTGGCCGAGCTGTCGCGCTTTCGCACCGGCAAGGAGGTGAGGGCGGCGCTGGAAGGCATCGCGGCCGGCAGCGTCGACATCGTCGTCGGCACGCACAAGCTGCTGGCCAGCGACGTGAAGTTCGCGCGGCTGGGTCTGCTGGTCATCGACGAGGAGCACCGCTTCGGCGTGCGCCACAAGGAGGCGATGAAGGCGCTGCGCGCCGAGGTCGACGTGCTCACGCTCACCGCCACGCCCATTCCGCGCACGCTGGGCATGGCGCTCGAAGGGCTGCGCGACCTGTCGGTGATCGCCACCGCGCCGCAGCGCCGGCTGGCCATCAAGACTTTCGTGCAGAACGAAGGCACCAGCATCATCCGCGAGGCCATCCTGCGCGAGCTCAAGCGCGGCGGGCAGGTCTACTTCCTGCACAACGAGGTGGAGACGATTGCCAACCGGCGCGACCGGCTGACCGAGCTGGTGCCCGAAGCGCGCATCGCCATCGCCCACGGCCAGATGCCCGAGCGCGAACTGGAGGCGGTGATGCGCGACTTCGTCGCCCAGCGGCACAACGTGCTGCTGTGCTCGACCATCATCGAGACGGGCATCGACGTGCCCACCGCCAACACGATCGTCATCAGTCGGGCCGACAAGTTCGGCCTGGCGCAACTGCACCAACTGCGCGGGCGCGTCGGCCGCAGTCACCACCAGGCCTACGCGTACCTGCTGGTGCCCGACAAGGAAGGCCTCACCAAGCAGGCCGCGCAGCGGCTGGAGGCCATCCAGCAGATGGAGGAGCTTGGCAGCGGCTTCTACCTCGCCATGCACGACCTGGAGATCCGCGGCGCCGGCGAGGTGCTGGGCGAGCAGCAAAGCGGCAACATGATGGAAGTCGGCTTCCAGCTGTACAACGACATGCTGGTCGAGGCGGTGCGCTCGCTGAAGGCGGGGCGCGAGCCCGATCTGCTGTCGCCTCTGGGTGGGTTCGGCGGCCTGGCCGGTACCACCGAGGTCAACCTGCACGCACCGGCGCTGCTGCCCGACAGCTACTGCGGCGACGTGCACACGCGGCTGAGCCTGTACAAGCGCCTGGCCACCGCCGACAGCGCCGAGCGCATCGACACCCTGCTGGAGGAGATCACCGACCGCTTCGGGCGCCTGCCCGCGCAGGGCCAGAACCTGTTCGACACGCACCGCCTGCGCGTGCTGGCCCGGCCCTACGGCGTGGCGAAGATCGACGCCGGGCCCCGGCTGATGAGCCTGACCTTCCGCCCCAACCCGCCCGTCGACGCGCTGCGCATCATCGAGCTCGTGCAGAAGAACCGCGCCGTCAAGCTGGCCGGCAACGACAAGCTGCGCATCGAACGCGAGATCACCCTGCCGACCGAGCGCGCCCAGTTCATGCGCGACCTGCTGCGTTCGCTGGGCACCCCCAAGGCCGCGACCAAGGTGCCGGCATGAAGGCGGCCGCTTCAGTGCGAAAGGCGCGCGCGGTCGAGCCGGGGCTGTTCATCCGCGGCATCACGCCGCCGCTGCGGCTGGCCGACTTCAAGCTGGTGGCGTTCGACATGGACTCGACGCTGATCAACATCGAGTGCGTCGACGAAATCGCCGAAGTCGCCGGCCGTCGTGCCGAGGTGGCCGCCATCACCGAGGCGGCCATGCGCGGCGAGATCACCGACTACAAGCACAGCCTGCGCCGCCGCCTGGCGCTGCTGCAGGGTGTGCCCGAGAGCGCACTGGCGCAGGTCTACGCCAGCAAGCTGCGGCTGAACCCCGGCGTCGAGACCTTCGTGCAGGCCTGCCAGTCGGCCGGGCTGAAGACGCTGCTCATCTCCGGGGGCTTCACCTACTTCAGTGAACGGGTGCGCGCGCGGCTGAAGCTGGACTTCGCGCGCGCCAACATGCTGGAGGTGGTGGACGGCCGGCTCACCGGCCTGCTGCTGGAGCGCCCCTGGGGCGAGATCGTCGACGGCGCCGAGAAGAAGCGCGTGCTGCTCGAGGTGTGCGAGCTGATGGGCATTCCCGCCGCGCAGGCCATCGCCGTGGGCGACGGCGCCAACGACCTGCCGATGATGCAGGTGGCCGGCCTGTCCATCGCCTATCACTCCAAGCCGGCCGTGCGCGAACAGGCGATGCTGTCGATCACCGAAGGCGGCATGGACCGCGCGCTGGCCTTGTTCGGGGCCTGAGGCGAGCCGAATGGTCGACGCGCTCAGCCTTTCGTCCGGCCCGCGCCGGCCGGCACCTCAGTCCGCCTTGAACACCAGCTGCACGCGGTGCGGCCGCGGCGCGGGCTGCGGGCTGAAGCGCCACTGCTCCACGGCACTCACGATGAGCGGCACGATCTGCCGCGGCACCGGCGGAAGCACCTGAACCGCATCGACCGACCCGTCGGGCTGGATGACGAACTGCACGGACACCTCGGGGCGCGCGAGCTGTTCGATCAGCCGCGGGCCGATCTCCGGCTCGACCATGTGCAGCAGCCGCGGCGCCGCGGCGGGGCCCGCACGCGGGAGCGCGGCCGGCGCTTCGGGCAACGATGGCACCCGGGGCAGGTCCGCTGCCGTGGGCACCGGGGCCGCGCCACGCGACAGCGGCGCCAGCGGAGCCACGTCGACAGCGGCAGTGCGCGCCGGCACCTGGGCCTGCAATGTGCGCACGGTGATCGCCTCATCCTCGCGCGCCACGGCAGGGGGCGGCGCCGTGTTGCGCCCGGGCACCGGCAGCGGGGGCGCCGCGGCCCGCGTTTCCGCGCGCACGGTCTCGGCCGGAGCGCCGCGCGGCAGGACGGGCCGTCGCGCCGGTGCCTCGGCTTCGCCGGTCGGTTCTGGTTCGATGCGCCGACGCACCTTGGACGCTTCGATGATGGCGCGCAGCGGCGAATCGGCGGCGCGCTGGGCCCGCTGCATCGCGGCTTCGGATGCGGCCCGAGCGGCTTCGGGCGCGCCATTGCGCCCTGCCGGGGCGCTGGCGGGCGCGGGCGCGGGCGCGGACGCCGACGCCGCAGCCGACGAGGCACCAGCGGGCTTCACGGTCTGCGCGGGAAGCGGCGCCGGCAGCAGGCTTGCCGCCGGCATGCACACCCCGGCACCCAACAGCCAACGCCAGACACCACCCAAGGCCATGCACCCCTCCTGGCCGAGATGACAGCGCCGGCAGCGGCGCGGCGGCGGAGCACTCGGCCCGTTCGGCAAAAAGGGCCGGCCCGGCCCCCGGCCCATCAGGTTGCCGGGCAGGCAGCCACGGCACGGAGGGGTCGGATTCTAGGAGGAGGCAATCCTTGGGCGGGTCCTGGCGCAGCGGCCCACTCGCAGTGTGAACGTGGGGGTGAGAAATCCGAGGCGGTCAAGTTGTGTGAGGCGAGCCAGGCCGTCTACTTGAAGCCCACGCGGTCGAGCATCTGCTGCACCTGCGCCGCCGCCGCGCCCACCTTGGCGATCGGCACCGTCTCGGCCTTGAACGCGCCCAGTGCCGCCAGCGCCGGGTTGTCGGTGCGCACGCCGGGCACCGCCGGGTACTCGTTGTTGCCGTCGGCCAGCAGGCGCTGGGCATCGTCGCTCGTCAGGTACTCGATGAACGCCACCGCCGCATCACGGTTCTTCGCGCTGCGGGCCACCGCGGCGCCGGAGATGTTGACATGCGTGCCGGCGCCCGCCTGGTCGGGGAACACCACACCCACCTTGGCGACCAGGTCGCGGTCGGCCGCCGCCGTGCTGCGCAGCAAACGGGCGAAGTAGTAGGTATTGGTCACTGCCACCGCGCATTCGCCGGCGGCCACCGCGCGAATCTGGTCGGTGTCGCCGCCCTTCGGGGCCCGGGCCAGGTTTCCGGCCACGCCCTTGAGCCATGCCTCTGTTTGCGCGCTTCCCCGTCGCTCGAGCACCGAGCCGAACAGGCTGAGGTTGTACGGGTGCGAGCCCGAGCGGATGCACAGCTTGCCCTTGAGCGCCGGCGATGCCAGCTTCTCGTAGCTGTCCACGTCTGCCGCCTTGAGCACCGTCTTGTCGTAGACGACGACGCGGGCGCGCGTGGACACGCCCACCCACTGCGGGCCCTGCCCCGCATCGGCGCCGCGCAGGGCGGGCGGGATGCGCTTGCTGATCAAGTCGGACTTCAGCGGCTGGAAGAGCCCGTCCTGTTCGCCGCGCCACAGCCGGGCGGCATCGACGAGCAGGATCACGTCGGCCGGGCTGGCCGAGCCTTCTGCCTTCAAGCGCGCGAGGATGCCGGCGTCGTCGGCCTCGACCCGGTTGATGCGGATGCCGGTGGCGCGGGTGAAGTTGGCGTACAGCGCTTCGTCGGTCTGGTAGTGGCGGGCCGAGTACAGGTTGACAACCCGCTCCTGGGCCGTGGCGTGCGAGGCGGCGGCCAGCAGCAGGGTCGCCCCCAGGGCGACAAGGCGATTGGCGAAGGTTTGCGGGGTGGCTTGCATGGCGATGGGCGCTGGCCGAGGGGTGGACTTGCAGGGAAGTCTACCGCAATTGCGAATCATTGTTATTTGCGATAAATCAAGCCACCTTCAACGGCCTGCCTCACGCCTCGATCTGGGCCCATACCTTGTCCAGGCGCTTGGCGCTTACCGGCTGCGGCGTGCGCAGCTCCTGGGCGAACAGGCTCACGCGCAGCTCCTCCAGCAGCCAGCGGTACTCGTCGAGCCGGGCGTGCGCCGCGCCGCGCAGTTCTGCCTGCCGGCGCAGCCAGCGCTGCTCCAACGGGCGCAACTCGGCCAGCCGGGCCAGGTCGCGCGCCGGGTCGGCGCGCAGCTTGTCCAGCCGCATCACCACGGCTTTCAGGTAGCGCGGCAGATGTTGCAATTGCGTCCAGGGCGTGGCGACCAGGAAGCGCTTGGGTACGAGCCGCTGCAGCTGGGCCGCCACGTCGTCAGCCACCTCGCGCGGCGCGCGCGAGTCGCGCAGCTTGCGCAACGCCAGCGCGTGCTCGGCCAACACCGCCTGCGCCTGCCGCGCGACCTCCTGGGCGATGAGCACCAGCCGCGCCCGGCCTTCGTCCAGGCGGCGCCGAAACGCCTCGGCGTCTTCGGGCAGCGGCGTGGCCAGGAACGCCCGGCCCAGCGCCACGTCGATGACCTGCTCACGCAGCTCCTCCGCGGTGCCCAGCGGCATGAACGCCGCCACGATGCCCTGCCAACCCGGAAGGCCCTTTTCCAGATGCTTCAACGGCTCGCGCAACTGCAGTGCGAAAAGCCGGCACAAGCCGGCTCGGTGCCGCCGGGCCGCGACCTCGGGCTCGTCGAATACTTCCACGGTCACCGCATCGCCTTGGTCGACCAACGCCGGGAAGCCCACCAGCACCTGCGAGCCGCGGCACACCTCCATCAGCTCGGGCAGTTCACCAAAGGTCCACGCGGTGTGCCGGGCCGGCGACACAGGGGCGTCGGCACGGCCCGCCTCGGCGCCAGGCGGCCCTGCCGAGCGTTGCGCAGCATCGTGAGCCGCTTGGGCGCCGGTAGCCGAACGCGCAGGGCCGCCGCGCCCCTCGTCGCCAGCCGCCGCACGACCAACGCCGGCCACGGACAGTCGAACCGCTGCCACGGCATCCCCTGTGTCGGCGCGCTTCAACGCCGCCAGCGCCTGGAACGCGCTGCGTGCCTGCGCCCCCCATTGCGCCTTCAGCGCCGCCAGGTCGCGCCCCATGCCGAGCTGGCGCCCGTGCTCGTCGACGACGGCGAAGTTCATGAACAGGTGGGCGTTGAGCTGCTCGAACTTGAAGTCCGCGCGCTGCACGGGCAACTGCGTGCGTTCGCGCACCACCCTCAGCAATGCCTCGACCAGGCTGCCCTCGGCAAACGCGATGCCCTGGGCAAAGGCCTCGGCAAACTCCGGCAGCGGCACCAGGCGCGCGCGCGGCCTCTGCGGCAGGCTTTTGACCAGCGCCTGCACCTTGCCCGCCAGCATGCCCGGCACCAGCCACTCGCAGCGTTCCTCGTTCACCTGGTTGAGGGCGTAGATCGGCACGGTGACCGTCAGGCCGTCGCGCGCGTCACCCGGCTCGTGCAGGTAGGTCACGGCGCAGTCGATGCCGCCCAGGCGCACCTGCTTCGGGTAGGCCTCGGTGGTGACGCCCGCTGCCTCGTGCCGCATCAACTCGTCGCGCGTCAGTTGCAGCAGCCTCGGCTCGCGGCGGACGGCTTCGCGATACCAGCGCTCGAAGCTCGCTCCGCCCACCACGTCGGCCGGCAGCTTGGCGTCGTAGGAGGCGTGGATCAGCGCCTCGTCCACCAGCACGTCCTGGCGCCGCGCCTTGTGTTCCAGTTCCTCCACCTCGCGCAGCATGCGGCGGTTGTGCGCGAGGAAAGGGTACCTGGCCTCCCAGACCTCGGGTTCGGCGAGCGAGGCCACCAGGGCTTCGCGGATGAACACCTCGCGCGCCCCGGGCGCGTCCACGTTCGCGTAGTTCACACGCCGGTTGTTGTAGACGACGATGCCGTACAGCGTGGCGCGCTCCAGCGCCACCACCTCGGCGGCCTTCTTCTCCCAGTGCGGGTCGAGCAGCTGCTTCTTCAGCAGGTGCCCGGCCAGCGGCGGAATCCACTGCGGCTCGATGGCCGCAATGCCGCGGCCGAACAGGCGGGTGGTCTCCACCAGCTCGGCGGCGACGATCCAGCGCCCGGGCTTCTTCGCCAGGTTCGCCCCCGGGTGGCGCCAGAACTTGATGCCGCGCGCCCCGAGGTACCAGTCGTCATCGTCGGCCTTGCACCCGATGTTGCCCAGCAGCCCGGCCAGCAGCGACAGGTGCACCTGCTCGTAGGTCGCCGGCGCGCCGTTGAGCCGCCAGCCCTGCTCGGCCACCACGGTGTGCAGTTGCGCATGAACGTCGCGCCACTCGCGCACGCGGCGCGGGCTGATGAAGTGCTCGCGCAGCCGCTGCTCCTGCTGTCGGTTGGACAGCTTGTGCTGGTCGATCTGCTGCGCCTTCTCACCGGCGTGGGCATGGCCGTGCACGCCGCGGCCGGCCTCGATCCAGCGCCACAGCGCCAGCGTGCCCATGAACTCGCTCTTCTCGTCGTCGAAGGGCTTGTGGCGCTGGTCGGCGGCCTGCTGCTGCTCGAGGGGCCGGTCGCGCACGTCGTGCACGCTCAAGCCCGCGGCGATCACCAGCACCTCGCTGAGCGCGTCGCGCTCGCGCGCCGCGAGGATCATGCGGCCCACGCGCGGGTCCAGCGGCAGCCGCGCCAGTTCACGCCCGGTGGCGGTGAGCTCGTTGTCCTCGCCCACCGCGCCGAGTTCGGCCAGCAGCGCATAGCCGTCGGCGATCGCCTTGTTCGGTGGCGGTTCGAGGAACGGGAAGTCCTCCACCCGGCCCAGGTGCAGCGCCTTCATGCGCAGGATGACGCCGGCCAGCGAGCTGCGCAGGATCTCCGGGTCGGTGAAGCGCGGCCGCGCGGCGAAGTCCTTCTCGTCGTACAGCCGGATGCAGATGCCGTCGGCCACGCGGCCGCAGCGGCCGGCGCGCTGGCTGGCCGCCGCCTGGCTGATGGCCTCGACCTGCAGTTGCTCGACCTTGCTGCGGTAGCTGTAGCGCTTGATGCGCGCCAGCCCAGGGTCGATGACATAGCGGATGCCCGGCACCGTGAGCGAGGTCTCGGCGACGTTGGTGGCCAGCACGATGCGCCGGCCCCGGCTGGGCGCGAACACATGGTCCTGCTCGGCCTGCGACAGCCGCGCGAACAGCGGCAGGATCTCCGCCGGCGGGCCGCCCGCGCCGCCCGGACCAGTGCGCTGGGCCTGAGCCAGATGCCGCCGCAGGTGATCGGCACAGTCGCGGATCTCGCGCTCGCCGGGCAGGAAGACGAGGATGTCGCCGCCGGCCTGCGGGCCACGCCACAGTTCGTCCACCGCCGCGGCCACCGCGTCGTCGGGGCCGAAGTCGCGGCCTTCCTCGAAGGGCCGCCAGCGCTGTTCCACCGGATAGAGGCGCCCGCTCACGGCGATCACCGGTGCCGGGCCGCGCGCGCTGGCGAAATGCTGCGCGAAGCGACCGGCGTCGATGGTGGCCGAGGTGACGATGACCTTCAGGTCGGGCCGCCGCGGCAGCAACTGGCGCAGGTAGCCCAGCAGGAAGTCGATGTTCAGGCTGCGCTCGTGCGCCTCGTCGATGATCAGCGTGTCGTAGGCGCGCAGCTCGGGGTCGCCCTGCGTCTCGGCCAGCAGGATGCCGTCGGTCATCAGCTTGACGCTGGCGCCGGGCTGAAGGCGGTCGTGGAAACGCACCTTGAAGCCCACCACCTCGCCCAGCGGCGTGTTCAGCTCCTCGGCGATCCGCTTGGCCACGCTGGCCGCCG
>JAEUPC010000066.1 GCA_016789865.1 Rubrivivax sp.
AGGATCAGCCCGTCGGCGCCCTTGTCCACCGCCTTGTGCGCGAAGGTGTTGTTGATGACGTCGTGCATCACCACCCCGCCCCACGAGTGCACGGCGTCGTTGATGTCGGTGCGCGCGCCCAGGCTGGTGATGACGATGGGCGCCTTGTACTTCGCGCACACCTGCATGTCGTGCTCGAGGCGGTCGTTGGTCTTGTGCACGATCTGGTTGATGGCGAACGGCGCCGCCGGCCGGTCGGGGTGGGCCCGGTTCCAGGCCGCCAGCGCCTCGGTGATCTCGGCCAGCCACTCGTCCAGCTGGGAGGCCGGACGCGCGTTCAGCGACGGCATCGAGCCCACCACGCCGGCGGTGCACTGCGCGATGACGAGCTTGGGGTTGCTGACGATGAACAGCGGCGCGCCGATGACGGGGAACGGCACCTGCTTCAGGACGGGCGGCAAAGCCATGTTCGGGCGATCTCCGGGGTGAACTGCAAACGGCAACGAAAGGCCAGGCGTGGGCTCAGAACGCCTCGAGGTCCAGCGCCGTCACGGGCTCGGCGCCGTCGACGATGCTGTCGCGCAGGCCGGTGGCCTTCACGAGGATGTGGTCGGCGAAGAAGCGTGCCGTGGTGATCTTGGCGCGCATGAAGCCCGCGTCGTCGTTGGCCGCCAGGCGGGCTTCGGCCACGAGCAGCGCCCGCGCCATCTGCCAGCCGGCCACCACGATGCCGGCCAGCATCAGGTAGGGCACGCTGCCGGCGAACACCGCGTTGGGCTGCCCCTTGCCCTGCGCCACGACGAAGTCGACCACGTCCAGGAAGGCCCGGCGGCCGGCTTCCAGCCGCCTGGCCATCGCCAGCGCAGCCGGGCCGGCCTGCCGGTTCAGCTCGCCAACCGTCGCTTCGATCTGCGCGGCAATGGCCTTGGCCGTGGCGCCGCCGTCGCGTGCCGTCTTGCGCCCGACGAGGTCGTTGGCCTGGATCGCCGTGGTGCCCTCGTAGATGGTGAGGATCTTCGCGTCGCGCAGGTACTGCGCCGCGCCCGTCTCCTCGATGAAGCCCATGCCGCCGTGCACCTGCACGCCAAGGCTGGCCACCTCCAGGCTCATCTCGGTGGCGAGGCCCTTCACCAGCGGCACCATGAACTCGTAGAAGGCCTGGTTCTGCGCCCGCACCGCCGGGTCGGCATGGGCATGCGCGGCATCGAAGGCCGCGGCGGCCACGTAGGCCATCGCACGGCAGCCCTCGGTGTAGGCGCGCATCGTCATCAGCATGCGCCGCACGTCGGGGTGGTGGATGATCGGCGCGGCCTTGTTCAGCGAGCCGTCGACCGGCCGGCTCTGCACCCGCTCGCGCGCGTAGGCCACCGCCTGCTGGTAGGCGCGCTCGGCGATCGCCACGCCCTGGATGCCCACGCCGTAGCGCGCCGCGTTCATCATGATGAACATGGTCTCGAGGCCGCGGTTCTCCTGGCCGACGAGGGTGGCCACCGCGCCGGCCGCGCCGCCGGGCTGCGTGATGCCGTCGCCGTACTGCAGCACTGCCGTCGGGCTGGCCTTGATGCCCAGCTTGTGCTCGATGCTCACGCAGTGCACGTCATTGCGCTGGCCACCCTCGAGGACCTTCGGGCAGATGAACAGCGAGATGCCCTTGACGCCCTCGGGCGCGCCGGCCACGCGCGCCAGCACCAGGTGCACGATGTTGTCGGCCAGGTCGTGCTCGCCGTAGGTGATGAAGATCTTGGTGCCGAAGAGCCGGTAGCTGCCGTCGGGCTGGGGCTCGGCGCGCGTGCGCACCAGGCTCAGGTCACTGCCGGCCTGCGGCTCGGTGAGGTTCATCGAGCCGGTCCACGCCCCTTCGATCATCTTCGGGATGTAGGTGGCCTGCTGCTCGGGCGTGCCGGCGGTGAGCAGCGCCTCGATGGCGCCATCGGTAAGCAGCGGGCACAGCGCGAAGCTCATGTTCGCCGCCTGCACCATCTCCGAGCACGCCGCGTGGATGAGCTTGGGCAGCCCCTGGCCGCCGAACTCGGCCGGGTGCTGCAAGCCCTGCCAGCCGCCCTCGACATACTGCCTGAACGCCTGCCTGAAGCCGGGCGTCGTCGTCACCTTGCCGTCGCGGAAGCTGCTGGGCGCCTGGTCGCCTTCGCGGTTCAAAGGCGCCAGCACGTCGCCGGCCAGGCGCGCGCATTCGTCCAGCACCGCGGCGGCGGTGTCGTAGCCGGCCTCTTCGTGGCCGGGCAGCTGCGCCACGGCGTCGATGCCGGCCAGCTCCTTCATCACGAAGAGCATGTCCTTGACGGGTGCGCGGTAGGTCATCGTCGTCTTCTCCCGGGTGCAAGAAGGGGCGCCGCGGTCGTGCCTGGGCGCCCCTGGGTGTGGCCGGCCTGGCCGTTCAGAGCTTGCTCACCAGCTCCGGCACGGCAGTGAACAGGTCGGCTTCGAGCCCGTAGTCGGCCACGCTGAAGATCGGCGCCTCCGGGTCCTTGTTGATGGCGACGATCACCTTGCTGTCCTTCATGCCGGCCAGGTGCTGGATGGCGCCGCTGATGCCGCAGGCGATGTACAGCTGCGGCGCGACGATCTTGCCGGTCTGCCCCACCTGCCAGTCGTTGGGCGCATAACCGGCGTCCACGGCGGCGCGGCTGGCGCCCAGCGCCGCGCCGAGCTTGTCGGCCAGCGGCGAGAGCACCTCGTTGAACTTGTCGGCGGCGCCCAGCGCACGGCCGCCGCTGACGATGACCTTGGCAGCCGTCAACTCGGGCCGGTCGAGCTTGGCGATCTCGTTGCCCAGGTAGCTGGCGCCGGCGGCCGCGGGCACCGCGGCCAGGCTCTCGACGGCAGCGCTGCCGCCGCCGGCCGCGGCCGGGTCGAAGCCCGTGGTCCGCACGGTGATCACCTTGATGACATCGCCCGACTGCACGGTGGCGATGGCGTTGCCGGCGTAGATCGGGCGCTCGAAGGTGTCGGCGCTGACCACCTGGGTCGCGTCGCTGATCTGCGCCACGTCCAGCAGCGCGGCAACACGCGGCGCGACGTTCTTGCCGCCGGCCGTGGCCGGAAACAGGATGTGGCTGTAGTTCTTCGCCACCGCCAGCACCTGCGCGGCGACGTTCTCGGCCAGGCCGTGCTCCAGCCCCGGGGCGTCGGCATGCAGCACCTTGGCCACGCCGGCGATCTTCGCGGCGGCCTGCGCCGCCCCCGACGCATTCGCGCCGGCGACCAGCACATGCACTTCGCCGCCGCACGCCACGGCCGCGGTGACGGTGTTGAGGGTCGCGCCCTTGATGGACGCGTTGTCGTGTTCGGCAATGACCAGGGCCGTCATCAGCGATCTCCAGCTTGGCCGGGAGCGT
The DNA here is from genome assembly GCA_016789865.1 of Rubrivivax sp. GTDB lineage: Bacteria > Pseudomonadota > Gammaproteobacteria > Burkholderiales > Burkholderiaceae_C > Rubrivivax. The sequence continues at coordinate 3,336 of JAEUPC010000066.1, forward strand.
TGGGCGCCCCCGTTCCTTGACACTGTGGGGGCAGCGAACGAAGCGAGCTTGGGGGCGTCATGACTAGATCACCTTGGCTTCGTTCTTCAGCTTGTCGACGAGCGCAGCCACGTCGGGCACTTTGACACCGGCGCCGCGCTTGGGCGGCTCGCTCACCTTCAGCGTCTTGATGCGCGGCGTGACGTCCACTCCCAGGTCGGCCGGCTTCACCACTTCCAGCGGCTTCTTCTTGGCCTTCATGATGTTGGGCAGCGTAACGTATCGCGGCTCGTTCAGGCGCAGGTCGGTGGTCAGCACCGCGGGCAGCGCAAGCTTCAGGCGCTCCAGGCCACCGTCGACCTCGCGCGTGACGGTGGCGTGGCCGTCGGCGACTTCGACCTTGCTGGTAAAGGTGGCCTGCGGCAGGTTCGCCAGGCCGGCGAGCATCTGGCCGGTCTGGTTGCAGTCGTCGTCGATGGCCTGCTTGCCGAGAATCACCAGGCCCGGCTGCTCCTTGGCAACCAGCGCCCGCAGCAGCTTGGCCACCGCCAGCGGCTGCAGCTCGACATCGGTCTCCACCAGGATGGCGCGATCGGCACCGATGGCCATCGCGGTGCGCAGCGTCTCCTGGCACTGCGTGACGCCGCACGAGACGGCGACGATCTCGGTGACCACGCCCTTCTCCTTCAGGCGCACCGCCTCTTCGACGGCGATCTCGTCGAAGGGGTTCATGCTCATCTTGACGTTGGCGATGTCGACACCGCTGCCGTCGCTCTTCACGCGCACCTTGACGTTGTAGTCGACCACCCGTTTCACGGGCACCAGCACCTTCATGGGCAACAGCTCCTTGGGGAGTTTCGAGGAATCGGGAGTGATGGAGGATGTTCGGGAAGCCGGGCATTCTAGGAGCGGGCTCTGTGCCGGCCGCGTGCCGGGCGCCGCGCTGCGCACGGCTTGCGGCGAAATAGAACGATCGTGCTATTTTGCCACGGCCGCCGTGGCCGGCCCGCTGCCGAGGTGGGCGCGGGCGGCGCGACTGCCGCGCTCGACATCCACCTTGCGCAGCAGCAGCCAGCCGACGATGAAGAACAGGCCCGTGGAGAGGATGCCCAGTCGATGGTTGCCGCCGGTGAGCCAGGTCACGAGCCCATACGTGAGCGGGCCGAGGATGGCCGACAGCCGCGTGGCGAAGGTCCACAGCCCGAAGAACTCCGCCAGCCGTTCGGGCGGCGCGAACAACGCGGCCAGCGCGCGCCCGGCCGACTGGCTGCTGCCCATGCACAGCCCCGCGATCACCGCGGCCACCCAGAACAGCGCCGGCCCGGTGGCCAGCCACGCCAGACCCGTCATCACCACCCAGCCGGCGAGCGTGGCCCCCAGTGCGCGCCGGTGGCCGATGCGGTCTTGCGCATAACCGAAAGCGAAGGCACCACCGGCCGCGGCAATGTTGACGAGGAACACCAGCATCATCGTCTCGGTCTGCTTGAAGCCCAGCACCTGCTCGGCGTACACCGCGGCCAGCGCGATGACCACCGCGATGCCGGCCTGGTAGAACACCGCGCAAACCAGCAGCCAGGCGAAGTCTTCGTAGCGCTTGGCCTCGCGCCAGGTGGCCGCCAGCCGGCGCAGCGAGTCGACCAAGCCGCGGTGCGCCGCATCGGCCTGCGGCTGCGCACGCTCGGGCAGCATGACGAAGGTGACCAGCGCGCAGGCGGCGTACAGCCCGGCGGTGATCAGCATCGTCACCGGCACGAAGTGCGCCGCCTTCAGGCCCTGCCCCTGCGCCCACAAGACATAGGCCAGGCTCAGGCCCAGCGCCAGCATGCCGCCGAAGTAGCCGAAGCTCCAGCCCCAGCCGGAGACACGGCCCATCGCCTCGCGCCGGGCGAGCTCGGGCAGGAACGCGGCGTTGAGCGCCTCGCCGTACGAGTAGAAGATGTTGGAAAGCACGACGGCCGTCACGCCCAGCGCGAGGTCGCCCGGCCCCACGCCGGCCAGCAGGCCGGTGGAAAGCACGCAGCCGGCGGTGGCCAGCATCAGCAGCTTCTTCTTGGCAGCGCGCAAGTCGGCAAAGGCACCGATCGCCGGCATCGTGAGCATCACGATCGCGTTGGAAAGCGCCAGCGCCAGCGTCCAGGCCAAAGTGGCCCAGTCGGCTCCTTGTGCCACCACGCCCACGAAGTAGGCGTTGAACACCGCCGTCAGCACCACGGTGGTGTAGCCGCTGTTGGCGAAGTCGTACATCGCCCAGCCGAACACCTCGCGCTTCCTGACGCCCTCGGCGAGGGACTCCTGGGCAAAGAGGGGCATGCGGGGCTCCTGGCGCCGGCGCGGGTTGCAGCAAACCTGCACCTATGATGCGGCCGGCCATTCTGGCGCGGGTGACGGAACTGGCAGACGTAGCGGGCTTAAAACCCGCAGCCGCAAGGCGTACGGGTTCGATTCCCGTCCCGCGCACCAGCCGCTGCCCGCCCCACACGCGCGGCGCCGAGCGCGATGCATCGGTGGGGCCGAAGTCTGCGGCACGCGCGTCTTGCGATCAGCGCGCCAGCGGCTGCGACACCAGGCGCTCCACCAGCTCGCGGCGGCGCTCGCGCTGCGCCGTGCTGCCCTGCCTGTGCAGCACCGACTCGGCCACCTCGTAGCCGTACATCAGGAAGGCCCGCGCAGCCGCCTCCGCGGCACCGAAGCCGAGCGCGGCGAAGATGCGCTCGTGGTGCGCCAGGCGTGCGGCATCGGCCTCGTCGACCGCATCGCGCGCCATCGCGTCGCGACGCGCCCAGGCGCGGATGGCCAGCTCGATGCGCGCCGCCTTGGCCGCCGCACGCCCCCGAAACGGCAGCGAGGCCGCATCGCGCAGTTGCTCGCGCGGGTCGCGCCCCGCAGACTCCAGGCGCCGCGTCAGCGCCACCGTGGCCCGCTCGCGCCAGGCCTGCAGCACCCGGCGCAGCAGGTCTTCGCGATCGCGGAAGTGCCAGTAGAAGCTGCCGCGCGTGACACCCAGTTGCGTGGCAAGCACGTCCACGCGCACGTGGTCGATGCCCTGGTCGACCAGCACCTCGGTAGCGGCCTCGATCCAGGTCTCCGGCGTCAACGTTGCGCGCGCTGAATCGGCCGCCCCGGGGCGGGCACCGCGGGCACGGCGCGGGCGCACGGGCAAGGCACGGACGGGGGGTGTCGGCATGGCAGGTCGTGACGACGCAATCATGCCATACAGTAATGTATGGTCGTCGGTGGAAACCCGGATGCACGGGCAGCCAGGTGTCCCTACGATCGCGGCCGCACACATACACATGTGTATGGAGACGGCATGAGCGGCGCCACCGCCACGACGCGGAGCTTCTTCGACGATCCGACCCAACTCGCCCCGCGCCGGGCGCTGCGGCAAGAGCTCGGCGGCGGCGCGTTTGTGCTGCGCTCGCCTGAGCCGCTGGGGGCCCCCGCACGCTGCGTCGGCGAATGGCTCGAGCAGTGGGCAGCCGCCACGCCGGCCGCTGCCGCCTTCGCCGAGCCCGCCGCCGGCGGCGGCTGGGCGGTGCTCGACTGGCGCACCCTGCGCCAGCGTGTGGGCGCCGTGGCGCAGGCGCTGCTCGACCTCGCGCTGCCGGCAGACAAGCCGGTGGTGGTGCTGTCGGACAACTCGCTCGATCACCTCGCGCTCGAACTGGCCTGCATGCACGTCGGCCGCGCCATCTGCCCGGTGACCAGCGGCTACAGCCGCCTGGCGCAGGGCGACTTCACTCGCATCCACGGCATCCTCCAGGCGCTCGACCCGGCGCTCGTCTACGCGCACGACGCCGCCACCTACGCGCCGGTGCTGAAGGGCGCGCCGGTCGCGCCGCGCGCCGTGGTGTTCTCGCACGGTGCCGAATTGGCCCCCGGCGCGCTGCCGTTCTCGCGCCTGCTCGCGGCGCAGGAGACCCCCGCGGTGGCCGCCGCCTTCGCCGCCGTCGGCCCCGACACGCACGCCAAGTACCTGCTGACCTCGGGCTCCACCGGCCACCCCAAGGTGGTCATCAACACGCAGCGCATGCTGACCGCCAATCAGCAGATGCTCAAGCAGACGCTGCGCTTCCTCGACCGCGAGAAGCCGGTGCTGCTGGACTGGCTGCCGTGGAGCCACACCTTCGGCGGCAACCACAACAAGTTCCTCGTCATGAGCAGCGGCGGCACGATGTACATCGACGACGGCCGCCCGCTGCCGGGGCTCGTCGACAAGACCATCGCCCACCTGCGCGAGGTGCAGCCCACGCTGCACTTCAACGTGCCCAGAGGCTACGACATGATGCTGCCGGCGCTGGAGGGCGACCTCGCGCTGGCGCGGCGCTTCTTCGGCCAGCTGCGCATGGTGTTCTACGCCGGCGCCGGCATGCCGCAGGCCACCTGGCAGCGGCTGGAGGCGGTAGCGGCCAAGGTGCGCGACGTGCACACCGACCCCGTGTGGTTCACCACCAGCTGGGGCAGCACCGAAACCGCGCCGGCCAATACCTTCGCGCATTGGCGGCTCGACCGTGCCGGCGTCATCGGCCTGCCGATGCCGGGGGTGGAGATCAAGTTCGTGCCCGTCGATGGTGATGCCGCCGGCAAGCTGGAGCTGCGCCTGCGCGGCCCCAACATCTTCCCCGGCTACCGCCACAACGACGCAGCCACCCGCGACGCGTTCGACGAAGAGGGCTTCTACCGCATCGGCGATGCCGGCTTCCTGCAGGACGCGGCCGACCCGGCCAGCGGCATCGTCTTCAACGGCCGCGTCGCCGAGGACTTCAAGCTCACCAGCGGCACCTGGGTCTCGGTGGGCACGCTGCGGCTGCACCTGGTCACCGCCCTGGCGCCGCTCGCTCAGGACGCCGTCATCACCGGGCACGACCGCGCCGAGGTCGGCGCCTTGATCTTCCTCACCGAGGCGGCGCGCAAGCTGCCGGGCGACGAGGTGCGCGCGCAGATCCACGCGGCGCTGCGCCGCCTGCGGGCCGAGGGCGCGGGCTCGGCCCACACCCCCACCCGCGTGCTGCTGCTGCCCGATGCGCCCAGCATGGCCGCCGGCGAGATCACTGACAAGGGCTACATCAACCAGCGGCTCACGCTGCAGCGGCGGGCCGCCGAAGTCCAGGCGCTGCATGCCGGCGCCGCGGACCCGCGCGTCGTCACCGCGGGCTGAACCGCGGCTGGCCCGGCCCGACACCCACCCTTTCCGAACCCGCCATGCCTTCGAGACTCCAACCCCTGGCCGCCGCGAGCGGGCCACTGGCCTGCCTGCCGCTGCTGACCTTGCAGACCACCGGCCCGGTGGTGCACGTGCGGCTCAATCGCCCGGCCAAGCGCAACAGCATCAGCGACGAGCTGCTCGCGCAGGTGCACACCGCCTTCGCCAACCTGCCCGCCGGCACGCGCGCCGCGGTGCTCAGCGGCGAGGGCGAGCATTTCTGCGCCGGGCTCGATCTGTCCGAGATCATGGAGCGCACCACCTCCGAAGGCGTGTTGCACAGCCGCATGTGGCATGCCTGCTTCGACGCGATCCAGTTCGCCCCCGTGCCGGTGGTGGCCGTGCTGCACGGCGCGGTGGTCGGCGGCGGCCTGGAGATCGCCAGTTCGGCGCATCTGCGCGTGGCCGAGGACAGCACCTTCTACGCGCTGCCCGAAGGCACGCGCGGCATCTTCGTCGGCGGCGGCGGCTCGGTGCGCGTGTCGCGCCTGATCGGCGTGGCGCGCATGACCGACATGATGCTCACCGGCCGCGTCTTCGACGCCGACGAGGGCCAGGCGCTGGGCTTCTCGAACTACCGCGTGGCCGACGGCCAGGGCCTGGCCAAGGCGTTGGCGCTGGCCGAGAAGATCGCCGGCAACGCACCGCTGTCGAACTTCGCCATCACGCAGGCGCTGCCGCGCATCGCCGACCTGTCGGCAGCCGACGGCATGTTCATGGAGTCGCTGATGGCCGGCATCACCGAGAGCGACGACGGCGCCAAGGAGCGCGTGCGCGCCTTCCTCGAGAAGCGCGCCGGCAAGGTCGCCAGGCCGGCCGGCAACCCGTGAACACAGCAAGGCATTCGAAATGAGCAGCCGCGGTCTCTTCCAGCGCTTCGAGGGCGTGTTCATCCTCGACGGCGTGCGCACGCCCATGGTCGACTACATGGGGGCCCTCGCCGACGCCAACCCCATCGACCTGGGCATCAAGGCGGCCAAGGCGGTGTTCGCGCGGTCGGGCATCGCGCCGGCCAGCGTCGACTCGGTGCTGGCCGGCAACATGGCGCCCGGCGGCTTCGACCAGTTCGTGCTGCCGCGGCACATCGGGCTCTATGCCGGGGTGCCCGAGCACGTGCCGGCGCTGATGGTGCAGCGCATCTGCGGCACCGGCTTCGAGCTGTTCCGCCAGGCCGGCGAGCAGATCGCCACCGGCGCGGCCACGCTCGCACTGGTGGTCGGCACCGAGAGCATGACGCGCAACCCGATCGCCGCGTTCGACCATCGCACCGGCTTCAAGCTCGGCGCGCCCATCGGCTTCAAGGACTTCATGTGGGAGGCGCTCACCGACCCGGCGCCCGCCGTCACGATGATCCAGACGGCCGAGAACCTGGCCCGGAAGTACGGCATCACGCGCGAGGCGGTCGACGCCTTCGCTGCCGGCTCGTTCGCCAAGGCCTGCGCCGCGCAGGAGGCCGGCTGGTTCAGCGGCGAGACGGTGCCGGTGGAAAACGAGACCTTCGAGCTGGCCGGCTACCGGCCGCGCGGCATCCGGCTGGCCGGCAAGGCCAAGGTCGCCGACCGTGACACGCACCCGCGGCCCACGCCGCGTGAGGTGCTGGCCACGTTGCGCACCGTCTACAAGGACGGCGTGCAGACCGGCGGCAACAGCAGCGCGCTGGTGGATGCAGGTGCCGCGGCGCTGGTGGGCAACGCCGCCGCGCTGGCCGCCTTCACGGCGGCGGGCGGCAAGGCGGCGCTCGGCCGCGTGGCCGCTGCCGCGGTGGTGGGCGTGCCGCCGGAGATCATGGGCATCGGCCCCGCGCCGGCCATCCGCCTGCTGCTGGACAACAGCGGCATGAAGCTGGCCGACATCGCGCGCTTCGAGATCAACGAGGCGCAGGGCGCGCAGACGCTGGCCGTGGCGCGCGACCTCGGGCTCGACGAGAGCCGGCTCAACGTGAAGGGTGGCGCCATTGCGCTGGGCCACCCGCTGGCCGCGACCGGCGTGCGCCTGACGCTCACCGTGGCGCGGCAGCTCAAGGAGATCGGCGCGCGCTGGGGCGTGGCCTCGGCGTGCATCGGCGGCGGCCAGGGCATCGCCTTGCTCATCGAGAATCCCGAGGCGGCCTGAGCCGCGCTCAGGCGCCGACCGAACTCTCGAGATGAGCAAGACCCACATCCACCGCGTCCTCGTGCATTGGGGCGACTGCGACCCTGCCGGCATCGTCTTCTTTCCCAACTTCAACCGCTGGATGGACGAGAGCTCGCTCGCCTTCTTCGCCGCCTGCGGTCTGCCGCCGTGGCGCGAGCTGGAGCGCACGCGCGGCATCGTGGGCACGCCGCTGTTGGAGATCCACACCCGCTTCATGCGCCCGGCCACCTATGGCGACACGATCGAGGTGCACACCACCATCGAGGAGTGGGCCGCGAAGACCTTCCGCCACCGCCACGTCGTCAAGCGCGGCGACACGGTGCTCAACGAAGGCACCGAGGTGCGCGCCTTCGTCGTGCGCGACCCTGCCGACCCGACCCGCATCAAGGCCATCCCCGTTCCGGAAGACATCAAGGCACTGTGCAACTGACCGCCCCAAGGCGCAGCCCGCACGACTGCCGTCCACCCGCCCGGAGCACCCAGCCCGGCACCGCAACCCCCGCAAGGAGACCGACGTGAAGCGCAATACCCTCAAGACCCTGCTGGCGGCCGCCGCCTTCGCGCTGTTGGGCGCCGCCCCGGCGCGGGCCGACGTGACCATCGGCGTGACGCTGTCGCTCACCGGACCGGCCTCGGGCCTGGGCATCCCGGTGGGCAACCAGTTCAAGCTGTGGCCGCAGACCATCGCCGGCCAGAAGGTCAACCTGATCATCCTCGACGACGCCTCCGATCCGGGCAAGGGCGTGGTCAATGCGCGCCGCTTCCTCACCGAGGACAAGGTCGACATGATCTTCGGCGGCTCCATCACCACCGTGTCGGCAGCGATCGCGCCGGTGGCCGCCGAGGCCAAGACGACGCAGATCTCCATCGCCCCGGTGGGCGTGCCGCCCGAGCAGGAGCGCTGGGTGTTCCGGCTGCCGCAGGGCTTCACGGTGATGGCCCACCCGATCATCGAGCACATGAAGAAGGCGGGCGTGAAGAGCGTGGGCTTTCTCGGCTACACCGACGCCTACGGCGAGCAGTGGCTCAAGGAGTTCACCAAGCAAGGCGACGCCGCCGGCATCAAGGTGCTGGCCGCCGAGCGCTTCGCGCGCAGCGACACCAGCGTCACGCCGCAGGCGCTGAAGCTGGTCTCGGCCAACCCCGACGCGATGCTGGTGGTGGCCTCGGGCTCGGGCGCGGCGATGCCGCACAAGGCGCTCATCGAGCGCGGCTACAAGGGCCGCGTCTACCAGACCCACGCCGCGGCCACGCCCGACCTCGTACGCATCGGCGGCAAGGATGTGGAGGGCGGCTTCGTCGTCTCGGGCCCCGCGGTGGTGGCCGAGCAGTTGCCCGACAACCACCCCTCCAAGACGGTGGCGGTGGACTTCGTCACCAAGTACGAGGCCGCCTACGGCAAGGGCTCGCGCAACCAGTTCGCCGGCCACGCCTACGACGCGCAGATCATGCTGACGAAGATCCTGCCGGCGGCGCTGGCCAAGGCCAAGCCCGGCACGCCCGAGTTCCGCGCGGCGCTGCGCGACGCGGTCGAGGGCATGGGCCGCACGATCTTCTCCCACGGCGTGATGAACTGGAGCGCCCAGGACCACTGGGGCTACACCAACGAGACGGGCGTGATGCTCAAGGTGGTGAACGGCCAGTTCGTGGTCGAGAAGTGAAGCGCGGCCGGCGATTCACTTTCGCCGCAGGCTGACTCGGCACAGCCAGGTCCAGGGCCCGACCGCCTTCGGGCCCGGCCGCAGGCAGAAGTGCCCTGCCACCCACCACCCGCTGTGCCTGCCCCCTCATGGATCTCTCGATCGCCGGCATCCTGGCGCTGGACGGCCTGACCAACGGCGCGGTCTACGCGCTGTTGGCGCTGGCCACCGTGCTGGTGTTCGCCGTCACGCGGGTGATCTTCGTGCCGCAGGGCGAGTTCGTCGCCTTCGGCGCGTTGACGCTGGCGCTGTTCCAGGCCGGCAAGGTGCCGGGCACGGTGTGGTTCCTGCTGGTGCTGGCCGGGGCGGCCGCCATCTCCGACGTCTGGCACGGCGTGCGGCACGGCCACGCCGCCGGGCGCATCGCGCGGCAGGTGCTGGCCACCGGTGGCTATCCGGTGGCAATCTCGCTGGTGGCCCTGTGGGCCGCGGCGCGGCCGCTGCCGCTGCTCGTGCAGGCGCTGCTGACGATGGCGCTGGTCACGCCGTTCGGCACGCTCATCTATCGCCTGGCCTACGAGAAGCTGGCCGACGCCACGGTGCTGGTGCTGCTCATCGTCTCGGTGGGCGTGCATTTCGCGCTCGTCGGGCTGGGCCTGTACTTCTTCGGCGCCGAGGGCTTTCGCAACCCGAGCTTCTGGGACCAGCGCTTCAGCGTCGGCGCGGTCACGGTCAACGGGCAGGCGCTGATCATCTTCGCCGCCTCGGTGGCGCTGATCGTGCTGCTGTGGCTGTTCTTCGAGAAGAGCCTTCAGGGCAAGGCGTTGCGCGCCACGGCGGTGAACCGCCTGGGCGCGCGGCTGATGGGCATCTCGTCGGTGGCCGCCGGGCGGCTGTCGTTCACGATGGCGGCCTTCATCGGCGCGCTGTCGGGCCTCTTGATCGGGCCCACCACCACGGTGTTCTACGACAGCGGCTTCCTCATCGGCCTGAAGGGCTTCGTCGCCGCGGTCTTCGCCGGGCTTTCCAGCTACCCGCTGGCCCTGGTGGGCGCTCTGGGCGTGGGGCTGCTGGAAAGCTTCGGCTCGTTCTGGGCCAGCGCCTTCAAGGAGGTCATCGTCTTCGGCGCCATCCTGCCGGTGCTGCTGTGGCGATCGCTGCGCGACCCGCACGGCGAAGAGCACTGAGATGGCCGCCCTGCGCCGCGCGGCGTTCCCGGCCTTCGCCGCTCTCATGCTGGGGCTGCCGCTGCTGCCGGTGCCCGACTTCTGGATCACGCAAAGCAGCTACATCGGTCTGTATGCCCTGGTGGCGCTGGGCCTGGTGCTGCTCACCGGCGTGGCCGGGCTCACGAGTTTCGGCCAGGCCGCCTTCGTCGGCATCGGCGCCTACACCGCCGCGTTCCTGGCCACCAAGGTGGGCGTGTCGCCGTGGTTCACGCTGTTCGTCGGCGTGGGCCTGGCGGTGCTCACCGCGCTGGTGCTGGGCGCCATCACGCTGCGCATGTCGGGGCACTACCTGCCGCTGGCCACCATCGCCTGGGGCCTGGCGCTGAACTACACGATGGCCAACATGGAGTGGCTGGGCAAGTACGACGGGCTGCTGGGCATCCCGTCGCTGAAGCTCTTTGGCCTGGACCTGGGCACCGGCCGCGGCCTGCACCCGCTGATCTGGACCCTGGCGCTGCTGGCAGCGCTGGCCGTGACCAACCTGCTCGACTCGCGCCCGGGCCGCGCCATCCGCGCCTTGAAGAGCGGCGCCACCATGCCCGAGGCGATGGGCATCTCCACGCTGCGCTACAAGCTCGCGGCGTTCGTGCTGGCCGCGGTGCTGGCGGCCGTCTCGGGCTGGTTGTTCGCGCATTTCCAGCGCTCGGTGAGCCCGACGCCGTTTTCCATCAACAAGGGCATCGAGTACCTCTTCATGGCGGTGCTGGGTGGCGTGGGCCACGTGTGGGGCGCGTTCCTCGGCTCGGCCGTGGTGCGCCTGGTCGAAGACCAGCTGCAGGTGCTGTTGCCCAAGCTCATCGGCACCAGCGGCAACTTCGAGGTCATCGTCTTCGGCATCGTGCTGGTGGTGGTGCTGAAGTACGCGCCGCAGGGGCTGTGGTCGTTCGTCGATCGGCTCGCACCCCCGGCACGGCGCCACCGCGACTGGGCGGGCGCGGCCGCCCTGCCCGCGCGCAGCAAGCCCGGGCGCGGCGAACTGCTGCTGGACGTGCAGGCCGTGCGCAAGACTTTCGGCGGCCTCGTGGCGGTGAACGACGTGAGCTTCCAGATCCGCGCGGGCGACATCGTCGGCCTCATCGGCCCCAACGGCGCGGGCAAGAGCACCACGTTCAACCTGATCACCGGCGTGCTCGCGCTGACCGGCGGCGCGGTCACCTTTCGCGGCCAGCCGATCGGCGGCCACGCCAGCCGCGAGATCGCGCGGCGCGGCATCAGCCGCACCTTCCAGCACGTCAAGCTGGTGCCCGACATGACGGTGCTGGAGAACGTGGCGCTGGGCGGCTACCTGCGCAGCGCCAGCGGCAGCCTGAAGGCGATGCTGCGGCTCAACCGCGACGAGGAGCGCCGCCTCTTCGCCGAGGCCGAGCGGCAGCTGGCACGCATCGGCATGGGCGGGCAGATGCACGAGCTGGCCGGCAACCTCGCGCTGGGGCCCCAGCGTCTGGTGGAGATCGCGCGGGCGCTGGCCACCGACCCCGCGCTGCTGCTGCTGGACGAGCCCGCGGCCGGCCTGCGCCACAAGGAGAAGCGCGCACTGGGCGATGTGCTGCGCCAGCTCGAGTCCGAGGGGCTGTCGATCCTGCTGGTCGAGCACGACATGGACTTCGTGATGGGCCTGGCCGACCGCATCGTGGTGATGGAATTCGGCACCCGGCTGATGGAAGGCACGCCGGCCGAGGTGCAGGCCAGCCCGCAGGTGCGCGCCGCCTACCTTGGCACGGAGCACTGACATGCTGACCACGCGCAGGCTTCGCCTGCAGCCCCACCCTGGGGCGGCCATCGCCCTCCGGCCCTTGCGGCACCGCTGAGACCATGGCCGCCCTGCTCGAAGTTGCCGACCTGCACGCCGGCTATGGCCGCGCCGAGGTGCTCACCGGCGTCGGCCTCACGCTGGAGGCGGGCCGCGTGGTCACCGTCATCGGGCCCAACGGTGCGGGCAAGAGCACGCTGCTCAACGCGCTGATGGGCGTGCTGCCCGCACGCGGCCGCGTCAGCTTCGACGGCCAGGACCTCGCCGAGACCACGCTCGAAGACCGCGTGATGATGGGCCTGGCGCTGGTGCCCGAAAAGCGCGAGCTGTTCACCACCATGCCGGTGGAGGACAACCTCGTGCTCGGCGGCTACCGGGCGATGCGGCAGCGCGTGCCGGGTTGGCGCGGCGGCCTCGAACGCGTCTACGCCCTCTTCCCGCGGCTGAAGGAGCGCCGCACGCAGCTGGCCGGCACGCTGTCGGGCGGCGAGCGGCAGATGCTGGCCCTGGGCCGCGCGCTGATGGGCGGGCCGAAGTTGCTGATGCTGGACGAGCCGAGCCTGGGCCTGGCGCCGCTGGTCGTGCGCGACATCTTCGAGACCATCGGGCGGTTGCGCGCCGAAGGCGTGTCGATCCTGCTGGTGGAACAGAACGCACGCGCCGCGCTGCAGGTGGCTGACCACGGCTACGTGCTGGAGACCGGCGAGATCGTGCTCGACGGGCCGGCCGCGCAGCTGGCCGGCGACCCGCGCGTGATCGAGACCTACCTCGGCGCGCAGAAAGCGCACTGACTTCATTCGAATCGCCGCCCTCCCAGGCGGCATGCACGGAGCGCCGGCATGGCCTATCACTACGTCGCGCCGCTGGCCGACATGCGTTTCGTGCTGGAGCACGTGCTCGCCGCACCCGCCTCGTGGGCGCGCTGCGCGGCCTTCTCCGAACTGGACATCGACACGGCCGCGGCCGTGCTCGGCGAGGCCGGCCGCTTCGCCGCCGAGGTGCTGCAGCCCCTAAACGCCACCGGCGACCGCGAAGGCTGCCGCATCGACGCCAAAGGCCAGGTGCGCACGCCCGAGGGCTTTGCGGCCGCGTACCGGGCCTTCGTCGACGCCGGCTGGCCCGCCCTGCCCTGCGACCTCGCATGGGGCGGCCAGGGCCTGCCGCTCGTGCTGGACGCCGCGCTGCGCGAGATGCTCTCGGCGTGCAACCATGGCTGGAACATGTACCCCGACCTGCTGCACGGCGCCTACGAGACGCTGAAGGCGCACGGCAGCGAGGCGTTGAAGGAGCGCTACCTGCGCGAGATTGCCACCGGCCGCACGCTGGCCGCGATGGCGCTCACCGAGCCGCAGGCCGGCAGCGACCTCGGCGCGCTGCGCACGAAGGCCCAGCCGCAGCCCGACGGCTCGCTGCGCGTGTTCGGCAGCAAGATCTTCATCAGCGGCGCCGACCACGACCTCACGCACGACATCGTGCACCTCGTGTTGTGCCGGCTGCCCGACGCACCCGGCGGCTCCAAGGGCCTGTCGCTGGCACTGGTGCCGAAATGGCTGCCGCAGGGCGAGCGCAACGCGTGGGTGGTGGACAGCCTCGAACACAAGATGGGCATCCACGGCAGCGCCACCTGCGCGCTGCGCTACGAGGGCGCCACCGGCTGGCTGGTCGGCGAGCCGCACCGCGGGCTGGCGGCGATGTTCCTGATGATGAACTCGGCACGGCTGCACGTCGGGCTGCAGGGCCTGGGCCACCAGGAGATGGCCACGCAGAACGCACTGCGGCAGGTGTTCGAGCGCGAGCAGTTCAAGACACCGCTGGCCCGCATGCCGGCGATGCGCCACCTTGTGCTGCGCCTGCAGGCGGTGACCGAGGCCCAGCGGGTGGTCGCCTACCGCGCCGCGCTGGCCATCGACGAGGCGCACCACCACGAAGACGACGCGGTGCGCCGGCGCCCTGGCGGCGTTGCTGACGCCGGTGGTGAAGGCCTTCTGCACGCACCACGGCTTCCACGGCGCCGCGGCGGCGCAGCAGGTGTTCGGCGGTTACGGCTACACGCGCGAGGTGGGTATCGAGCAGGCAGTGCGCGACGCGCGCATCGCCATGGTCTACGAGGGCACCAACGAGATCCAGGCCATCGACCTGCTGCAGCGCAAGGTGCTGGCCGACGGCGGCCGTGCCCTGGAGGACTGGCTCGCCGAGTGCGAGGCCGAAGCGGCGCGCTGCGAGGCGGCGTCTGGCCCGTCCGCACCGCCCGCCTGGCCCGATGGCGCCGAGTTCGCCGCGGCGCTGCGGGCGCAGATTGCCCGCGCCCGGGAGGCCACCGCATGCGTTGTGACGGCGGCGCGCAGCGATGCCGAAGCGCCGCTTCGCGCGGCCGACGACTACCTCTTCGGCATCGCGCACCTGCTGCTCGCCTGGGCATTCACGGCCAGCGCCCGCGCCGCCGCAGGGCAAGCCGATCAGCCCTTCGCCGCGGCAAAGCTCGAACGCATGCGACACGGCATCCGGCAGGTGCTGCCACAGGCCGAGGTGCACTGGCTGCGTGTGCGCAACGTCCACTTGCCGCTGCCCGAACTGCACGCGGATTGAACGGCAGCGCCTGCAGCGGCGTTGCGAGCGCACCGGCGAACACGCCGCCGCGCCGGTGCTGGCAGACTTGCCCCATGCCCGCGCCAGCCCGCCCTCCCGCCAACCCGACCGGCGCCGCACTGCCGGCGGGACTGCATGCCGACGCCCCGCTGCCGGTGGGGCAGTACAGCGATGCCCCGCTGCCGGCGGGGCTGTACGCCGACGCCCCGCTGCCGCTGCGCGAGCGGCAGTACTCGCCCAGCTCGTGCATCGGCGGCAACTACCAACCGTTCATCCACGCCTACCGGCAGCGCAGCGCACAGGCCCGCATCGATGCCAGGCAGGCCGGTGGCCGCTGGTCGCGCCACGCGTTGAGCGCGGCGCCGTCACATGCGCTGGAGTTGTGCCTGCCCGCCACAGCCGGTGCCGGTGCGCCAGCGCCGGTGATGCTCTTCGTGCACGGCGGCTACTGGCAGGAGCTCGCGGCCGCCGATTCGCTGTTCGCGGCCACGGCGTGCGTAGAGCTCGGCATCGGCTTTGCGGCGCTGGACTACACGCTGGCCCCGGCTGCCAGCCTCGACACGATCATCGGCGAGTGCCTCGAGGCGCTGAACTGGTTGTCCACGCACGCCGCGGCGCTGGGCATCGCGCGCGAGCGGGTGGCAATCGCCGGCAGCTCCGCCGGCGCGCACCTGTGTGCGGCGATGGTGCTGGGCGCCCGCGAAGCGCGCGCCGCCGGCCGCGCCGTGGTGATGCCGCGCGGCGCGGTGCTGGTATCGGGCGTGTACTGGCTCGAACCGCTGATCGGCACGTCGATCGACGCTGCCCTGCGGTTGGACACCGCGGCCGCGCGGCGCGCGAGCCCGGGCCTGGCCGCGCTGGCCGGTCTGCCCGAGGTGCACGTCGCGTGGGGAGAAGTCGAGACTGAAGCCTTCAAGGCGCAGAGCCACGCCTTTGTGCGCCGGTTGCACGAGGCCGGGGTGCGCTGCAGCGCATCGGAGGTCCCGGGCCGCAACCATTTCGACGTCGTGCTCGACCTCGCAGCGCCCGACTCGGTGTTGGGCCGCCGGGCCCTCGAACTGCTGGGCTGACGACACGGGCGCCGTTGGAACAGGCCGCGCGCTGCCACGGCGCCTGCCCGCGCACGCCCACACCTGCCAGCACCCGCCCGCACACGCTCCAACACGCCCCAACACGCCCGCACACTCAGCCGCGGGGCCCGGCCCGACCCCTTGCTACTTTCGTCACGGGCCGGCCGGCTCGCGCGAAGCAGCCGGCTTCCAGAATGCACGGCATGGCCGAACCCCTCCTGCTGCGCATGCTCAACCGCACCTTCTTCCGCGCCAGCGGAGGACTGCGGCGCCCGCCGACCTTCGACATCGACACCACCTACCCGGCGCTGCGGGTGCTCGACCGCCATCGCGACGAGATCCGCGCCGAGCTCGAGCCGCTGCTGAACGGGCGGGACAAGCTGCCGCGCTACCACGAGATCGACCGCATCCAGGCCGACATCTCCGGCCGCGCACCGGCCGCCTGGCGGGTGTTCATGCTCAAGTGGCTGGCCGGCGGCGTGGAGGCCAACCGGGCGCGCTGCCCGCGCACGGCCGCCCTGCTGGACCAGGTGCCGCACGTCGTGACCGCGTTCTTCTCGGTGCTCGAGCCGGGCAAGTCGGTGCCGGCGCACGACGGCCCCTACCTTGGCATCCTGCGCTACCACCTGGCGCTGAAGGTGCCGCGCGCGAACCCGCCTTCCATCCGCATCAAGGACCACGTGCACACCTGGGTCGAAGGCCACAGCATCCTGTTCGACGACAGCTGGAACCACGAGGTCGTCAACCGGGCCGACGAGGTGCGGGTGGTGCTGATCGTCGACGTGCTGCGCCCGATGGCCTGGCCCTTGCATCTGTTGAACTGGGCCGCGATCCGGCTGCTGGGGCCGCTTTCCGACGAGGCGCGCGCCGCCGCCGCCAACATCCGCAAGTACAGTTGAAGGGCTGGGCGGCAGTGGCGGCAGTGGCGGCAGCGCAACGGCCGCCAGGAGGCAGTGTGATGGAGGGGCGACCCAAGTTCTGTTCGGCGTGCGGCGCCCCGGTGGCGCCACCCGAGGCGGCGTTCTGCGGCCGCTGCGGCGCAACGCTGGGCGTGCAGGCCGGTGTGCACGCACCATCGACGAAGGCGGGGCCCGACGGCGGTTCGGCCATGCAGGCGCTGGCCAACCGCATCACCGACCCGCTCGGCCTGGAGCGGCTCGAAGGCTTCGACGTGCGCGCGCTGTTCTCCGAGACGCTGCGCCACCGCGCGCCCGATGAGATGGAGCGCTACATGGGCGTGGGCACGCCCGACACCACGCCACCGCTCACCGCGGCCATGGGGCAGTGGCCGCGGCCGTGGCTGTTCCTGCGCACGCTGGTCTTCGCGCTGCTCGCCTACGGGCTGCTGCTGTGGACGTTCCGCGAGTTCGCCAACCCGAAGGTCATCCCCGCGCTGATCATCGTCGGCTCGTTTGCCGTGCCGCTGGCCACGCTGATCCTGTTCTTCGAGCTGAACACGCCGCGCAACGTGTCGATCCTGCGCATCACCGAACTGGTGATCCTGGGCGGCGCGGTGTCGTTCCTGATCTCGCTGTTCCTGTTCCGCCTGACCAACCTGACCAGCTGGCTCGGTCCGCCGGCGGCCGCCTTCGTCGAGGAGACCGGCAAGCTCGCCACATTGCTGGTGCTGGCGCGCTTCGCGCAGCAGGAGCGCTACTCGTTCTCGCTGAACGGGCTGTTGTTCGGCGCCGCGGTGGGCACCGGGTTCGCCGCCTTCGAATCCGCCGGCTACGCGTTCGAGTGGCTGCTCAAGCGCACCGGCGGCGTGGCCGCGATGATCGATGTGATCACCATCCGCGGCGTGCTCGCGCCCTTCGGCCACATCGCGTGGACGGCCATTGCCGCCTGCGCGGTGTGGCGGGTGCGCGCGCTGGGGGTGCCGCTGGCGCAGGCCGTCGTGCACCCGCGCTTCCTGATGCTGTTCGCGGTGCCGGTGGCACTGCACTTCGTCTGGAACACGGGCTTTCGCCTGCCGCTGTTCGGCAAGGAGATCCTGCTCGGCTTCATCGGCTACGTGGTCGTCTTCAGCCTGGTGCAAAGCGGCTTGAAGGAGGTGCGCCAGACCGCCTCGCCTGCGCAGCTGGACCTCGAGGCCGCGGAGGGCCTCACGGCGATGCGCACGATCGACCGGCGATGAAGTCGCGCACCACTTCGGCGGTGCGCTCGGGCTGGTCGGTGTGGATCCAGTGGCTGGCATCGGCCAGCTCGACCAGCGTGGCGCCGCGGATGCGCCGGGCCAGCACGCGGCCGTTGGCCGGGGGAATGAGGCCGTCTTCGGTGCCATGCACCACGAGCGTGGGCCGCTCGATGCGCTGCAACCCGAAGTAGCTCGTCCAGCCCAGCAGGCCGTACAGCTGCGCCTTGTAGCCGCGTGCGCTGGGGACTTGGGCCAGCCGCACCACGTGGTCTTCCTCGATGCGCTCGGCCGGCGTCGCGCGCGCATAGGTGAACGGGCGCATGCACTCCAGCGCCTCGCGCGGCGGCATGTCGGTCTTGTCGAACAACAGCTGCCACACGGGCGCCGGCGCCAGCACGGCATGCGGGCCGCCGCAGTTGGTGGCCAGCAGCGTCAACGTGCGCACCCACTGGGGCCGGTCGATGACCAGTTGCTGCGCGATCATGCCGCCCATCGAGATGCCCAGCACGTGCGCGCTGCGGTAGCCGGCGGCCTCGATCACCGCGGCCACGTCGGCGGCCATCGTGGCCACGCGGTGCACGACGAAGTGCTCCACCTCCGTGCGGCCGACGCCGCGGTTGTCCAGCACGATGACGCGGAAGTGCCGCGCCAGCCGCGGCGCGAGGCGGAACCACATCGCCGAGCTGCACCCCAACCCCATCACCAGCACGAGCGGCTCGCCCTGCCCCAGGGCCTCCCAGTGGATGCGCGCGCCCTGGTGTTGAACGGTCGGCACCGCGCGCGCTTCAGGGCACGAGGATCGTGCGGCCCACCACCTTGCCGGCGTGCAGGTCGGCCAGGGCTTCGTTGGCCTGCGCCAGCGGCCGGCAGGTCACGGGGATCGAGGCAAGCGACCCCTGCTTCGCCAGGGCGACCAGTTCGCGCAGCTCTTCCACCGTGCCGACGTAGCTGCCCTGCAGCGTGAGCGGGCGCATCGGAATGACCGGCAGCGACACCGTGATGTCGCCGCCCATCAACCCGCAGATGACGATGTGGCCACCGCGCGCGCAGGCGGCCATGGCCAGCGTCACGGTCGGCGTGGCGCCCACCAGGTCGAGCACCGCGCGCGCGCCGCCGCCCGTGGCGGCGACGAGTTGCTGCGCGGCATCGGCGGCGCGCGCGTCGATCGCCACCAGCGCCCCGGCGGCGAGTGCCGCCCCGCGCTTGCCGGCATCGACGTCGACCACGATCGCGCCCTGGCCGCCCAGCGCAGCGAGCACGCGGATCGCCATCAGCCCCAGGCCCCCCGCGCCGATGACCACCACCGGCCCCTCGTGGATGCGGCGGCCGAACTTCTTCAGCGCGCTGTAGGTCGTGACACCGGCGCAGGCCAGCGGCGCCGCGGTGGCGGGGTCGAGGCCGTCGATGGGCACCAGGTACCGTGCCGATGGCACGAGCACGTACTCGGCAAAGCCGCCCGGCCGCACGATGCCGATGGCGCCGGGCTTGATGCAGATGTGCTCCTCGCCGCGCCGGCAGGCGGCACATTCGCCGCAGCCGATCCATGGATGCACGAGCACACGCTGGCCGGCGGCCAGCCCGGCCGCCGCGGCCGCCGGGCCGGCCACCACCTCGCCAGCCACTTCGTGGCTCAGCGTGATGGGGGGCTTGATGCCGCGCTCGGCCAACGTCAGCTTCTTGCCGCCGCCCAGGTCGTAGTGCCCCTCCCACAGGTGCAGGTCGGTGTGGCACAGGCCCGCGGCCAGCACCTTTACCAGCACCTCGCTGCCGTTCGGCTCGGGGACGGGGCGGTCCACGGCCACCAGCGGCCGGCCATGTTCCATGACGCAATAGCAACGCATTTCGGAGAAGTCTCGGTGAGGTTGGTTGGCTGATTGACGGCTCGACGGATCGATCGGCAGGCTTCGGCCCGCGCCTACTCGGAGCGCGGCGCCAGCCACGCATCGAGCGCGGGCCACATGCGCGTCTGCGCGCCGCGCCCTGCCACCAGGCCGACGTGGCCGCCCTTGAGGACGATCTCCTGCTTGTCCACGCTGCCCACCATGCCCAGCAGCGGGTGCGCGGCGGCATACGGCGTGATGTGGTCCTCCTGCGCCAACAGGTGCAGGAAGGGCTGCGTGATGAGCGCGGGGTCGGCCACGCGCCCCCCGATCTGCCAGCCGCCCTGCACGAGCCGGTTGCCGCGCAGGAAGTCGCGCACCATCTGGCGGAACACGCCGCCGGGGAACGGCAGGTTGTCGGTCTCCCACTTGCCCATGCGCAGGTGGCTGGCCACGGCATCGCGGTGCTGCACGTTGTTCAAGAAGTTCATCGCGCCGGCCAGCTTGCCCAAGGGCTTGAGCGCGCGCAGCGAGTTCTGCACCCACTCGCCGGGCACGTTGCCGTATTGCGCCAGCAGCCCGTCGGCATCGAAGCCCTCGCCCATCCAGGTGCGCAAGGCCGCGAGGCCCTGGCTGTCCACCGGCGTGGCCATGGCGACGAAGTTGCGCAGCGGCGCACCCGGGTGCAGCGCCGCGTACAGCACCGCCAGGAGCCCGCCGACACAGTAACCGAGCATCGTGAGTTCACGCTCGCCGGTGAGCTGCAGCACCCGTTCCACGCAGCGCGGCAACCGGTCCAGCACGTGGTCTTCGAGCGTCAGCCCGGCATGCTCGCTGCGCACGCGGCCCCACTCGACGAGGAACACGTCGTAGCCCTGCCGAAGCAGGTGCTCGACCATGCTCTGCCCCGGCACCAGGTCCAGGATGTAGGGCTGGTTGACCAGCGAGGTCACGACAAGCAGCGGCGTGCGGTACACGCTGTCGGCCAGCGGCCGGTAGCGGTGCAGCTTGAGCGCGCCGATGGCCAGCACCGTCTCGCGCGGCGTCACGCCCAGCGGGCCGGCCAGTTGAGCCAGTTCGGGCAGCTCCAGGCCAGCGCTGCGCAACACGCGCTCGAACGGGCCGGGCCGCTGCAGCGCCGCAGCCGCGGCCGATGCCGATGCCGATGCCGATGCCGCGCTGCTCACGCCGGCCTCGTCGAGCGGGCGGGTCGGGGCTGCCGCCGTGAAGCAGCACCGGCGCCAGCCGCCGGCTCGGCCGGCACGCTTGGCGCGGCGGGCGCGGATGAGGCGCCCGGCGCGGCCACAGGCGCCTTGCGCGTGCGCGGCGGCTGCGCGTCAGCCGCGGCACTGTGGCCCGACTGCACCAGCGCCTCGCGCACGCGCACGAGTTCGGCGCCCAGCGCCGCCAATCCGTCTTCGACGCGACCCAGTCGCTCGTCCAGGGCTTCGATGTCGCTGCGCGAAGGCAGGTTCGCCATCGCCAGCGTGCCTTGCGCCATCTCGCCGAACAGGCGTTGCGCGTGGCGCGCTTCCTCCACCTGGCGGTTCAGCGGCCCGGCGGCGCGCGGGTCCTGCAGCAGGCCGGCCAAGGCCTCGCTCCACTGCGCTTCGCTGCGCACGACCCACTCGCGCCACAGCGCCATCGGGTTGATCTTGTGGATGTCGAAGTCGGGGGTAGCGGCGGGGGTGCCGGCGCCGGGCGGCACAGGCTGGCCCGCCGCCCGCGCGGTGCGGGGGGTGGTCATGGTCTCGGTCTCGAAGGGTGGTGGGGCGGGCGGGCTCACGGGCGCAGGATGGCCCGGCCCTTCACGCGGCCGGCGCGCAAGTCTTCCAGCGCCTCGGTGGCCTGCGCCAGCGGGCGGCTGACAAGCGGCAGCGCCGGCAGCTTGCCTGCGCGCGCGATGGCCAGCAGTTCGCGCATTTCCTGCAGGCTGCCGACGTAGGAGCCGATCACGCTCACGGCCTTCATCGACACCATCGCCGGCACCATCGGCGTGCTGCCGCCGAACAGGCCGACGCAGACGATGCGCCCGGCCTTGCGCAGCGCGCCGAAGCCGAAGGCGAAAGTGGATGCCGCCCCGACGAAGTCCACCGCGGCGGCCACGCCGCCGCCCGTGGCCTTGACGAGCGCCTTGGCGGCGCCCTCGGCGGTGGGGTCGATGAGTTCGCCGGCGCCGGCCGCGCGTGCGATGTCCCACTTGCCCTTGTCGAGCTCGACGACGATCGGCGCCACGCCGAACATCTGCCTGGCCAGCCGGATGCCCGACAGGCCCACGCCGCCGGCGCCGATGATCATCAGCGGGTCGTTGGGGCCGACGGTGCCCACCTTCTTCAGCGCCCCATAGGCGGTGAGGCCCGAGCAGGCGAGCGTGGCCGCCTGGTCCTCGGGCAGCGGGTCGTACTCCAGCAGCACACGCGGGTGCGGCACCAGCACGTGATCGGCGAAGCCGCCGTCGCGGTGGATGCCCAGCGCGGCCGGCTTGTTGCAGAGATGCTCGTCGCCGGCAGCGCACAGCGTGCACTGGCCGCAACCGATCCACGGGAACACCACGCGCTTGTCACCGACCTTCACGCCCTCGGCCTGCGGGCCTACGGCCACCACGGTGCCGGCGATCTCGTGGCCCAGCGTGCGCGGCGGCGCAAGCGCGCGGGACATGTCCAGCTTGTTGCCGCTGCCGAGATCGAAGTAGCCGTCGTGCAGGTGCACGTCGCTGTGGCACACGCCGCAGCTGCCGACGCGCACCACTACTTCGGTGCCTTGGGGTTGGGGCGTGTCGCGCAACGCCTGGGCAAGCGGCTTGCCGAATTCCTGGATCTGATAGCTGAGCATGGGATGTTCCTGAAGTAGTCCGGGGGGGATGGATGCGGTGCGCCTAGACGCCGAGGTAGTTGGCCAGCTCGGCGCCGCGGGCCAGCTCGTGCGACTCACCGGCCAGCACCACCTGCCCCTTCTGCAGCACGACGGCGCGGTCGCTGTTGGCCAGCACCCTGCGGTAGTCGCGGTCGACGATGAGGGTGGCGATGCCGCTCTTGCGGATCTCGCCGATGACGCGCCAGATTTCGAGCACGATGAGCGGCGCCAGGCCCTCGGTGGCTTCGTCGAGGATGATCAGTTCGGGGTGCGTCATCAGCGCGCGGCCGATGGACAGCATCTGCTGCTCGCCGCCCGAGAGCTGCGTGCCCAGGTTAGTGAGCCGCTCGGCCAGCCGCGGGAAGGTGGCCAGCACCTTGTCGTAGCTCCAGGCGTCATGGCCGTCGCGCCCGGGGCGGGCAGCCATCACCAGGTTCTCGCGCACCGAGAGGTTGGGGAAGATGCCGCGGCCTTCGGGCACGTAGGCCACGCCGGCGCGCGCCACCTGGTGCGGCCGGGCGCGGCTCATGTCGGCGCCGAAGAAGCCGATGTGCCCGTCGCGCTGCGCCACGTGGCCCAGCAGCGTGCGGATGAGCGTGCTCTTGCCCATGCCGTTGCGGCCGAGCAGGCCCACCGTCTGGCCGCGCGCCACCTGCAGGTCCACGCCGTGCAGCACGTGGCTGGAGCCGTACCACGCGTGCACGCCACGCGCATCGATGATGAGTTCGCGGTCCTGCACCTCAGTGCCCCCCCAGATACGCCGCCTGCACCTCGGCGCTGGCCCGCACGGCGTCGGGCGTGTCGCTGGCGATCACGGCGCCGTTGACCATCACCGTGATGCGGTCGGCGATGCGGAACACGGCGTCCATGTCGTGCTCGACCAGCAGGATCGCGTGGCCCGCCTTCAGCTCAGCGAGCAGCGCGAGCATGCGGTCGGTTTCCTCGGCGCCCATGCCGGCCAGCGGCTCGTCCAGCAGCAGCACCTGCGGCGCGGTGGCCAGGCACATCGCGATCTCGAGCTGGCGCTTCTGGCCGTGCGAGAGCAGCCCCGCTTCGCGCTCCAGCGCATCGGCCAAACCGGCGCGCGCCGCCGCCTGGCGCGCGGCGGCGGTGCTGTCGGGGCACTTGGCGGCAGCGCTGAACCACGCGAGCGGCTTCTGCCAGCGCGCCTGCGCCGCCAGGCGGCAGTTCTCCAGCACCGTGAAGCTCGGGTAGATGGTGGTGCGCTGGTAGCTGCGGCCCAGGCCCGCGCGGGCGCGCCGGGGTTGCGTCCACCGCGTCACGTCCTGGCCGAGCAGCTCGACGCCGCCTTCGCTGGGCGGGATCTCACCCGACAGGATGTTGATGAGCGTGGACTTGCCCGCGCCGTTGGTGCCGATCACGGCGTGCACCGTGCCGCGCGCGAGTTCGATCGAGACGTTGTTGACGGCCACCAGGCCGCCCCAGCGGCGCGTGATGTCGCGGCCGCGCAGCAGGATGTCGCCGTGCGTGTTCACGGCGCTGCCTGCGCCGCGCGCTGCGGGAATGGCGCTTGGGGGCTGCCCGGTGCTCATGCGGCCTCCTGCTCGGCCGTGGCGGCACGGTTGCGGCCGTACAGCTGCTCGCTCACGCGCGAGGGCACCTGCACCAGGCCCTTGGGCAGCAGCGCCACCGCGGCGATGATCGCGAAGCCCAGCCCCAGGTGCCAGTGCTTGGCGAAGTTGCCGAAGATCGCCTCGGACTTGAAGAACTCCTGCAGCAACGCAAACGCGAAGGCACCGATCAGCGCGCCGCGCAGGTGGCCGATGCCGCCGAGGATGATCATGATCAGCACCGAACCCGACAGGTGCCAGCTCAGCAGTTCCGGGTTGACGAAGCCGTCCTTCACCGCGAAGAGGAACCCGGCCAGCCCGGCCAGCGCGCCGGAGATCGTGAAGGCGGCAAGCTTGTACGGGTAGGTGGAGAAGCCCGTGGCGCGCATGCGCTGCTCGTTGACGCGGATGCCCGCCAGGGCCCGCCCGAAGCGCGAGCGCAAGAGCAACGCGAGAAAGCCGAACGCCAGCGCCAGGCAGGCAAGCGTGAAGAGGTACATCGGCACCGCCTGGTCCAGCACGATCAGCGTGCCGAGCCCGGGCTTGGCGTCCAGGTAGATGCCGTCGGTGCCGCCGCCGATGGGCGTGTCGTGGATGACGTAGTACGCCATCTGCGCGAAGGCCAGCGTGACCATGATGAAGTACACGCCCTTGGTGCGCAGCGACAGCGCCCCCACCGCCGCGGCATAGACACCCGCCACCACGATGCACGCCGGCAGCAGCCACGCCAGGTTGGCCCCTTCGCCCTGGGGCGAGAACCACAGCACCGCATAGGCGCCGAGGCCGAAGAACGCCGCCTGCCCGAAGCACACGAGCCCGGTGCCGCCCACCAGCAGCTCCAGCGACAACGCGAAGATGGCGTAGATCATGATCTTGGTGACCAGATCGATGCCGAAATTGCCGGCGAACACCGGGTAGATCGCCAGCGCCGCGAAGGCGAGTGCGACAAAGAGGTACTTGGATCGGTCCATGTGGTTCACCCTCACCCGGCCTTGAACAGCCCGTCGGGCTTCCACAGCAGGATCACTGCCATCAGCACATACACCAGCATGCCGGCAGCCTGCGGCAGCAGCACCTTGCCGAAGGTATCGACCACGCCGATCAGGAGCGCCGCCACGAGGGCGCCGCGGATCGAGCCGATGCCGCCGATCACCACCACCACGAAGCAGATGATCAGCACCTGGTTGCCCATGCCCGGGTAGACCGAACTCACCGGCGCGGCCACCATGCCGGCCAGCACCGCGATGGCCACGCCCGCGGCGAACACCACGCGGTACAGGAACTTGATGTCGATGCCCAGGCTTTGCACCATCTCGCGCTGCGGCACGCCGGTGCTGCCGGCGCGGATCATCATTCCCAGCCGCGTGCGCGTGAACACGAACCACATGCCCCCCGCCAGCAGCAGGCACACCGCGCTGATGAACAAGCGATAGACCGGGTAGGTCATCACGTCGCCCAGCGGAATGGTGCCGGCCAGGAACGGCGGCGCCTTCACGCCGTAGACATCGTCACCGACGATGAGGCTGCGCAGCTCCTCGAACACGAGGATCAGCGCGTAGGTCATCAGCACCTGCTGCAGGTGCTCACGCTCGTAGAGGTAGCTGTAGAAGGCCCACTCGAGCACGTAGCCCAGCAGCACAGAGAGCACCACGCCCACCAGCAGCGTGGCGAAGAAGCCGCCGCCGAAGGTGGCCGCGACGATCGGCGCCAGCGCATACGCCATGTACGCGCCGATCATGTAGAAGCTGCCGTGCGCGAGGTTGATCACGCCCATGATGCCGAAGATCAGCGTCAGGCCGCTGGCCACCAGGAACAGCAGCAGCCCGTACTGCAGCGAGTTCAGGCACTGGATGAGGAAGGTCGATAGATCCATGGGCGTGACCTCGGCCAGCCCGCGGCGGCAACGCGCGCAGCGGGCGGCTCACGAGAACAGTTCAGGGGCGCCGCAGGGGCGCCGAAGCGGCGCTGCACGGGCCCTTGCGGGCCCGGCCAATCACATCTTGCAGCCGCGGCCGGGGTCGGCGAGCGACTTCGACGCGATGCCGATCGACTTGTTTTCCTTGCCACCCACCTGGCGCAGATAGAAGTCCTGCACGGGGTCGTGGTTCTTGCCCAGCGTGAACGGGCCGCGCGGGCTGTCGACCTTGGCCTTGCGCAGCGCTTCGGCGAAGGCGGCCTTCTTCGTCAGGTCGCCCTTCACCGCATTCAGGCCGATGCCCAGCATCTGTGCCGCGTCGTAGCCCTGCACCGCGTACACGTCGGGCTGCAGCTTGTAGGCCTTGACGTAGGCCAGTCGGAACGCGTTGTCCTTGGGCGTGTTCAGGCCGTCGGCGTAGTGCAGCGTGGTCAGCAGGCCGTCGGCATCGGCGCCTTGGGCCTCGAGGGTGCCGTCGGTCAGGAAGCCCGCGCCGTACAACGGGATGTTCTTCTTCAGGCCCGCCGCGGCGTAGTCCTTGACGAACTTCACCGCGCCGCCGCCGGCGAAGAAGGTGTAGACCGCGTCGGGCTTGATGGAGGCAATCTCCGTCAACAGCGCCTGGAACTCCACGCCCGGGAACGGCAGGCTGAGTTCCTTGACGATCTGGCCGCCGCTCTTGGTGTAGGCCTCCTTGAAGCCCGCCACGCTCTCGTCGCCGGCGGCGTACTTCCAGGTGATGGTGACGACCTTCTTGTGGCCCTTCTTGGCCACCACTTCGCCCATCGCGTAGCCGGGCTGCCAGTTGCTGAAGCTCGAGCGGAAGATGTTGGCCGAGCACATCGCGCCGGTGACCGCGCCCGCGCCCGCGTTGGGCACGATGAGCAGCGTGCCGCTCTCCTTGGCCACGCGCGCCATCGCCATGGCCACACCGCTGTGCACGGTGCCGACCAGCACGTCGACGTTGTCGCGCTTGACCAGCTTGTTCACGTTGTCGGTGGCCTTGGCGGGGTCGCTCTCGTCGTCGACCTTGACGAACTCGATCTCGCGGCCACCGAGCTTGCCGCCCTGCTCGGCGATGTGCAGGCGAAAGCCGTTCTCGATGGCGTTGCCCAATGCCGCGAAGGTGCCGGTGTAGGGCAGCATCAGGCCGACCTTGACCTTGGCGCCCTGCGCCAGCGCGGGGGCCGCCATGCCGGCCAGGCTCATCGCGGCGGCGGCGGCCAGGATCTTCAGATGTGAACGTCGGGTTTTCACGTAGATCTCCTCAGGTAAGTTGAGCGTGCAGGGAAGGCTTGGCAGTGTGCCCCAAAGCCGCCACAAAACCGCGCACGGCGTGGATCACGGCATCGGGCTGGTCGCGGTGCGGCGAGTGGCCGCACTCGGGCAGTTCAACCAGGCGCGTGCCCGTGTGGCGCCGCGCGATGCCGTGAATCTGTTCGAGCGTGCCGTACTCGTCGTCCACGCCCTGGAGCGCGAGCACGGGGCAGCGGATGGCGCCGATTTCCTCTTCGATCGACCAGCGGCGGAACGCGGGGTCGAGCCAGATGTCGTTCCAGCCCCAGAAGGGCGAGTCGGGGTCGTCGTGGTACCGCGCCAGGCGCTGGCGCAGATCGGTCTCGACGTAGGCTCGGCGCGCCGCCTCGATGCTGCGCACGCTGATGTCTTCGACGAGGATGTGCGGCGCGGCGACGATGGCACCGGCCAGCGGCAGGCTCGGGCTCGCAGCGGCGCAGCGCGCGGCGTACAGCAGCGCGATCGAGCCGCCATCGCTGTGCCCGTAGAGCCAGGTGGGCGTGCGGCGCGGATCGATGGCCAGCGCCTCGAGCAACGCCGGCAGCACCTCGTGGGCCTGGCGGTGCATGAAGTCCGCATGCCAGCGCTCGCCGGGGGCGCGCGGCGTGCTGCGCCCGTAGCCCGGGCGCGAGTAGACGAGGCCGCGCAGGCCGAGCTCGGTGCACAGGCGCTCGGGGAAGTCGCGCCACATCGCCACCGAGCCGAGGCCCTCGTGCAGGAAGACCATCAGCGGGGCCGAGGCGCCCGCCTCGTCTGCGCCGGGGCCGACCCACGCGACCTCCAGCCGCACGCGGCGGCCGGCCCAGTCGACATGCACGCAACGTGTTCGCATCACACCCTCGGCCACTTCAGCGGCGGGCCTCGAGTTCGCGCAGCTTGAAGCGCTGGATCTTGCCGGTGGCCGTCTTGGGCAGGTCGGCCACGAACTCGATGAAGCGTGGGTACTTGTAGGGCGCCAGGCGGTCCTTCACGAAGGCCTTGAGGTCTTCCTCGGTCACCGCGGTGCCGGGCTTGAGGACGACGAAGGCCTTGGTCTTGGTCAGCCCCTCGCCGTCTTCCTTGCCGATGACGGCGGCTTCCAGCACCGCCGGGTGCTGCACCAGCGTGGCTTCCACCTCGAAGGGGCTGACGTAGATGCCGCTGACCTTGAGCATGTCGTCGCTGCGGCCGCTGTAGGTGTAGGTGCCGTCGGCGTTGTGCACGTACTTGTCGCCGCTCTTGGTCCAGCTGCCCTGGAAGGTCTCGCGCGTCTTGACGCGGTTGCCCCAGTACATCAGCGCCGAACTGGGGCCGTGGATGTACAGGTCGCCCGGCTCGCCGTCGGGCACCGGGGCCCCGCCTTCGCCGCGCAGCTCGATCTCGTAGCCCGGCACCGGCCAGCCGGTGGTGCCGTAGCGCACCTGGCCGGGCGTGTTGCTCAGGAAGATGTGCAGCATCTCGGTGGAACCGATGCCGTCGACGATGTCCACGCCGAAATGCGCCTTGAAGCGCTCGCCGATCTCGGCCGGCAGCGCCTCGCCGGCGCTGGACACCAGGCGCAGTGCCACCTCGTGCCTCTTGGGCAGCGCGGGGTTGGCCAGCATGCCGGCAAAGCCGGTGGGAGCACCGTAGAACACCGTGGGCTTGACGCCGGCCACGCTGCCGAGCCAGCGCTTGAAGGTGGCCTCGGGCGTGGGCCGCTCGGGCATCAGGATCGTCGTCGCGCCCACGGTCATCGGGAAGGTCAGCGCGTTGCCCAGGCCATAGGCGAAGAACAGTTTGGCGGCGCTGAAGCACACGTCGCGCTCGGTCAGGCCGAGCACGCCCTTGCCGTACAGCTCGGCGGTCCAGTAGGGATTGGCCTGCGAGTGCACGGTGCCCTTGGGCCGGCCGGTGGAGCCGGAGGAGTACAGCCAGAACGCGGGCTCGTCGGCGCCGGTGGCCGCGGGCTGGGCGGCCGGCGCATGGCTGCCGAGGAAGGCTTCGAAGTCCACCTCTGCGGCATGCAACGGCGCCACCGGGCGCGCGACGATGACCTGCCGGACCTCGTGCTCGCTGCGCGTCATCGCCGCGCTCACCGCGGGCAGCAGCGCGCCCGAGACCAGCACCGCCTGCGAGCGCGAGTTCTCCAGCATGTAGGCGTAGTCGTCGGCGGTGAGCAGCGTGTTCACCGCCACCGGCACCACGCCGGCGTAGATGGCGCCGAGGAAGGCCACCGGCCACTCGGTGGTGTCGTGCATCAACAGCAGCACGCGCTCTTCGCGCTTCAGCCCCAGGCTGCGCAGGCCGGCGGCGAGGCGGCGCGCGCGCTCGTCGAGCTGGCCGTAGGTGATGGCACCCTGGTCGTCGACGAACGCGGGCTTGGCCGCGCGCGAGGCGTTCAGCGCCAGCAGATGCTGCGCGAAGTTGAAGCGGTCAGGGGGCGCAGCCACGCCCGCGATCTCTGGGGTGCTCATGGTTGTCTCCGGTGGAACTTGAAGTGTTGTCGTCGATGTCGGGGCCTGCAACGCCCTCGCCCGTCACTGGGCGGTCGGTCCGGCCCTAGTCAGCGGGTGAACTGGATCTGCCCCTGCGGCAGCAGGTACAGCACGAGTGCGCGGCCGCGCGTGACGGTCGGGCGGTGCGCGCTGCCCGGACCATAGACGCACCAGCCGGCGCCGCGGCCGTCGAACTGCGCATCGCCCTGCACGGGCATGATCAGGTCGATCTCGCCCAGCGGGTGCACGTGGTGCGGCCCGGCGCAGTCGTTCATGTCGACCACGTCCACCGAGAAGCCGTGCAGGTCGTCGGCGGGCTTGAAGGTGCGGCCGTACTTGATGCCGCCGCCCTCGCGCTCGCACAGCCATCCGTCACGCACACCGATGCGGCAGGCCTCGGCCAGCGCGGCAAAGGTGGGTGAGGCGCTGCCGTGGTGGGCGTTCAGCCAGTTGTCGAGCTCGTCGTTCAGCGCGCGGCCCTGCAGCTGCGCCGTCAGGTCGGCAATGCATTCGCGAAAGGCCTCGGGCGTGATCGCGGGAGCGGATTGGGCAGACATGCTCGGACCCTCATCGGAAGTTGAAGCCGATTGCACCTTGGGCTTGTCTTTCAGCGGCTGGTGCAGTATTGTGCTTGCACGAACTGTATCCGTGACGTTGATCGCATGTCAAGCAATATATTGCATCAAGCCAGAACAACAGGGGAGCTGACGCGCAACGGTGCCGCCCGCCCCCGCCAGGGCGACAGCCCCGCGCCAGCGCCGCAGGCT
Source organism: Rubrivivax sp. (assembly GCA_016789865.1). Taxonomy (GTDB): domain Bacteria; phylum Pseudomonadota; class Gammaproteobacteria; order Burkholderiales; family Burkholderiaceae_C; genus Rubrivivax. The sequence continues at coordinate 33,741 of JAEUPC010000066.1, forward strand.
GCGCCAAAGACGTCGGCCGAGGGAATGGCCGCGGCCGGACGGCCACGAGCGGCACCCCTCGCCCCGCCAGCACCTGGCGAAGACGACAAGCACCCCTTCCTCGTGGTGCTGGGTGAACGCGTGCGCGCATTGCGTTCGCGCCGCGGCATCACGCGCAAGGCGCTGGCGGCCAGCGCCGATGTCAGTGAGCGGCACCTGGCCAACCTCGAGTACGGGCTGGGCAATGCCTCCATCCTCATCCTGCACCAGGTGGCGCAGGCGCTGCAGTGCTCGCTGGCCGAACTGATCGGCGACGTGACCACCACCTCGCCCGAATGGCTGCTGCTGCGCGAGTTGCTCGAGGGCCGAGACGACGCCACGCTGCGGCGCGTGCGCGTGCTCGTCGGCGAAGCGCTGGGCACCGGCGGCGCCAACAGCGAGCGTGGCGCCGGGCGCAGCCGCCGGGTGGCGCTGATCGGCCTGCGGGGCGCGGGCAAGACGACGCTTGGCGAGGGGCTCGCGAAGGACCTGGACTTCCCGTTCGTCGAGCTGTCGCGCCAGATCGAGCAGTTCGCCGGCTGCACGATCAACGAGATCCAGGCGCTGTACGGGCAGAACGCCTACCGCCGCTACGAGCGCCGCGCGCTGGAGGAGGCGATCCAGATCTACCCCGAAGCCGTGATCGCGGTGCCCGGGGGCATGGTGTCCGACCCGGCCACCTTCAACCTGCTGCTCGCCCACTGCACCACCGTGTGGCTGCACGCCGACCCCGAAGACCACATGAAGCGCGTCGTCGCGCAGGGCGACATGCGCCCGATGGGGGGCACGGCAGCCAGCAAGGAGGCGATGGACGACCTGAAGAGCATCCTGGCGGGCCGGGCGGCCTTCTATTCGAAGGCGGACTTCAAGCTCGATACCAGCGCCGCCCCATTGAAGCAGACCCTGGCCGCCCTGATCGAACTGGTCCGCGAAGCGCTGAATCAGGGTTGACACTTATCTGAAAGATGCATCAAAGTGCTTGACGCGACTCCAATACAAGCACTATGATGCATTTCATCGCGTCACCCAATCATGCACTTTGCTACACCAACCAGGAGACATCTGACATGAGCCTGTCCTCCACCACCGCCGCCGCTGCGCGCGTCGAGTACCAGACCCACCCGAGCCAGTACAGGCACTGGAAGCTGAAGTTCGAAGGCCCCGTCGCCACCCTGGGCGCCGACTTCGACGAGAACGCCGGCCTGCGCCCCGGCTACAAGCTCAAGCTCAACAGCTACGACCTGGGCGTGGACATCGAGCTCAACGATGCAATCAACCGCATCCGCTTCGAGCACCCCGAGGTGCAGGCCGTGGTGCTGACGAGCCTGAAGGACAAGGTGTTCTGCTCGGGCGCCAACATCTTCATGCTCGGCCTGTCGAGCCACGCCTGGAAGGTGAACTTCTGCAAGTTCACCAACGAGACGCGCAACGGCTTCGAAGACAGCAGCCAGCACTCGGGCCTGAAGTTCCTGGCCGCCGTCAACGGCGCCTGCGCCGGCGGCGGCTACGAAGTGGCGCTGGCCTGCGACGAGATCCTGCTGGTCGACGACCGCAGTTCGGCGGTCAGCCTGCCCGAGGTGCCGCTCCTGGGCGTGCTGCCCGGCACCGGTGGCCTGACGCGCGTGACCGACAAGCGCAAGGTACGCCACGACCTGGCCGACATCTTCTGCACCAGCCAGGAAGGCGTGCGCGGCCAGAAGGCCGTCGACTGGCGGCTGGTGGACGCCATCGCCAAGCCGGCGCAGTTTGCCGCCGCGGTGCAGGAGCGCGCGCTGAAGCTCGCCCAGTCCAGCCAGCGGCCCGGCCCCGGCGCGGGCGCCAAGGGGGTGGTGCTGCCGCCGCTGGCCCGCACCATCGAAGCCGATGCGCTGCGCTACTCGACGGTCACGGTGGAGATCGACCGGACCAAGCGCCTGGCCACCTTCACCGTCAAGGCCCCGACCAAGCCGGTGGAAAGCGACGTCGCCGCCATCGAAGCCGCCGGCGCGCAGTGGTTCCCGCTCGTGCTGGCGCGCGAGCTGGACGACGCCATCCTGTCGATGCGCACCAACGAACTGGACATCGGCACCTGGGTCTTCAAGACGCAAGGCGATGCCGCCGCCGTGCAGCAGATGGACGCCGTGCTGCTGGCCCAGCGCAGCCACTGGTTCGTGCGCGAGACGCTGGGCCTGCTGCGCCGCACGTTGAGCCGCATCGACGTGTCTTCGCGCAGCCTGTTCGCGCTCATCGAGCCGGGCTCGTGCTTCGCCGGCACGTACCTCGAGCTGGCGCTGGCCTGCGACCGCCAGTACCAGCTGGCGCTGGACGACGCCGGCAAGACGCCGAAGATCGCCGCGGGCGAGATCAACTTCGGCACCTACCCCATGGCCACCGGCGAGCACCGCCTGGCGCGCCGCTTCTACGGCGAGCAGCCCGCGCTGGACGCAGTGCGCGCCCAGCTCGGCCAGCCGCTGGCCGCGCCTGCGGCCGCGGCGCTCGGGCTGGTGACCAGCGCCCCCGACGACATCGACTGGGCCGACGAGGTGCGTTTGGCGCTGGAGGAGCGCGTGGCGATGAGCCCCGATGCGCTCACCGGCATGGAAGCCAACCTGCGCTTCAACGGCAAGGAGAACATGCACACGCGCGTGTTCGGGCGGCTCACCGCGTGGCAGAACTGGATCTTCCAGCGCCCCAACGCCGTCGGCGACAAGGGTGCCTTGAAGGTCTACGGCAAGGGCGACAAGGCGGCCTTCGACTGGAATCGCGTCTGATTCACACGGCCCCACCGAACACTCAACCAGGACGAGCCATGAGCACCATCAACTACAGCGAGAAGATCCCCAACAACGTCAACCTCAGCGAAGACCGCACGCTGCAGCGCGCGCTCGAGCAGTGGCAGCCCAACTACCTCAGCTGGTGGTCCGACATGGGCCCCGAGGGCAGCCAGAACTTCGA
>JAEUPC010000067.1 GCA_016789865.1 Rubrivivax sp.
GAACAGCAGCAGCACGATGCGCGGCGACAGCGGCACGCGCGCGCCGCAGGCCTGCGCGAGCACGAGCCAGGCCACCAGCATCAGCAGCGTCCAGGTGAACTGCAGCGCGTGGCCGCCGCCCCAGAACAGGATCTCGTAGTAAGCCTCGGCGGGCAGCGAGCGCGGCACGACGGCGAGCGACCCGCCGAAGGCGAGCACGGCGACCGCCGCGGCGACGACGCTCGCATGCAGCCCGAAGCGCAAGGCCCCGGTGCCGGTGACCGCCACCCCCACCGGCGCCGGCCGCGCGAGGGCGATGACGACCAGCAGCGTCGCGCCACCGCCGAAGACGAGCAGCGCGGTGCGGAAGGTCGCGCTGTCCAGCACCGGCACGTAGTTGGCCATCACCGCGCGGCCGGGCTCGACGAAGGCCGCCGCCGCCATGCCCAGCGCGCCGAGCGCGCACGCGCCCCACGCCAGCGCGAGCCCGTGCCTCACCCAGGGCGCTTGCCGCGGCTGCGACGGCCACGTCACCTGCGCCACGTCATGCGTCGCCGAGCGCAGGTTCACGCTCCACAGCAAGCCGGCGATGGCCACGAACCACACCAGCACCGACAGGTCCACGTGCACGACGAGCGCGACGCGGAAGAAGTCGCCCGCGGGCAGCAACGCGTTGACGTGCGGCGTGCGCGCCAGCACCAGCAGCACCGAGAACAGGCCCGAGCCGATCAACGCGGCCAGCGCCAGCACCAGCCAGCGCCGCGCGAGCGTGCGCTCGTGCTCGCCGATCGCAGGCAGCAGGTAGTCCGCCGGCGTCGACGCCGTGACCGCGCCACCGTGGGTTTCGGTCCGCTGCGGTGGTTGTGCGCGCCGGCGCGGCGTGAGCACGAGCTTGAGGAGCGTGAGGTTCATTGCAGCGTGATGCCGCCCTTCTCGGCGTCGAAGTCGATCACCAGCACCTGGCCCGGCACCAGCGCGCGGACTTCCTCGCGCCGCCAGCCGGCGTCGCGGGCGCGCACGTCGTCGGTCAGGCGCACGGCGATGCGGCGCTCACCCGCCGGCACGACGATGCGCTCGTACATCGCCGAGGCGCCGTCCTTCGCCCAACCGGCCGGCAACGCGCTGCGGTCGAGCACCGTGCGGCCGTCGATCTGCACCTGCACCTGCAGCGGCGAACGTTCACGCGGGCACACGGTGGCCGCGCGCATGTTCGGCGGCAGCCTGGCCAATTCGGCATCGCTCAGGCGCCGGCAGTCGCCCACCGGCTTGCCCACGCGCACGAAGCTCACCTTGACGAGCGCATCGTGCGGGCCGAGGTGGTGATAGGTGGGCCATTGCGAGAAGGCGCCGACGAACAGCGCGAACAGCGCGTACAGCACCGCCTGCCCGGCCCAGGCGAGTCGGCCCGGCGTGTGGCGGGTGACCGAAGGTTCAGGCATGGCCGCAGCGCAGTGAATCGGCGGCCGGGGCGGCCGCGGTACGAGACGCAGGCAGCGATGTTGGCACGGCGCCGCGCGGCCCGGCCTGCGTGGGTTCGGGTTCGGGCTCGGGCTCGGGCAGTGCGCCGACGCGGCGCCGCAGCCGTTCCAGCGCCGCGACGAGCCGCGCCTCGTCGCCGCGCCCGGCGAACACCAGCTCGAGGCGTTCACCGCCCACCCCCGCGCGCAGGTGCGGCTCGCGCGTGCCCGCCAGCCGTTCGCGCGCGAAGCGCTCGCCGAAGCGGAACTCGCAGCCGCCCTCGTTGCACGCCGCCACCAGCACGCCGGCGGCGCCATCGCGCAGCGCGTACTCGACGAACGATGGCGGCAGCTGGCCCGCACACACGACGCCGATCACACTCACGTCGCCGGCCTGCAGCGCGGCGCTGCGCGCGCCCTGTGCTCCCTCGTCGCAGCCGAAGACGACCAGCGGCCGCGCCGCCTTCGACGCGGCCAGGGCCCGCTGCAGTTGGCGTCGCAGCGCGGCCACCGGGCGCTGCGGCATGTCGATGCCGGTGACGAGCTGCTCGGCGCGCCGGAACGGCGTCGACGACGGGCAGGCGCCGGCGCAGATGCCGCAGCTGGCGCACAGGTCGGCGTCGACGACGGCGAGCGAGCGGCCGATGCGCTGGTTCGGATGCGGCACCATCGTCACCGCCGCATAGGGGCAGTCGGCCTGGCAGCGGCGGCAGCCGTTGCAGTTGGCCGCATCGACCACCGCCACCGGCGCACGCGCGGCGGCCGCGCGGCGCGCTGTCGGGCGGGTGAGCACGGAACGCAGGAAGGGCAGGAAGGGCAGGCCGAACAGCAGCAGCGTCAGCGCCGCCACCAGCGCCCACACGAAACCGGCCGAGGTGGCGTCGACCATCGGATGCACGAAGAGCACCATCCAGTCCAGCCTGAGCGCTTCGGGCATGGCGCTCAGATCGGCCGGCGGATGGCTCGTCACCGGCCGCACCAGCGCCAGCGCGCCCAGCGCCACGATCAGCCCGAGGGCCACCGCGCGCGGCGGCCACACCGCCGCGCGCGTGAGGCGCTGCACGTGGAACCACAGGCCGAACAGCAGCAAGAGCGGCACCCCGATGTGCACGAAGACGAACAGCGAGAACAAGCGGTCGTCCACCGCGCCAGCCAGGAAGTTGCGCGCGAACGGCGTGGCGAACGGCCGCACCGAGGCCGGCAGCGCGTCGATCCACTCCGCGGTGGCCACGGCCGAGTATTGGCCGAGCCGGTCCCAATTCAGCCAGAAGCCGCCGATGCCGGCCACGAAGACGAAACCGATCAGCGCCACGCCGGTGAGCCACGCGAAGCGGTGCACGCCGCGCTCGTGGCCGACCAGCCACTCGCGCACGAGGTGCAGCGCCATCGCCAGCACCAGCAGGTCGGCGGCATAGCGGTGCATGCCGCGCAGCAGCCGGCCGCTGGCCAGCGGCCAGTGCGCCAGCGCTTCGATCGACGCGTGCGCCTCGCGCACCGAGGTCTCGAAGAAGATGTACAGCAGCACACCGCTGGCGGCCAGCAGCCAGAACGCCAGCATGCCGATGGCCCCCAGGTGCCTGAGCGGGTTGGCCGCCGAGCCGAAGACCTGGTCGGCAAGCCGCTCCGCGGCGCGCCAACCGCTCAGGCCGCGCTGCCGGAGACTTTCGAGGCCGGGCATGGCGAGCCCCCCATCGCGGCACGCCGGCGCCGCCGACGCTCGAGCGCGTCGAGCCCGAGGTAGATCGCCACACTGCCGAAGAAGAGCAGGCCGCCGATCAGCTCGAAGATCAGCTTCCAGTCGTAGCGGTACTCGCCGGTGTCGGGGTCGTACACCGTGCACAGGATGCGCACGCGCTCCACCACTGCCGACAGCGTCGACAGCGCCGCGTTGTCGGCCCAGGGCGCATCGAGCAGCAGCTGGCGCAGCGGCCGGCCGAGCTGGTCGGCACGCAGCTTGTCGCCGTAGACCTGCGCGTGGATGCGGCCCTCGGCATCGACGACGGTGACGCCGAGCACATGGTCGAAGCCGGCGGGCGTGGCGACGTAGCTGAAGCCGAACTCGCGCGTGAGTCTTTCCACCGCGTCGCGCGGCGGCGACAGGAACTCCCAGTTCCCCTCGTCGATGCGGTGCTGACGCGCGAACGAGCGCATCGCCTCGGGGTCGTCGAACGGCTGGTTGAAGCCGATGCTGACCACGTTGAACTGGTGCGGGCCGATCATGCGCTGCAACCCGCGCACCGCCTCGTGCAGCGCGCGCGTCTGCGTCGGGCAGATCTGGAAGCAGCCGGTGTAGATGAAACTCACCAAGAGCGGCTTGCCGCGGTAGCCGGCCAGCCGCACCGGGCGGCGCTCGCGGTCCAGCAGCATCAGGTCGGGCACCGGCCGCCCAAGGGCCTCCTGGCCCAGGCGCAGGGCCTCGGCTTCGTTCAGGCGCGGCAGCGCCGCAGCGTCGGCTGCGCCGGGCGCACTGCCGCGGCCGGCGGTGTCGCCGGCGCCGGCGGTGCCGCTCAGGCCCAGCAGCAGGAGCACGAGCCCTGCGAGCGCGGTTCTCCAGGCGCGGGTTCGGGCTTCACCGCATCGCCGCATCGACCACCACCGCAGCGAGCAGCACGCTCAGCTGCACCATCGAAGCGAAGAAGGCGCCCAGCGCCGTCTTGCGCCCGGGGGCGCGGGCCAGCGCATGCGTCTTGCGCAGGAAATGCGCGCCACCTGCCAGCGCCCCGACGGCCACCACCCAGCCGGCCCCGCAGGCCAGTGGCAGCAATGACGCGGCCACCAGCACCATCGCGTTGGCGTGCACGATGCGCGCCGCACGCGCCGGGCCCACCACCACCGGCAGCATCGGCACACCGGCTGCGCGGTACTCGGCCTCGTTGGCGATCGCCAGGCTCCAGAAGTGCGGCGGTGTCCACAGGAACAGCACGAGGGCCAACGCCCAGGCCCCGGGGCCGAGCGCGGGTGAAGCCGCCGCGGCCCCGGCCAGCACGGCAAAACTGCCGGAGAGCCCGCCGATGACGATGTTCCACGCCGTGCGGCGCTTCAGCCCGAGCGTGTAGACGCCGGCGTAGGTGAGCGCGCCGGCCAGCGTGAAGCCGGCGGCCACCGGATTCACGAACCAGGCCGACGCCGCCACCGCAGCGGCAAGCATCAGGCCGATCAGCGCCAACCAGCCCGCACTGCGCGGCAACGCGCCGCTGGCGAAGGCGCGCCCGCGCGTGCGCGGCATCAGGCGGTCGCTGTCGGCTTCGACGAACTGGTTGAAGGCGCCGGCGGCCGCGGCCGCCACCAGCACGCCCAGCGCCATCACGAACACCTGCAGCCCGGTGGCGGCACCGGCGGGCATCGCGGCGTAGCCGCCTAGCGCGGTGACCATGATGAGCACGCCGATGCGCAGCTTGAAGATGCCGAGCACGGTGCGCCAGCCGGCGCGCGTGCCTTGGGCCGCAGCGCCGGCGGCACCTGCCGCGACGGGGGCGGCGCCCAGCGCCGCCGCAGAGGAGTCGGTGAGCACCTTCATCGCCTCCTCCCCCCGCTCAGCTCAGGCCCCACAGCGTGCCGAGGTAGCGCCAGTTGATGAAGTAGTACAGCACGAAGGCGAGCAGGAACACCATCGCCAGCGCGAAGGTGCCCGGCGCCGCGAAGCCCATCGAGCCGTAGCTCTGCGCGGCCACCGTCGGCGCCGCACGCGGCACCGGCGTGAACTTCGCGCTTTCGCTGCCGGCGTCGAGCTTCTTGCCCCACAGCAGCGAGCCCACCGTGATGTAGATGTAGATCGCGCCGCCGACGATGGCGGCCATGCCGGTGAGGCCCACCAGCCCCATCATCAGGTACGCCGCGCCCGGCCACTCGTAGGCCAGAGCCGCGCCCTGGAAGGCCATGTCCCAATGCCGGCGCGCCACCCCCAGCGTGCCCGCGCCCATCATCACCAACGCCAGCGCGTACATCGAGAAGCCGAACAGATACGGCTGCCACTTCGCCAGCCCCGGGTTGATCATCTCGCGCCTGAACAGCACCGGGATCAGGTAGTAGGTCAGTGCCATGAAGGTGAGCGTGGTGCCGATCACCACCGTGGCATGGAAGTGCCCGGGCACGTAGATGGTGTTGTGGATCAGCATGTTCAGCTGCTCGGTGCCCATCATCACGCCCGAGATGCCGCCCAGGAACCCGAAGCCGATGAGCGCGATGAACACGCCCGAGAACGTCGGGTTGCCCCACGGCGCCTTGCGCAGCCACTCGTACAGGCCCTTGGTGAAGCCCTTCTGGCGCTGCGCCACTTCCATCGCGCCGGGAATCGTCAGGCCGTGCAACATCGAGGCCAGCACCGCGAAGTACATGAAGTAGCTGGTGTTGACGACCTTCCAGCCGGTGCTCAGGCCCGGGTCGGCCAGCAGATGGTGCGCGCTGGCCAGCTGCAGGAACAGGATGTACAAGAGGAACGCGACGCGGCTGACGCGCTCGCTCATCGGCTTGGCGCCGAAGGCGATGGCCGCTACCAGGTACCACACCGAGATGTGCGCGGCGACGTTGATCTGCTGCGAGCTGTGGCCGAACGCCCACCAGATGGTGCGGTAGACGAGCGCGTCCACCGACTGGACCACGCCCAGCGACATCAGCCAGGTCGGGATCAGGATGATGGCGCCCGAGGCGATGGTGAACACCGCGATGATGGCCGCGGTGATGGCGCCGAAGGTGACCAGCGGCACCGAGCCTTCGTAGGTCTTCTCGCGCTTGGCCACCACCAGCGTGCCGAAGAAGACGAAGCAGCCGATCAGCGCGCCCACGGCGAACAGGATGAGTCCGAGGTAGAAGCTCGGCTCGGCCATCATCGGCACGTAGCTCGTCATCATCACGCTGCTGGCGCCGCGGAAAACCGCGATGTTGTTGGTGACCGAGCCGATCAGCATCAGCGCGAAGGCCAGCCAGGCCATCTTCGGTGTCGCCAGCCGACAGCGCAGCAGCGTCGAGCTTGCGAAATACAGGATCGCGATCTCGAAGAAGATGATCCAGAAGATCAGCATGTCAATGCCGTGCGCCGTGAGCACCATGTAGAAGGTGTCGGCCTCGAGCCAGCGGAAGGCCGGCCAGCGCGTCATCACCACGCCGATGGCCAGGAGGCCGCCGACGAGCAGCCAGACGACGGCGACGAAGGCGTTGGCCTTCATCAGGTTCTCGGCGTTGCGCTCGAACTGCAGGCCCGAGCGCGGGCAGGTGCGGTAAGTGGTTGCCGTGCTCATCACACCCTCCTCACTTGACGTAGATGCGGCCGACCATCTTGTGGTGGCCGATGCCGCAGTACTCGTTGCACACCACCGAGTAGGTGCCGGTCTGATTGGGCGTGACGGTGACCACGTGCTCGAAGCCGGGCACCATCTGGATGTTGATGTTGGCCGGCTGCAGCGAGAAGCCGTGGTTGTAGTCCATCGCCGTCAGGTGCAGCCGGTAGGTCTTGCCGACCTCGAG
>JAEUPC010000100.1 GCA_016789865.1 Rubrivivax sp.
AAGGCGACCTGGCGGTGAGGGTGCCGGCCGCCCACGTGCTGGCGCGGCGCAAGAGCGTTCGCTTCGAGCAGCTGCTGGAACACGACATCGTCGGCCTGCACCATGGCGCCGCCGCCCACGAGCTGATGCGCGCCGAGGCCGAAGGCGCCGGCCGGCCGCTGAAGGCACGGCTGCAGGTGCGCGGCTTCGAGGCCATCGCCCAGCTCGTCGAGGCCGGCCTGGGTGTGGCCGTGATGCCCGCGGCCACCGCACGTCGCCTGGCCCAGGTGTTCGGCGTGAAGGTGCTGGCGCTGGCCGAGCCCTGGGCCCGCCGCGACTACCTGCTGACCGTGCGGCGGCAGGAGGTGCTGCCGACGGTGGTGCAGCGCTTCGTCGACGCGGTGACCGCGACGCAGGCCGATCACAATCCCGTTTCTCCTGAAGGAGGCTCCAAGCCATGAACGCCAGGACGCTCTATGACAAGCTCTGGGACGAGCACGTCGTGCACACCGAGGAAGACGGCACCGCGGTGCTGTACATCGACCGCCACCTGGTGCACGAGGTGACGAGCCCGCAGGCCTTCGAAGGCCTGCGCCTGTCCGGCCGCAAGGTGTGGCGCACGAGCTCCATCGTGGCCACCGCCGACCACAACACGCCCACCACCGGCTGGGAGCGTGGCTACGACGGCATCGAGGACCCGACCAGCAAGCAGCAGGTCGTTGCGCTGGACGCCAACATCAAGGCCTTCGGCGCCGCGGCCTACTTCCCGTTCCTCGACAAGCGCCAGGGCATCGTGCACGTGATCGGCCCGGAGAACGGCGCCACGCTGCCGGGCATGACGGTGGTGTGCGGCGACAGCCACACCAGCACGCACGGCGCCTTCGGTGCGCTGGCGCACGGTATCGGCACGAGCGAGGTCGAGCACGTGATGGCCACGCAGACGCTGCTGGCCAAGAAAGCGAAGAACCTGCTCGTCAAGGTGGAGGGCACGCTCGGCCGCGGAGTCACGGCCAAGGACGTGGTGCTGGCCATCATCGGCCGCATCGGCACCGCGGGCGGCACGGGCTACACGATCGAGTTCGCCGGCAGCGCCATCCGCTCGCTGAGCATGGAAGGGCGCATGACCGTGTGCAACATGGCCATCGAGGCCGGCGCGCGCGCCGGCCTGGTGGCGGTGGACGACAAGACCATCGAGTACGTGCGCGGCCGGCCGTTCGCGCCGCAGGGCGTGGCTTTCGAACAGGCGGCGGCGCAGTGGCGCAGGCTGCATTCGGATGCCGGCGCCAAGTTCGACAGCGTGGTGGAGCTCGATGCCGCGCAGATCGTGCCGCAGGTGACCTGGGGCACGAGCCCGGAGATGGTGCTGCCGGTCGATGGCCGCGTGCCCGACCCCGACAAGGAACGCGACAGCGTCAAGCGCGGCGCGATCGAGCGGGCGCTTGGCTACATGGGCCTGCAGCCGAACAAGGCGATCACCGACATCACCGTGGACAAGGTGTTCATCGGCTCGTGCACCAACAGCCGCATCGAAGACCTGCGCGAGGCGGCCGCGGTCGTCAAGCGCGTGGGGCGCCGTGTGGCGCCCAACGTGCGCCTTGCGATGGTGGTGCCGGGCTCGGGCCTGGTGAAGGCGCAGGCCGAACGCGAGGGCCTGCACGAGGTCTTCAAGGCCGCCGGCTTCGAGTGGCGCGAGCCGGGATGCAGCATGTGCCTGGCGATGAACGCCGACCGCCTGGAGCCGGGCGAGCGCTGCGCCAGCACCAGCAACCGCAACTTCGAAGGGCGCCAGGGCAACGGCGGCCGCACGCACCTGGTGAGCCCGGCGATGGCGGCGGCCGCCGCGGTGCACGGGCACTTCGTCGACGTGCGGCGCTTTGCCTGACCGGAGCAAACCACAGATCATGCAAGCCTTCACCGTGCACAAGGGCCTGGTCGCGCCGATGGACCGGGCCAACGTCGACACCGACGCCATCATCCCCAAGCAGTTCCTGAAGTCGATCAAACGCTCGGGCTTCGGGCCGAACCTGTTCGACGAATGGCGCTACCTCGACCGCGGCGAGCCTGGGCAGGACCCGGCCGCGCGCAAGCCCAATCCCGACTTCGTGCTCAACCTGCCGCGCTATCAGGGCGCGAGCGTGCTGCTGGCGCGGCAGAACTTCGGCTGCGGCTCCAGCCGCGAGCACGCGCCGTGGGCGCTGGAACAGTTCGGCTTCCGCGCGCTGATCGCACCGAGCTACGCCGACATCTTCTTCAACAACTGCTTCAAGAACGGCCTGCTGCCCATCGTGCTGGCCGAGGCGCAGGTGCAGCGCCTGTTCGACGAGGTGGCGGCGTTCCCGGGCTACTCGCTCACGGTCGATCTGCCGCGGCAGGCAATCGTCAAGGCCGACGGCGCCGAGCTGCCGTTCGACGTGCAGCCGTTTCGCAAGTACTGCCTGGTGAACGGCTTCGACGACATCGGCCTGACGCTGCGGCATGCCGACAAGATCCGCGCCTTCGAGGCCGAGCGGCTGGCCCGCATGCCGTGGCTGGCGCAGACGAGCCTGGGTTGAATGCAGCAACAAGCAGCGAAGACATGAAGATCGCCATCCTGCCCGGTGACGGCATCGGCACCGAGATCGTCGAGCAGGCGGTGCGCGTGCTCGGCGTGCTCGACCTCAGACTCGAAACCGAAACCGCGCTCGTCGGCGGTGCCGCCTACGAGGCGCACGGCCATCCGCTGCCCGACAGCACGCTGAAGCTCGCGAAGGCCGCCGACGCGATCCTCTTCGGCGCCGTGGGCGACTGGAAGTACGACAAGCTGGAGCGGGCACTGCGGCCCGAGCAGGCGATCCTCGGGCTGCGCAAGCACCTGGGGCTGTTCGCCAACTTCCGCCCAGCGCTGTGCTACGAGCAGCTCACGCATGCCAGTTCGCTCAAGCCCGAGCTGGTGGCGGGGCTGGACATCCTCATCATCCGCGAGCTCACCGGCGACATCTACTTCGGCCAGCCGCGTGGGCGGCGCACCGCGGTGGACGGGCACTTCCCGGGCGCCGAAGAAGCGTTCGACACGATGCGCTACAGCCGGCCGGAAATCGAACGCATCGCGCATGTGGCGTTCCAGGCTGCCCGCAAGCGAAGCAAGAAGGTGACGAGCGTCGACAAGGCCAACGTGCTGGAGACCTTCCAGTTCTGGAAAGACGTGGTGACAGAGGTCCACGCGCAGTACCCGGACGTGGAGCTGGAGCACATGTACGTCGACAACGCGGCGATGCAGCTGGTGCGTGCGCCCAAGAAGTTCGACGTGGTCGTCACCGGCAACATGTTCGGCGACATCCTCAGCGACGAGGCTGCGATGCTCACCGGCAGCATCGGCATGCTGCCTTCGGCCAGCCTGGACAAGGCCGGCAAGGGCCTGTACGAGCCCAGCCACGGCAGCGCCCCGGACATCGCCGGCAAGGGCGTGGCCAACCCGCTGGCTACAATCTTGAGCGCTGCCATGATGCTTCGCTTCTCGCTCAACCGCCCGGCTGCGGCCGACCGCATCGAGCACGCCGTGAAGGCCGTGCTTGCTGCCGGCCTGCGCACTCCGGACATCTGGAGCGAGGGCACCACGAAGGTCGGCACGCGCGAGATGGGTGATGCAGTGGTTGCCGCCGTCGCAGGCAAGACCATTGCCACCAAAACCAAGAGCTAGCGGCTCTCGGATCGTCTCGCCCCCACCCGTGGACCCCGGCGATGCGAGCCGGGAAGCCCGAGGGGTCCGCACCACGGAAAGGCAAGACTGAAATGGCTTTGAACTCCAACCCCCGCGTCGGTTTGGTCGGCTGGCGCGGCATGGTCGGCTCGGTGCTCATGCAGCGCATGGAAGCCGAGGGCGACTTCGCGCTTGTCGAGCCGGTGTTCTTCAGCACCAGCAACGCCGGGGGCTTGCTGCCGGCGGCGATTGCGCGCTTCGCGAAGAACGAGCGCAAGTTGCAGTCGGCCCGCGACCTGAAGACGCTGGCCGCTTGTGACGTGATCATCACCTGCCAGGGCAGCGACTTCACCAAGGAAGCCCATGCGCCGCTGCGTGCCGCGGGCTGGAAGGGCTACTGGATCGACGCGGCCAAGACGCTGCGCATGGCCGACGACGCGGTGATCGTGCTCGACCCGGTGAACCTGCCGGTGATCAAGAACGCGCTGGTCAAGGGCCTGAAGAACTACATCGGCGGCAACTGCACCGTGAGCTGCATGCTGATGGGCCTGGGGGCGCTGTTCAAGGCCGACCTCGTCGAGTGGATGACCTGCACCACCTACCAGGCGGCCAGCGGCGGCGGCGCACAGCACATGCGCGAACTGCTCACGCAGATGGGCACGGTCAATGCCAGCGTGAAGGCGCTGCTCGACGACCCGGCCAGTGCCATCCTCGAGATAGACCGCCAGGTGGCGGCCACGCAGCGCGGCCTCTCGGCCGAACAGACGCAGCACTTCATGGTGCCGCTGGCCGGCAGCCTGATCCCGTGGATCGACGTCGACCGCGGCGACGGCACCAGCCTCGAGGAGTGGAAGGGCGGCGCCGAGACCAACAAGATCCTCGGCCGAGGCGCCGGCTTCGGCACGGCGGCCATCCCGATCGACTCGATCTGCGTGCGCGTGGGCGCGATGCGCTGCCACAGCCAAAGCGTCACGATCAAGCTGAGAAAGGACGTGCCGCTGCCCGAGATCGAGCAGATGATCGCGGCCGACAACGAGTGGGCTCGCTTCGTTCCGAATCAGCGTGAGGCCACCATCCGCCAGCTCACGCCCGTGGCGGTGACCGGCACGATGCAGATTCCGGTCGGCCGGGTGCGCAAGCTGGCGATGGGCCCGAGCTACCTTGGCGCGTTCACCATCGGTGACCAGCTGCTTTGGGGCGCCGCGGAGCCGCTTCGCCGCATGCTGCGCATCCTGTTGGAGCAGTGAGGCCCGGAGGCGAAGGGCGCGTTGTCAGGCGGCAACAGCCTGCGGGGCCTGTAGCAAGGAACGATTTAAGACACATTCGTTAGCTTTTGCATGAGCTTCGGCTCCTATATGCTTGATACTGTTGCAAATTCAGGGTCGAGCCCCGCCGCGCGATGCTGTGGCGGTCTCGGCCTTGGCTGGCTTGTCGGGTTGGCGCGGGTTGTGTAACCGCGCTGGCTTGGCCGGCACGATGCTTGGGGGACTCGCCTTGAAACACCGCCCGACCACCGCCTTGCGCTTCGCACTGACCGGCATCGCGGCCGCCAGCGCGTGCTTGCTGGCATCGCAGACCTGGGCCCTCGGCCTCGGGCGGTTGACCGTGCAGTCCGCGCTCGGCGAGACGCTGCGCGCCGAGATCGACGTCACCAGCATCACCGCCGAAGAGGCGGAAACGCTGCGCCTGCGCGTCGCGCCCCCCGAGGCGTACCGCTCCGCGGGCGTCGAGTACAACGCCGCGCTCACCTCGGCGCAAGTGCAGGCGGTGCGCCGGCCCGACGGCCGCACGGTGCTGCGCATCACGGGCGACCGCGCCGTCACCGAGCCGTTCGTCGATGTGATCATCGAGGCCACGTGGTCCACCGGCCGCCTGGTGCGCGAGTACACCCTGCTGCTCGACCCGCCGGCCACGCGCTCGGCGCCGCCGCCGCCTGGGCCTGCGGTGGCCCCGGTCATCACGCCGGCACCGGCGCCGTCGCTGCCGGCAGCTCCGGCGCCGGCCACGCCGGACACCTCGGCGCCGGCGCCTTCGATGCCGCCCGCCACGGTGTCACCGGCACCGCGGCAGACTTCACGCGCCCCGGCACCCGAGGCCCCGATGTCGGGCGACGAATACCGCGTGCGGCGGGGCGACTCGCTGTCGCGCATCGCCAGCCGCGTGCAGCGGCCCGGTGTCTCGCTCGACCAGATGCTGGTGTCGCTCTATCGCGCCAACCCCGACGCGTTCATGGGTCAGAACATGAACCGGCTGCGTTCGGGTGTGGTGCTGTCGGTGCCCAGCGCCGAGGCCACTTCGCAGGTCACTGCGCAGGAGGCGCGCGAGGTGATCCAGGCCCAGAGTGCCGACTTCGCGAGCTATCGCCAGCGCCTGGCCAGTGGCACCACGGCCACCGCCGACGAGGCGCCGGCGCGGCAGGCCGCGGGCCAGGTGCAGGCGCGGGTGGATGATCGCCGCCAGGCCGCGGCATCTTCGCCCGACAAGCTGCGCCTGACGCAAGGCAGCGCGGCGCGGGCAGGGGCTCCTGAAACGCGCGAGTCGGCTGAAGCCGAACGGCGTGCTGCCAGCGCCAGAGAGGCCGAGCTGGCGCGCAACGTGGCCGACCTCAACCGCCTGCGCCAGAGCGTGACCGGGGGCGCCTCGGCGCCGACCGTCGTTGCGGCCGCGCCGGCGTCGAGTCCGGCCAAGCCGCCGGCGCCCGCCGCCGCGCCGGCGCCTGCGCCGGCCCCCGCACCCGCACCCGCCCCGGTGGTGGCGGCATCACCTGCGCCCGCCCCGGCGCCCGCAGCCTCTTCGCCAACCCAGGTCGCCATCACCACGCCGGTGGCCACCCCGAGCGTGACCGCACCGCCGCCTGCGGCCGCATCGGCGCCGGCCACCGAAGCCTCGGCGCCGATCGTTGCCGCCGCTCCCGCCTCTGCGGCGGCTCCCACGCCGCCGGCCGTCAAGCCGCCCGCTCCGGCACCGGCTCCTCCTGCCGGGCCGAGCTTCATCGACACCCTGCTCGAGAACCCGATGGTGCTGCCGGGCGCCGGCGTGCTGGTGGCACTGCTGGCCGGCCTGGGCATCTACCGCCTGCGCAAGGGCGGGCGCAAGTCGGGCAACGAGACCTCGTTCCTCGAGAGCCGCCTGCAGCCCGACTCCTTCTTCGGCGCCAGCGGCGGCCAGCGCATCGACACCCGCGAGGCGCAGTCGTCGACCAGTTCGTCGTCGATGAGCTACTCGCTCAGCCAGCTCGACGCCATCGGCGATGTCGATCCGGTGGCCGAAGCCGACGTGTACCTCGCCTACGGCCGCGATCTGCAGGCCGAGGAGATCCTCAAGGAGGCGATGCGTGGCAACCCCGAGCGCATGGCCATCCGCACCAAGCTGCTCGAGGTCTATGCGAAGCGGCGCGACGCCAAGGGCTTCGAACTGCTGGCGACGCAGCTGCACAGCCTCACACAAGGCCAGGGCGAGGACTGGGCCAAGGCGCAGGTGCTCGGCCAGTCGATCGATCCTGACAATCCGCTGTACCAACCCGGTGGCCAGCCCGATGCGGTGATGGGCGCCAGCGGCCAGCCGGTCGAGCCCCTCGGCGCTTCGACCATGCCCTACACGGCACCCGTGACGCCCCCGGCCTTCAAGCCGGCGTCGGATGCCGCGACGCTCGAAGGCGGCCCCGACGACGGCATGGACCTCGATCTGGACATCTCCGTCCCGGGCGAGCTCCAGGAGTCGCCGATCTCGCCGATGGAACGCACGGCGCCCATCGCCACCGGGGCCAGCCTGTCCGGCCCCTCGGGCATCGACTTCCCGCTCGACACCGGCGAGGGCTCGCTCGACGAGCCGAGCAGCCGCAGCCTCGACTTCGACGTGAGCGGCTTCAGCCTTGACGTGCCGCAGACGGCGCCCGCGCCCACTCCGGCTTCGGCCTTGGCGGCGCAGCAGGCGACGACCATCGCGCTGCCGCCCATCAGCGGCAGCAACGGC
>JAEUPC010000132.1 GCA_016789865.1 Rubrivivax sp.
GTTGCAGAACGGCATGCGCAAGAAGAGCGGCAAGATGATCATGGACGCCGAGCGCGACGGCCAGAGCGAGGACGTGTGCACCTACGTCAAGGCCGACCTCGGCATGATGATGGGCGGCGAAGTCGGCCCCACCGGCGACCCGCTGCCGCGGCCCGACGTGCTGCTGCTGAGCTACACCGGCTGCTTCACCTTCATGAAGTGGTTCGAGCTCATCCGGCACAAGTACGGCTGCGAGACGGTGATGCTGCATGTGCCGTACCAGGCCGAAGGCCGCATCGCGCCGAACATGCGCGAGTACGTGGTCAAGCAGCTCAAGGAAAGCGTGATCCCGACGCTGGAGCGCATCTCCGGTGTCAAGTTCGACATCGACCGCCTGCGCCAGTACATGCGCGAGTCGGCCAAGGCCGAGGAGGACCTCGTGCGCGTGCTGCAAAGCGCGAAGAACCGGCCGAGCCCGATCGACGGCTACTTCGGAGCCGTGTACTACATCGGCCCCATCTTCACGGCTTTCCGCGGTACGCCCGAGGCCACCGAGTACTACCGCGTGCTGCGTGGCGAGATCGACGAGCGCGTGCGGCGGGGCTTGGGGCCCATCACGCCCGAGGGCGAGATGGGCGAAGAGAAGTACCGCCTCGTCACCGAAGGCCCGCCCAACTGGACGAGCTTTCGCGACTTCTGGAAGATGTTCTACGAAGAAGGTGCGGTGGTGGTCGCGTCCACCTACTCCAAGGTCGGCGGCGTCTACGACTTCGGCTTCCGCCACGACCCCGAGCACCCGCTGGAATCGCTCGCCGACTACTGCCTGGGCTGCTACACCAACCACAGCCTGCCGGCGCGCATCGACATGATCTGCAAGTACATCGACGAGTACAGCGCCGATGGGTTGCTGATCAACTCGATCAAGAGCTGCAACAGCTTCTCGGCCGGGCAACTGCTGATCCTGCGTGAGGTGGAGCGCCGCACCGGCAAGCCGGCCGCCTTCATCGAGACCGACCTTGTCGACCCGCGCTACTTCTCGGCGGCCAACGTGAAGAACCGGCTGGAGAGTTATTTCCAGATGGTCAAGCAGAAGCGGCTGGCGCACGCCGACGCGCGCGCACCGTTCGTGCCGATCCACGCGGCGCATTGAGCGAGGGGCACCACCATGCGCTGCTTCATCGGCATCGACCTCGGCTCCACCACCACCAAGGCGGTGGTCATCGACGAGCAACGCAACGTGCTCGGCCGCGGCATCACCAACTCGCGCTCCAACTACGACACCGCCGCCACGGTGGCCAAGAACGAGGCGCTGCTCAACGGGCGCTTCCACTTGTTCCGCCAGGCGCTGGGCCGCAGCGGCGCGTTGAACGGCTCGCTGGACACCTTCATCGGCCAGCTCGAACGCGACTTCCGCTCCGAGCAGTACCTGGAGCAGCTCGCCGACCTCGAAGCGACCTGCCGCCGCAACCACGAGAAGACGAACTTCGGCGACGCCAAGCCGGCGGTGCGCGAGGCGCTGGACGGCGTATTCGCCCAGCTCGAGCGCGAGGCCCCCGAACTCTTCGCCCCCGGCGCCAAGCGCAAGAGCGACTTCTTCCGCGACATCGCCGGCAGCCAGTACCTGGCCGCGGGCGAGGCGATCGCCAAGGCCATGGGCCTGCGCTACGACTTCCTGCTCAACCTCTTCGACCGCTCGATCATCGAGGTCGAGAACCGCGTCTACGGCGACTCGATGCGGCGCCACCTGCTCGCTGCCCTCGAACGCAGCTTTGCCGCGCTGCCAGAGACGCTCAGCCGCCGCGCCGCAGTGGAAGCGCCGATCAAGGGTGTGCTCGACACGGCGATGGACGAGACCTACGTCGTCGGCACCGGCTACGGCCGTGCGCGCTTGCCGTTCAGCAAGGAGCACATCAGGAGCGAAATCCTCTGCCATGGCCTGGGCGCGCACGTGATGTACCCCGGCACCGCCACCGTGCTCGACATCGGCGGCCAGGACACCAAGGCGATCCAGGTCGACCCGGCCGGCATCGTCGAGAGCTTCCAGATGAACGACCGCTGCGCTGCCGGCTGCGGGCGCTATCTCGGCTACATCGCCGACGAGATGAACATGGGCCTGCACGAGCTGGGCCCGCTGGCGATGCAGAGCACGAAGACGATTCGCATCAACAGCACCTGCACGGTGTTTGCCGGCGCCGAGCTGCGCGACCGCCTGGCGCTGGGCGACAAGCGCGAAGACATCATGGCCGGGCTGCACCGCGCGATCATCCTGCGCGCCATGTCGATCCTGGCGCGCTCGGGCGGCATCCGCAACGAGTTCACCTTCACCGGCGGCGTGGCCAAGAACGAAGCCGCGGTGAAGGCGCTGGTGGAGCTGGTCGAAGAGAACTACGGCCAGTTGACGCTCAACATCAACCCCGACTCGATCTACACGGGGGCGCTGGGCGGCGCGACGTTCGCCTACCGCGCCGTGGTCGAAGAAGGCAAGACCGCGGAGGCGCGGGCATGAACACCATCACCACCATCGGCATCGACATCGGCTCGGGCGCCGTGAAGACCGTGCTGTTCCGCGGCGAAGGCGCCCGCCCGCAGTGGCTGGCCAAGCGCTGCGAGCGCATCCGCCGCCGCGACCCGATGTCGCTGGCCGAGGAAGGATTTGCCGGCGTGCTCGCCGATGCGGGCCTTGCCAAGGACGACATCCACTACATCGCCACCACCGGCGAAGGCGAGAACGTCCAGTTCGCCACCGGTCACTTCTATTCAATGACCACGCACGCGCGCGGCGGCGTTTTTCTCGACCCCGAAGCGCGTGCCGTGGTCGACATCGGCGCGCTGAACGGCCGCGCCATCAGCGTCGACGCGCGCGGCAAGGTGCTCAGCTACAAGATGACGAGCCAGTGCGCCAGCGGCTCGGGGCAGTTCCTCGAGAACATCGCGCGTTACCTCGGCGTGGCGGTGGAAGAGATCGGCCCGCTGTCGTGCACGAGCCAGGAGCCCGAGAAGGTGAGCTCGATCTGCGCCGTGCTCGCCGAGACCGACGTCATCAACATGGTCAGCCGCGGCATCGCCACGCCCGACATCCTGAAGGGCATCCACCTGTCGATGGCCTCGCGCATCGTCAAGCTGCTGAAGGTGACCGGCGTGAAGGAGGGCGCTGCGTTGCTCACCGGCGGCCTGGCGCTGGACACTGGGCTGCTGGCCGCGATCCAGGAAGAGATGGTCAACGAGAAGGTGAAGGTCACGGCGCGTTCGCACCCGGACTCGATCTACGCCGGTGCCATCGGCGCGGCGCTGTGGGGCGCCTACCGGCACCAGCGCCTGGCCGAACTCGAAACGGCGGCCGTGGCCTGATGAGGCTGCGCTTGGCGACGAACAACGGAACCCCAGAACACCACATCGAACCCACGCGCGAGGAAACGCCATGGCCCTCTTGATCAACGACGATTGCACCGCCTGCGACGCCTGCAAGCCGGTATGCCCGAACGACGCGATCGCGGTCGGGAGCCCCATCTACGTCATCGACCCGCTGCGGTGTACGGAGTGCGTCGGTGCCGAAGACGAACCGCAGTGCAAGCTGGTCTGCCCGGCTGATTGCATCGTGGTGCACCCGGACTTCGTCGAGACGCCGGAGCAGCTGCGGGAGAAGTACGACAGCCTGCACGGCTGAGGCTGGGCCGGGCGGCGGAGGGCACCGGCAACGGCGCATGCAACCCCCCGGGCTGCGCCGGTCTTGCCCGGCAAACGCTCATCGTGTAGGGTGCTGGCGTGCAACCCGCACCCGAGATCGAGCGCCGCGACCTGATGCGCCAGGCGGCATGTGTGGCCGGCGCGTGGCTGGCCTGCGGGGCGGTGCCGAGTCCGGCGCTTGGCGCGACGCAGCGCTACCCGCGTTCACTGCTGGTCGACGCGCGCGGCGACGCGCTGGCCTCGCGCCAGCTCAAGCCCGGTGAGGCGTACCTCTTCAACTACCCCTACACCGCGTCGCCGGTGTTTCTGCTGGCTTTCGATCGCGGCGTGGAGCCGGCCGAACTGGTGACCGAAGGGAAGCAGCGCTATGCGGCGCCGGCCGGCGTGGGGCCGAAGCGGTCGATCGTCGCGTTCTCGGCGATCTGTGCCCACAAGCTGATGTACCCGACTCCCGAGATCAGTTTCATCGGCTTGCGCAAGGGCGGCAGCGGCGAGCCGGCGCAGGTGATCCACTGCTGTGGAGACGATTCACGCTACGACCCGCAGCGCGGCGCCCGCGTGATCTCCGGCCCGGCGCCGCAGCCGCTGGCCGCCGTGCTGCTGGAATGGGATGCGGGCAGCGACCGGCTGGTTGCGGTGGGTACCCGCGGCGGCGAGATGTTCGACGCGTTCTTCGACAAATACGCCGCGAGGCTGGAACTCGAAAACGGCGATGGTCAGCGCAAGCCCGCCGGCGCGTCGGTGGTGGTGCGCTCGGCGGCGAGCTACAGCAAGCGCTGGCGCCCCTGTTCATCCTGAGCCGGGCATGAACCCGGCGCCCGGCGCGAAGGTGCCCGCGGCGCAGCGCGCCGGCACGCCGACAGGCGTTGTTCAGCCGGACACGAGGCGAACCGGGGGCCGCTGAGGCTCCGGTTCGGAGTCGAACCGGTCGAACCCCGTGAAGCACAGGAAGTGGCGGTTGGAGGCCCGGCCGAACAGCGCCATGCCCAGCTGTGTCGCCATCTCGTGGCCCATCGCGGTGACGCCGTTGCGCGAGACGATGATCGGCACGCCCATCTGGGCCGACTTCAACACCATCTCGCTGGTCAGACGGCCGGTGGTATAGAACACCTTGTCGCCGCCTTCGACGCCGTGCATGCCCATCCAGCCGGCGATCGTGTCGATGGCGTTGTGCCGGCCGACGTCCTCGACGAACATCAGCATCTCGACCTGGCTGGCGGCGGCGCGGAACAGCGCGCAGCCATGCACCGAGCCGGCCTTGCGATGGATGGTCTCCTGCTGCCGCACCGTCTCCAGCAAGCGGTGCAGGTTGCTCTGGCGAATGCGCGCCTGCTCGGCCGGCGGCAGGCGCAGGCCTTGCAGGCCGTCGAGCATCTGGCCGAAGACGGTGCCTTGCCCGCAGCCGGTGGTCACGACGCGCTGCGCGGTACGGGCCTCGATGTCGTCCACGCCGCCGTGGGTGCGCACCGCGGCGGCACCCACATCCCAGTCGACGGTGATCGACTCCACCTGCTCCACGCGCTCGATCAGCCGCTGGTTCACCAGGTAGCCGAGCACGAGCTGCTCGGGCATTGCGCCCAGGGTCATCAGCGTCACGAGCTCACGCTTGTCCACGAACACCGTCAGCGGGCGCTCGGCGGGGATGTGGATCGGGCGCTGCTGGCCGTACTCGTCCAGCACCACGATCTCGCGCAGCAAGTCATTGCTGGCGCGCGTCAGGCGCGGCGCACCACGCACCAGCGGAGGGGGTGCCGTGGTGTGGGCCGGCAGGGGAAGGGCTTCGCCGGGGGGCGACATCGAGGCGCAGCTTACTTCTTCGCAGCGGCAGGTGCGGCCACGAAAGGCCCGGGGTCCGCGCAGGCCGGCGTGGCCACCGGGGCCTTGGTCTCGCGCCCGGACTTCTTCGCATCGGCGTAGTAGCCGGCTGCCACCTTGTCCATGGCCTTGCACAGCTTGAAGGCTTCCACCTTGCCGGCGTGGGCCGCCTTGGTTGCGGCTTCGGCAGCCTTGGCCTTGGCCTCCTCGCTGGGCGGCGGCAGCTTGGCCAGCACCGCCGAGGTGGCGCAGATCAATGACAGCGCAAGCAGGTCACGAACGGCTTTCATGGTCTGAGACTTCTCCATTCGGGTTCAAGCGCGAGCGCCTGCCGCGTCGGCCGGCGGCGCACCGTTGGCGGAGCGTTGCGCCGGAATGCGCCCGGCCTTGATGTCGTCGTGCCAGAGCTCGTGGTGTTCCTTGGCCCAGGCTTCGTCGACATATCCATGCCGCATCGCCCCGTAGGCGCCCTTGACGCCCACCGTGCCCATGTAGATGTGGCCGGTGAACATCGCCATCATCAACACCGACGACACACCATGGATCATGTGCGCGATCTGCATGTTGCCGCGCGTGGGCGCAACCTGCGGAATCAGCTGGTCGAGCACCAGCCCGGAGCCCGCCGTCACCAGCCCCAGCACCAGCACGCCGCCCCAGAACATGAACTTCTCGCCCGCATTGAAGCGGTGCGAGGCCACGTGGGCGCCCCCCAGGAAACTGCCCGCCTTGGACAGCCACGTCAGATCGTGCCGGCGTGGCAGGTTGTCCTTCACGAAGGTCGCGATCACGATCAGCATCGACACCGCGAACAGCGGCCCGACCACGTTGTGCAGCGTCTTGAGCGCGTAGGTCAACCACCCGAACAGCGTCAGCCCGAGCACCGGCAGCAGGAAGAACTTGCCGAAGGCCATCACGATGCCGGACACCGCCAGCACGACGAACGTGATGGCGCCGGCCCAGTGCGCCGCACGCTCCATCGGCGTGAAGCGTTCGATCATGCGGCCGGTCGCTGGGGCCTTCACCTTCATCGGGCCCTTGGCCACGTAGTGCAGGACCACGGCCAGCAGCATGATGAGCATGAGTGCGCCGCCGTACGGGATGAGCCAGACGTTGCGCACCTGCCGCCACGCCTCGCCCGCGGTGGTGTATTGCGACCCGGGGTACTTCACGAACTCCTGCACGAGCTGACCCATTTCGAGGCCGGGCAGGCTCACGTAACCGGCCTGCGAGCCGGATTCGCGCACCGCGCGCCAGAACGGAGCGTTGTTGCCGGGTTGGGTCTTCCCCCGCTCGGCATTGCTCTCGCCGGGCTGCGGCAGTCCGTTCGCGGCACCGGCCGGCGGTGGCGGGTCGGCCGGCGGCAGCGCCTTCTGCGCCGCCACGTTGCCGGCCGACACCAGCATGGCCAGGAGCACGACGGCCACGCCACGGAGCAAGCACTTCATGGACAACTCCTCAGTTCTTGCTGCCCGGGCGCGCGTAGTCGTTCTGCCCGCGCTGGGCGCGGACCTTCAGGTGGTCCTCCCAGGCCTTGCGGTCACCGGCCGCCCAGCCTGGGTCCACGTTGGCCTTCGGCACGTCCTGCCAGCCTGGGGTGTCGGGCTTCTTGCCCCCGGCCAGGTTCTGCGGCTTCTCGCCGCAGCCGGCCAGCAGCAACGCCACCACGCCGATCAGCGCGAGCTTGCTCATCACTTCTTCACCTCCGTGGGCTTGCCGTAGGCGGTGCCCCAACCCCACACCTCGCTGCCCTTGCCGCGGGCCAGCACCCGGGTGCGGAAGATGTCGGCCACCACGTCGCCGTCGCCGCCCAGCAGGGCCTTGGTGGAGCACATCTCCGCGCAGATCGGGAGCTTGCCTTCGGACAGGCGGTTGCGGCCGTACTTCTCGAACTCGGCCGCGCTGCCGTTGGCCTCCGGGCCACCCGCGCAGAAGGTGCACTTGTCCATCTTGCCGCGCATGCCGAAGGTCCCGTTGCTGGGGAACTGCGGCGCACCGAACGGACACGCGTAGGAGCAGTAGCCGCAGCCGATGCAGGCGTCCTTGTCGTGCAGCACCACCCCTTCGTCGGTGCGGTAGAAGCAATCCACCGGGCACACCGACATGCACGGCGCGTCGGAGCAGTGCATGCAGGCCACCGAGATGGAGCGCTCCCCCGGCTGGCCGTCATTGAGCGTGACGACCCGCCGGCGGTTCACTCCCCACGGCACCTCGTGCTCGGCCTTGCAGGCCGTGACGCAGCCGTTGCACTCGATGCACCGCTCCGCATCGCAAATGAACTTCATTCGTGCCATTGCGATTGCCTCCTTAAGCGGCGCGCTCGATCTGGCAGACCGACGTCTTCGTCTCCTGCATCATCGTCACGGAGTCGTAGCCATAGGTCGTTGCCGTGTTCGCCGCCTCGCC
>JAEUPC010000153.1 GCA_016789865.1 Rubrivivax sp.
GTGAAGAACCTCGAGGCCAACTACCGCAAGGTGCCCGACGTCTCGGGCGCCACCATCCTCGGGGACGGGCGGGTCGCGCTGATCCTCGACATCGGCGCGCTGGTGCGCCGTTCGCGCCATTGAGGCGCCGCCGTCCGCCGGTTGCCACAGGGAGCGAAGAATGAACACGATGTCGTTGATGCGCCGCTTCACGGTGCGCACGCGCATGCTCGGGGCCATCGTCATGGTGCTGGGCCTGTTCCTGCTGATCGGCGGCGCCGCGCTGCTGGCCGGCGTGCAGATCCGCCAGCTGAACAAGGAGTTCATGGAGCACTCGGTGCATGAACTCGAGGGCATTTCGCTCGTGCGCGCCGAGCTGGCCGCCGTGCGCCTGGCCGAGAAGCAGATGCTCATCGACTACGAGGACGGCGCCACGGTGGGCAAGCTGCACGAGCAGTGGGTCCGCAACATCGACACCACGCGCAAGGCCCTGGAGGGCCTGCTCGAAGGGGAGGAAGACGAGGACAACGCGCTGGCGCGCCAGGCCATCGAGCGGCTGGCCGCCTACCGCCAGGGTGTCGAGCCGGTGCTGCAGAACATTCGCAAGGGCAACTACGACAACTCGCGCGCAGCCGACCGCATGCTCGAACGGCCCAAGGCCGACATCGCCGGCGCCGAGGCCCTGGTGGGCCGCATCCACAAGATCGTGCGCGCGGAGGTCGAGCAGACGCGCGGCAGCTTCGACACCACGATGACCCGCCTGCTCGTGGCGCTGGGCGGCGTGGTGGTGCTGGTGGTCGCCATCGTGACCCCGCTGACGCTGCTGAACTCGCGCTCGATCACCGCCCCGATCGCCCAGGCGCGCGCCGCAGCGCAGGCCATCGCCGGCGGTGACCTGACGCGCGAGATCGAGGCGTCAGGCCACGACGAGCCGGCCGAACTGCTGGATGCGCTGCACCAGATGCAAGGCAGCCTCGCCCAGCTGGTCGGCCGGCTGCACGGCGCCTCGGGCAGCCTGCAGGCGGCGAGCCTGGAGGTGGCCTCGGGCAATGCCGACCTGTCGCAGCGCACCGAGCAGACCGCGGGCAACCTGCAGCAGGCGGCCAGCGCGCTCACCGAACTCACCGCCACCGTCAACCAGACCGCGCAGTCGGCGCGCACCGCCAACCAGCTGGCCAGCTCGGCCAGCACCGTCGCCCAGCGCGGCGGCCAGGTCGTTTCGCAGGTCGTGGCCACGATGGACGAGATCAGCGCCAGCTCGCGCAAGATCGCCGACATCATCGGCACCATCGATGGCATCGCCTTCCAGACCAACATCCTGGCGCTGAACGCCGCCGTCGAGGCCGCCCGCGCCGGCGAGCAGGGCCGCGGCTTCGCGGTGGTGGCCGGCGAGGTGCGCAGCCTCGCGCAGCGCAGCGCCGAGGCCGCCCGCGAGATCAAGAGCCTGATCGGCGGCAGCGTCGAGAAGGTCGAGTCGGGCTCGCGCCTGGTGGCCGATGCCGGCACGACGATGAGCGAGATCGTCACCAGCGTGCAGCGCGTGACCGACATCATCGCCGAGATCAGCGCTGCCGCCGCCGAGCAGAGCCAGGGCGTGCAGCAGGTCAGCAGCACCGTCGGCCAGCTCGACCAGGCCACGCAGCAGAACGCCGCGCTGGTGGAGCAAAGTGCCGCCGCCGCCGAGTCGCTGAAGGAACAGTCGCGCCAGCTCGCCGAACTGGTGAGCGCGTTCAAGGTCGCCGGCTCGGCCGCAGCCGTGGCCGCTGCCGCACCCGCGCACGCCCGGGCGCCCCAGCGCCTGGCGGCCCAGGTGATCGACCGCGCGCGCCGGCCGCTGCCCGCCCCGGCCACGGCCACGGCCAACACCGCCGCCGCCTTGACGGCCACGGCCGCCGCCGGCGCCGCGCCCGACGACGACTGGCAGTCCTTCTAGCCCCGACGCCGCGCCCGCGCGCACCGGCTGCGGCCGCCAACCCCTGCGATCTCACGCGCCACCCGCCGCACTTCAGCCCGCGCGCCGGCTGGCCGATATCCACACGAAGCCCCGACCCTACGACGAGGATCCCGCCATGAGCCTGATCGCCGAAGCCCCCCGTACCGCCCACCGCGCAGAGTCGCCCGGCGCCGCCCGCCAGGCCGGCAGCCTTTCCGGCCAGGACCCGGCCAGCCACGGCAACACGCACGGCGGCGAGTTCCTCACCTTCCGCCTGGGCGCCGAGGAGTACGGCATCGACATCCTGCGCGTGCAGGAGATTCGCTCGTACGAACAGCCCACGCGCATCGCCAACGTGCCCGAGTTCATCAAGGGCGTGGTCAACCTGCGCGGCGTCATCGTGCCCATCGTCGACCTGCGCCTGAAGCTGGGCTGCCCGAGCGCCGAATACAACACCTTCACGGTGGTGGTGGTGCTCAACGTGCGCGGCCGCGTCGTCGGCGCAGTCGTCGATTCGGTCAGCGACGTGCTCGAGCTGCAGAAGGACCAGGTCAAGCCCGCGCCATCCTTGCACTCCAGCGTCGACTCGTCGTTCATCACCGGCATCGGCACGGTGACCACCGGCCAGGGCGACAGCGAGAGCGAACGCATGCTGATCCTGATGGACATCGAGGCGTTGATGAGCAGCGCCGACATGGGCCTCATGCAGTAGGCCGGGCAGGCCGCCGCGGCACCGCCCGCGGGCACCGGCCCACCCCTCCCCGACAGGCCACCCCCCCTCCCCCACCGCACCGACAGGAACCTCGCCATGAAACTCACCGCACTGCTTGCCGCCGTCTCCCTCGCCTTCGTCGCCACCTGCGCCGCCGCCGCCAAGGAAGCCAGCAAGGAAGACGCCGTCGCCATGGTCAAGAAGGGCGTCGCCTTCATCAAGGCCAACGGCGTCGAGAAGGGCTACGCGGAGATCAGCAACAAGCAGGGCCAGTTCGTCGACCGCGACCTGTACCTGGTGGTCTACGGCCTGGACGGCAAGTGCCTCGCGCACGGCGCCAACGCCAAGCAGGTCGGTCGCGAGCTGATCGACCTCACCGACATCGACGGCAAGTACTTCATCAAGGAGCGCGTGTCGCTGGTGCGCGCCACCCCCGCGGGCGTGTGGCAGGAATACAAGTTCGCCAACCCGGTGAGCAAGAAGATCGAGCCCAAGCTGATGTACTGCGAGAAGCTGGGCGAGACGGCGGTGTGCGGCGGCATCTACCGTTGAGGCCCGCCCGGGCCGTGCGCCGGCCGCCCTGGCTGCCGGCCGGAGGGAACATTCGATGAAGATCGGCTTCAAGCTGCTGATACCGCCGCTGGTCGTGGCCGGGGTCGCGCTGCTGGCCACCGGCGGCCTCGCCTGGCTGGGCCTCGCCGGCCTCGACCAGGCCGCGCAGGTGGCCAACGACAATGCCGCGCGGTCGCGGCAGATGGCCGCCGGGCGCGAGCAGCTGATGCAGGTGCGCGCCATCGTGTACCGCACGCTGGCGATCATGAGCTCGCTGGACGAGCCGGCCGTGAAGGCGGTGCGCGCCGACATCGAGCGCCAGGCCGGCGCCGCCGCTGCGCGCCTGAAGGTCGACGGCACCCCGCCCGACGGGCAGATCGGGGTGCACCATGCCGCCGCGCTGAAGCTGATCGAGCAGTACCGCCGGCAAGCCGACAAGGCGATCGACCTGTCGACGATGGACCCCAACGTCGGCCTGGGCGCAATGAAGGCGGCCGAACACAGCTACGCCGCGCTGGACAAGGAGCTGGCCGCGCTGGCCGGGCTGATCGACGGCCACGCCAAGACGCGCGCCAACGCGATGCAGACCGAGCATCGGCGCAACACCGCGGTGCTGGCGCTGCTGCTGGCGCTGACGGCCGGCGCCAGCCTGTGGGCCACCTGGCGCACGCAGCGGCGCATCGTGCGCAGCCTGTCCGAGGCGGTGGCCCTGAGCCAGCGCGTGGCCGAAGGCGACCTGCAGGCGCGCGCCAACAGCCGGCGCGACGACGAGCTGGGCGACCTGTCGCGTGCACTCGACCGCATGGTGCAGCAGCTCAACGAGTCGCTGCAGACCGTGCGCGGCGCCTCGCACAGCATCGCCAGCGCCTCCAGCCAGATCGCCGCGGGCACCGGCCACCTCAGCCAGCGCACGCTGGACAACGCCGGCGCGCTGGAGGAGACCGCCAGCTCGATGGCGCAGCTGTCGCAGACCGTCAGCGTGACCGCCGACTCGGCGCAGCAGGCCGACCGCCTGGCCGCCGGCGCGGCCCAGGTGGCCGAGCGCGGCGGGCGCGTGGTGGCCGAGGTGGTCTCGACGATGGACAGCATCAACGCCAGCTCGCGCCGCATCGGCGACATCATCGGCACGATCGACGGCATCGCGTTCCAGACCAACATCCTGGCGCTGAACGCTGCGGTGGAGGCGGCGCGCGCCGGCGAGCAGGGCCGCGGCTTCGCCGTGGTGGCCGGTGAAGTGCGCTCGCTGGCCCAGCGCTCGGCCACCGCCGCGCGCGAGATCAAGTCGCTCATCGGTGCCAGCGTGGAACGCGTGGACGCCGGCGCCCGCCTGGTGGCCGACGCCGGCCGCACGATGGACGAGATCGTCGCCGCCGTGCAGCAGGTGAGCCGGATCATCGGCGAGATCAGCGCCGCCGCGGCCGAGCAAAGCCGCGGCATCCACGAGGTGAACACGGCCGTCACACGGCTGGAAGACGCCACGCGCCAGGATTCCAACCTTGTGCAGGCCAACGCCATGGCCGCCGACTCGCTGGAGCAGCAGGCACGCCGGCTGGCCGACGTCACGGCACGATTCCAGGTCGCAGAGCCGGGCACGGGCGCCGACAAGCCCGCAGTCGCCGCAGTCACCGCAGTCACCGCATCGCCGCGCACCGGCGCCGCGGCAGTGGTGCAGCGCGCCCGTGCGGCGGCCGCCGCCGAACCGGCCGCGCGCACCGCCGCGCCGAGGCCCGCGGCGTCATCGCCCAAGGCCGCGCCACCGGCCGTGACGCCCGCCGCGCCAGCTGCAGCCGGCACGGCCACCGCGGCCGACGACTGGCTCGAGTTCTGAGCCTGCGCCGGCCTGGCGCGGCACGGCGGCCATCTGCCGCCGCGGGCCCTGCACCTAGACGGCGCCGGCGCGGCGCAGCGTCTCCAGCACGGGACGCCTGAGCACTTCGCGCAGCCCCCACCAGCCGGCCGCCAGCGCCAGCACGGCACCGGCCGCGGCGCCGGCCAGCGGCACCCACGGCACCGGCGTCCAGCTGAACTCGAAGGCGTACTTCGCCAGCAGCCAGCCGACCACCAGCGCGGCCAGCGCGGCCAGCGTGCCGGCCAGCGCGCCCACGCCCAGCAGCTCGGCGCGCTGCACCTGCCGCAGCAGCCGGGCGCTGGCGCCCATCGCGCGCATCACCGCGAACTCGCGCGCACGCGCCTCGCGCGTGGCGCTGACGGCGGCGAACAGCACCACCAGACCGGCGGCCAGCGTGAAGCCGAACAGGAACTCGATGGCGCGGATGACCTGGTCAAGCACGCGCTGCACCTGCGAGATGCTGGCCGACACGTCCACATTGGTGATGTTCGGGAAGGCGCGCGTCAGCGCGTTGTCGAAGCCGGCCGCCGCCGGCGCCCGGAACGCGCTGATGTAGCTCACCGGCAGCCCCGGCATCTCGCGCGCCGGGTAGACGACGAAGAAGTTGACGCGGAACGACCCCCAATCCACCTTGCGCAGGCTGGTGATGCGCGCGCTCACGCGCTGGCCGGCGATGTCGAAGGTGAGCGTGTCGCCCAGCTTCAGCTGGAAGGTCTGCGCCAGGCCTTCTTCCACCGAGACCGCCCCCGGCTCGTCGGGCACCCAGCGCCCCATGCTCACCGGGTTGTGCGGCGGCAGCACTTCGCTGTGGCTCAGGTTGAACTCGCGTTCCACCAGGCGCGCGGTGCGCTCGTCGGCGTAGTCGGCGGCGGTGACGTTGCGCTCATTGATGGCCACCCGCCGGCCGCGGATCATCGGGTACCAGTCGTAGCGCTTGACGCCGGCGTCCTCGAGCATGCGGCGGAAGGCCTGGCCCTGGTCGGGCTGCACGTTGATGACGAAGCGGTTGGGCGCATCGGGCGGCGTCGCCTTGCGCCAGCTGGCGATGAGGTCGGTGCGAAGGAGCACCAGCAGCATCAGGGCCAGCAGGCCCACCGCCAGCGCCGAGATCTGCAGCACCGCGAAGGCCGGGCGCGCGGCCACCTGGCGCGTGGCCAGCACCAGCCAGCGCGGCGCGCTGGCGCCAAACGTCCACCAGCGCGGCCCCCGCGCCTCGGGCACGGCGCGCTGCAGCGCCTTCACCGCCAGCCAGCCGAGCAGCGCGAACAGCGCCACCGCGCCGGCGAAACCACCCACCGCGATGAGCCCGAGCTTGGTGTCGGCCGACACCGCCATCAGCAGCGCCACGAACCCCGCGGTGCCGGCGGCCAGCACCAGCGCCGAACTGGCCTTGAGGCCACCGACATCGCGGCGGATCACGCGCAGCGGCGGCACGCTGGCCAGCTGCAGCACCGGCGGCAGGCCGAAGGCCACCAGCAACGTGAGCCCCACGCCCAGGCCGAACAGCGCCGGCCACACGCCGGCCGGCGGCAGCTGCGCGTCGAGCAGCCCGGCCAGCAGCAGCACGAAGACGAAGTGCACCGCGAAGCCCAGCACCACGCCCGCCGCGCTGGCCACCAGGCCCACCAGCCCGAACTCCAGCGCGTAGGCGCCGGCGATGCGCCGCTGCGCCAGCCCCAGCACGCGCAGCATCGCGCAGTCGTCCAGGTGCCGCTGCGCGAAGTCGCGCGCCGCGATGCCCACTGCCACCGCGGCCAGCAGCGCCGCCAGCAGCGCCACGAGGTTCAAGAAGCGCTCGGCGCGGTCCAGCGTCTGGCGCATCTCGGGCCGGCCGCCGGAGAACGAATCGACCCGCGTGCCGCGCAGCGGCACGGTCTTGATGCGCTCCTCGGCGTGCTGCACGAACTCGCGCACCGCCTCGTCGCCCGGCGCGCGGCGAAGCGAGCTGCTGCCCGGCGCGGCCACCGCGAAGCGATAGGTCACGCGGCTGGCCGGCTGGATGAGCGCGGTGGCCGGCAGGTCGGCCTCGGCCATCAGCACGCGCGGCGCGAACACCATGAAGCCGGCGCCGCGGTCGGGCTCCACGACGATGAGCCGCACGATCTTCAGCGCTGCGTCGCCCAGCAGCAGCGGGTCGCCCAGCTTCAGCGCCAGCGCGTCCAGCAAGGCGGCGTCCACCCACACCGTGCCGGGCGCCGGCGTGTCGCCGGCGATCTGCACCGGCCCGGCCGGCGTGTCGCGCACCTGCAGCCGGCCGCGCAGCGGGTAGCCCGGGCTCACCGCCTTCACCGACACCAGCCGCGTCGCGCCACCCTGCACGTCGCTGGCGCGGCCCATGCTCGGAAACTCCACCATGCGCGCGCCGTCCAGCCCGAGCGCGCCCGCCTTGGCCACGAGTTCCGGCGAGGTGGGCTTGTCGCTGGCCACCACCGCATCGCCGCCCAGCAGCTGGCGCGCGTCGCGCTTCAGGCCGCTGGCCAGCCGGTCGGCAAAGAAGCCCACCGCGGTGAGCGCGGCAACCGCCAGCACCACGGCCACGGCGAGCAGCCGCAGCTCGCCGGCACGCAGGTCGCGCAGGGTCTGGCGCCAGGCGAGCGCGGCCACGCCGGGCGCGGCGAGGCGGGGTGCGGCGGCGCCCGAGGCAGCCGCCCCGGCGGCGCCGGGTGGGGTGTCGGCGGAAGGAGCGTTCATGCAGGCTTGGGCGATCGACAGAAAGGCGTTGGCGAGGGCGCACGCACGGTAGCCGAATTCCCATGGCCCCGCCCGACGCGATGGAAGGCAGGCCGATCGAGCGGCATGAACGACGCGTGCGAGCGCCTTGCACGGTCGGGCGGCCCGGCGATGCTCCAATGCACGCCATGAGCTCCACAAGCCCCGCGGCGAGCCTGCCGCCCCTGTTCATCAGCCACGGTTCGCCGATGACGGCGCTGGAGCCGCGCGAGGCCGGCGCCTTCATGCAGCGGCTGGGCCCCGTGCTCGCGCGAGAGTTCGACCGCCCGCGCGCCGTCGTCGCCGTCTCGGCGCACAGCCTGACGCGCGAGCCGGTGCTGCTGGCCGCGCCTCGCCACGCGGCGGTGTACGACTTCGGCGGCTTCGACCCCAAGCTGTACACGCTGCGCTACGACGCCCCCGGGGCCCCCGAGCTTGCGCAGCGCGTGGCGCAGTTGCTGCGCCACGCCGGGCTGCCGGTGCATGTGGTGGACGAAGGCGGCCTGGACCACGGCATCTGGACCCCGCTGCGCTACGTCTATCCTGACGCCGACCTGCCGGTGCTGCCGCTGGCCTGGCCGCCCGACTGGTCGCCGGCGCAGCTGTTCGCGCTGGGCGAGGCGCTGGCCCCGCTGGCCGACGAGGGCGTGCTCATCGTCGCCAGCGGCAGCATCACGCACAACCTGCGTCGCGTGTTCGCCGGCGGCCTGCGCGACATCGAGCGCCCGGCCACCCCCGAGAGCACGGCATTCCGCGAGTGGTTCAGCCAGCGCGGCGCCGAGGCCGCCTGGGAGCGCCTGTTCGACTACCGCCGCCAAGCCCCGCACGCCGAGCTGATGCACCCCACCGACGAGCACCTGCTGCCGTGGTACGTGGCCGCCGGCGCCGGTGGGCGGGCGGCACCGGCCGCGCGCCTGCATGCCAGCCTGACCTATGGCGACCTCGGCATGGATGCCTACGCCTTCGGCGCCGGCGCACCGAAGCTGGCCGCAGCACTGCAGGCCGGATGACGGCGCCGCACGGCCGGCCTGCGACGGTGCCGCCGCCTGCCTGAAGTCAAGCCGCGCGCGGCCGCACGGGCGTAACCTCGTGGCCCATGAGCAGCCACCACGCCAAGCTGATCCGCGCGATCTTCCAGGACCCGCCGACGCATAACCTGCACTGGCGCGACGCCGAGTCGCTGCTCAAGCACGTGGGCGCCGTGCTGGAACCGCTGTCGGGCGCGCGCATCCGCGCCACGCTGGGGCACGCCGAGACTATCGTGCACCGCCCCCACCACCACAACAACACGATGGACAAGCAGGGCTTGCTGCACCTGCGCGAGTTTCTCGCCCGCGCCGGCGTCACGCCGAGCCAGTACGAGGCCGGCGACCGCGCGGCGCCGTAGGCGGCCGCCCCGCCGACGGGCGCGCGCCGGCCGCGGCGCCGGCCAGCACCTCGCCGACCACCGCGTCGAGCTGGTCGCGCAGCCAGCGCATCGCCGGGTCGTCGTGGTGGCGGGCGTGCCACACGCCGTACATGCGCAACGGCGGTGCCGCGAACGGCAACTCGGCCACGCCCAGGCCGCGCAGCGAGGCCTGGGCCAGCAGCGAAGGCGCGGTGGCCAGCCACGGCCCGCCGCGCACCAGTGCGGCCAGCGCCGCCATGCCCGGCACGGTGGCCACCACGCTGCGCTGCACGCCTTCGGCCAGCAGCCATTCGTCGAAGTGCAGGCCGCGCCGCGACGCGTACTGCACGCTCACGTGCTCGGCGGCGAGCCAGGCTTGGCGCGTGCCGGGCGCGCGCCCGCAGGCGGCATCGAAGAAGACAACGTAGCGGTCATCGAACAGGCGCTTCTGCACGATGTCGCTGCCCTGCGGCGGCCGCGGCGTGATGACGAGGTGGCAGCCCTCGTCACGCAGCAGCGCCGGCTGCGGCGCGTCTGAAGGCACGGTGCGCAGCGTGACGCCCGGCGCGGCCGCGCGCAGGCGGCGCAGCAGCGGCGGCAGCAGCAGGTCGCGCTGCAGGTCGTTGGCCGCGATGGTGAGGGTCTGCACGAAGCGCGCCGGGTCGAAGCCGCCGCTGCGCCCGAAGGCGCCGAGGTCTTCGAGCAGCCGCCGCGCACGCCCGGCGAGCTCACCGGCCAGCGGCGTGGGCGCGATGCCGCGGCCGCTCTTGACGAACAGCTCGTCGCAGGTGATGCGGCGCAGCCGCGTCAAGCCATGGCTGACCGCCGACTGCGTGACCTGCAACCGCTCGGCCGCCCGCGTGACCGAGCCTTCCTCGGCCACCGCGACCAGCAGCGCGAGCAGGTGGCCGTCGAGGTCGAGCGGGTCGGCGCGGTGGGATCGATCGATGCCGCTCATGCGTGGCATGAGTATCGACCCCTTCATCGCGCGGCGCCACACCGCCACACTGCACCCGCCTTTGCGGAGCACGACGCCATGACTTTGCCCGAGATCCCCGGCACCACCGTCTTCGACGGCCGGCAGGCCATGAAGGGCTACCCCCTGAACAAGATGTGCTACTCGTTCAACTCGGCCGAGAACCGCGAGGCGTTCCGCCGCGACGAGGCCGCCTACTGCGCGCGCTACGGCCTCAGCGCCGAGCAGCGCGAGGCGATCGCACAGCGAAACGTGCTCGGTCTGCTGGCCGCCGGCGGCAACGTCTACTACCTGGCCAAGTTCGCCGGCATCCTGGGCCTGGACGTGCAGGACCTCGGCGCGGCGCAGACCGGCCTGAGCAAGGAAGAGTTCAAGGCGCGCTTGAAGGCGCAGGCCTGAAGGCGGCAGGCCGAGCGCCGCACCCGTACCCCGCATCGACACGACCTTCGTGCCGGACCCGACCCCGGAGCACCCCGCATGGCCCGCATCCTCGGCAGCCTCACCACCTCGCACGTGCCGGCCATCGGCGGCGCGATCGCCAAGGGCCTGCAGACCGACCCGTACTGGAAGCCGTTCTTCGACGGCTTCGGCCCCGTGCACCGCTGGCTGCAAGACGCACGCCCGGACGTCGTGGTGGTCTTCTACAACGACCACGGCCTGAACTTCTTCCTCGACAGGATGCCCACCTTCGCGGTGGGCGCGGCGGCTTCCTACGGCAGTGCCGACGAGGGCTGGGGCATCCCCACGGTGCCGGCGTTCACCGGGCACGCGCCGCTGTCGTGGCATGTCGTCGAACACCTCGTCGGCCGCGACTTCGACCTCACCACCTGCCAGGAGATGCTGGTCGACCACGCGGTGACCGTACCGATGACGCTGCTGTGGCCCGGCCGCGACTGGCAGGACCGGGGCATCCAGCTGCTGCCCATCCACGTCAACACGGTGCAGTTTCCGCTGGCCAGCGCGGCGCGCTGCTATGCGCTCGGCCGGGCGGTGGGTGAAGCTCTCGCGTCGTGGCCGGGCGACGAGCGCGTGCTCGTCATGGGCACCGGCGGCCTTTCGCACCAGCTCGACGGCCCGCGTGCCGGCTTCATCAACAAGGACTTCGACCTGCAGTTCCTGGAAAGTCTCGTGCACGAGCCGCGCTGGGCCACGCGCTACAGCATCCACGAGCTCGTGGAGAAGACCGGCACGCAGGGCGTGGAGCTGGTGATGTGGCTGGCGGCGCGCGGCGCTCTCGAGGGCGCCGGCGTGGCCAAGGTGCGGCGCACGCACCAGAATTACCACATCCCGATCTCGAACACGGCCTCGGGGCTGCTGCTGCTCGAGCCTGCTTGATGCCGGACTGATCGCGGGCTGGCGCCGAATGGCCGGCCGAGCGATGGGATTGGGCGATCGAGCGATCGAGCGATTGGGCGGTTGAGCGGTCGGTGGTTGGGTCGTGCGCCACTCCTCAGGTCGGCGTGGGCTCGGGCCGACGGGGTGCCCAGCTCCGCGAATGTCCTCTTCTGAGGGCCTGGCTTCGCAAGGCCCTCAGATGCCCCCTTGATTTCGCTGCGCTGGGCACCCCGCAGGCCCGAGCCGGCACCCGGGTCGGAGTACGCGCGGCCGCACATCGACGGGTGTGCCCGCCAAGGCTGCCGGGGGAACGGTTCAGCGAAGCAAAGGGTGCATTCGAGTGACCTGCGCAGCAGGGCACTCGAAGAAGGACATGAGCAGAACCGATCCCCCGGCGGCCTTGGCGCGCCACGCGCGCCGAACGCCACCTCGAGCGCACCGATCGATTCGACGAGCCTTGCCGCGCGACCGCCGCCGCCCGTTTCAGCGCAAGTAGCGCGTTACTTCAGGCGCCGCGCCAGCGTCCCGCTCACCCGCCGCAGCAACCATCGCGGCGTGGCTCGGCCGGCCAGCGTGGCGGCCTGGTTGAGCACGCCCGGCACGCAGACCACTTCGCCCGCCAGGCACGCCCGCACCGCGGCGTCGGCCACATCGTCGGCATCGCCGACCACGAAGCCGGGCAGCCGCTCCAGCCGCCCGGCCTGCTGCTTCGCCGCGCCCAGCATCGGCGTGGCGGTGATGCCCGGGCACGCCGCGGTCACGGTCACACCGCTGCCGGCCAGCTCCTCGGCCAGCGACTCGGTGAGCGAAAGCACATAGGCCTTGGTCGCCGCGTAGGTGGCCAGCATCGGCACCGGCTGGAACGCCGCGATCGACGCAACGTTGAGCACCTGGCCGCGCCCGCGCTTCACCATCGGTGGCACGAAGTGCGCGAGCATCTGCGTCAACGCCAGCACGTTCAGCTCGATCAGCTGCCGGTGCCGATCGGGCGGCTGTGCCTTGAACTCGCCGACCTGCAGCACCCCGGCGTTGTTGACCAGCAGGTGGATCGGCCGCCGTGCGCGCTTCATCGCCGCGGACAGTGCCGCGGCAGCGCCCGGCGCCGACAGGTCGGCCGCGTGCACCCAGGCCTTGACGCCGAACTCGGCCGTCAGCGCCGCGGCCAGCGCCTGGAGCTTGCGCGCACGCCGCGCCA
This sequence comes from Rubrivivax sp., assembly GCA_016789865.1. Classification (GTDB taxonomy): domain Bacteria; phylum Pseudomonadota; class Gammaproteobacteria; order Burkholderiales; family Burkholderiaceae_C; genus Rubrivivax. The sequence continues at coordinate 12,628 of JAEUPC010000153.1, forward strand.
CCAGCACCAGATCGAAGCCCTCGCGGGCCAGCCGCCGCGCCAGCGCCTCGCCGATGCCGGCGGAGGCGCCGCTCACGAGGGCGGTTCGGGCGGGCGGGCGCGGCATGGCGGGCTCGGTGGGTCAGAGGTCGAGAGGCGAATGATGCCGCCCATGCCACGCCCTTGCCCACGACCGTGCCCACGACCGTGCCCACGCCCTTGCCCACGACCGTGCCCGCGAGCGCACCCGGCACCACGCTCTGCGCCGGCAGGTCCGACTGAGCGCTGTCAATGCGCGTGCACCCCAGCATGACGAGGGGTGCTTTCACCCACGCGGCCTGCGATCATCGCGCCGTCGCAACCACACGCGCCCCGATGGCCCGCCGCCACGCCCACGAAGGCGAACCCCACCTGCTGCACCAGCTTGCCGAGTGGCGCGCGCTGCTGGAGATGGCCGTGCTGCCGTGGACAGTGCCCGCGTTGCAGATGGCGCCGCGCGGCGATGGCCACCCGGTGCTGCTGCTGCCCGGCTTCATGGCCGACGAGGCAACGCTGGCGCCGCTGAAGTGGTTTCTCGCCGGCCGCGGCTACCTCGTGCAGACCTGGGGCTTCGGCCGCAACGTGGGTTTTCGCAGCCGGCACGCGCAGGCGCTGGAGCAGAAGATCCGCCACCTGCACCACGCGCACGGCCGCAAGGTCAGCCTCGTGGGGTGGAGCCTGGGCGGCGTGTTCGCCCTCTACGGCGCACACCAGGCGAGCGAGTGCGTGCGCACCGTCATCACGCTGGGCAGCCCGGTCAGCGTGGACGAAGGCGGCAGCAAGAGCCCCGCGCTGGTGAAGGCGCTGTACCGCCTCATCGCCCACCCGATGGGCCCCGACGTGCACGTGATGCAGCCCAAGGCCAAGAAGCTGCGCGAGCGCCACGCGCTGCCGGTGCCCACGAGCTGCCTGTATTCCCTCTCCGACGGCGTGGTGCCGCCGCAGGAGGCCACCGTCCACGGCGACCCCGGGCTGCACGAGAACATCCGCGTACAAGGCAGTCACACGGGCCTGGGCTTCAACGCGATGGTGATGGCGATCGTCGCCGACCGCCTGGCGCAGCCCGAAGGCGCCTGGAAGCCGTTCAGCCCGCAGGGCTGGTGGGGGAGCGCCTACCGGCTGGCGACGCACGACGCCGTGCCGGTGTAGCGCGGCGGCGCGGCGCCGGCTCCTTCGGCGCGGCCGCCGGCTGCGACGACGGCTGGGGATGCGGCTGCGGCTTGCGCCGCGGCTTGCGCGAGGCCGGCCCGGCAGCGGCCACCGGCTCGCGCGCCAGTGCCAGCAGCTCCTGGAAGCTGTCGCGCACACACCGCGCGAACACGGCCGGGTCGGGCATCAGCTCGCGGCATGAGGTGGGCGAGATGATGAGGCGCCCGTCGTAGCTGGTGACGGCAAACACCAGGCCGTTGCCGTCGCTGATGGGCATGATGGCCGAGAAGTAGGTCATGCGCGCGCCGCACAGGTACAGCGTCTCCTGGGGCCCGGGCACGTTGGTGATGGTGCAGTGCGCCGGCGGCGCGCGGCGCTCGAGGCTGCCCAGCCCGCTGATGCCGGCCAGCCCACCGGGGCCCGACCACGCCCCCAGCCACTTGCCGGCCAGCGCCAGGGTGGCCGCCGGCAGGTGGTGGCCGGCCTCCACCAGCTCGCGCGCGCCGACGGCGCGATGGATGACCTCGCTGGAGGAGGTCTGGGCCTGGATGTGCGCCAGGCGTTGCCTGGCATCGACGAGATGCGTGCCAAGGTCCACCCGCGTCCACGACAACTGCTGCGGTGGCTCGTCGCTGCCGGCGGTTGTGCGCTGCAGGCTCCTTCCGCCCATGCCGATCTTGCCGCCCGTACCGGCCCCACCCGCCTTCCCGGGCCCACCTGCAACGCCCGGCCGCCGCACATAGAAAGGCGCCATCGCACTGAGGCTCTCGCGCGGCAGCTCACCGTGCCCTTGCAGGTAGCGCCTGAGCGCCCCGCCGCACACGGCCAGCACGGCGTCGTTGACGGTGGCCTCGGGCGCCAGCGCGCGGATGGCCTTCAGCTCGTCGAGCATGAAGCGGCGCGTCTCGAACACGCGGTGCGGCGAGACGATGGCATTGAAGCGCGTCACGGGCAGCGCATGTCGGGGCTTCCACAGATCGCCGAAGAACTCCACCGCCGCCGGCGCCGCGGCCTGCCAGGCGCGGCCCACCGGCCCGGCCGCCGTGACGGGTGCGGCCACCGTGTGCGCCACGCCCCGCGCCAGCACCCTGGCCAGCCCCGGCGGCGCCTCGGGGAACCACGGCGGCGGCGGCGCCGGCACCGGGGGCGTGGCGGTCAGGTCGTGCAGCAGCGAGGTGATCTCGCTGCCGCTCTCCACGTCGATGGCGGCGTGGTGCGTCTTGGTCAGCAGCGCGAAGGTGCCTTCGGGCAGGTCGAGCAGGCCGTCGAGCCCTTCGATGACGTGAATCTCCCAAAGCGGCCGCGAGAGATCCAGCGGCCGCGCGTGGATGCGCGAGGCCTGGATGCAGAACTGCCGCCAGTCGCCCGGCTTGGGCAGCGCGATGTGCCGCACGTGGTATTCGAGGTCGAACGCCTCGTCGTCCACCCAGTACGGATGGTCCAGGTCCAGCGGCACACGGTGCAGCTTCTGGCGGAACAGCGGCAGCTGCGCGATGCGGCTTTCGATGTGCTGCAGGATGCTCTTGAAGCGCACCACGCCGCCCGGCGCCGTGCGCTGGTCGTAGATGTGGATCAGCGTGACGTTGGCGTTCGCGTGCCGCGTGTCGGCGTAGAGGAACGACGCATCGTGGGCGCTCAGCTGGCGCATCGGGGATTCACCTTTCGATCGTCGGGGTTCATCGTCGCACAGCCGGGGCATGGCGCGCAGCACCGGCGCTAGGGTGTATCCCCGGGGAACGGCGGGTTCGACCTTCCGCTCGCCCGCTGTCACCCACGCGACGCCCGCCGGGGCCCGGGCAGACCCGGTGCCGGCGGACCGGGCGGCTCCCGTATGCTGAACCGCTCGCGGCCACCGATGGAGACTCGACCTTGAAGCGCTGGAACCCCCACCTCGTCGGCGCGCTGTGCGCCGCTGCCGCCGCCTTCGGGCTGGCCACGCTGCCGGCCACGGCCACCGCACAGACCTTCCCGAACAAGCCCGTGCGCATGGTGGTCACGTTCCCCGCCGGCGGCGCGCCGGACATCCTGGCCCGCCTGTTCGCCGACAAGGCGCAGCTCGGCCAGGCCATCGTCGTGGAGAACAAGCCCGGCGCCGGGGGCTACATCGGCGCCGACTCGGTGGCCAAGGCGCCGCCGGACGGCCACACGCTGGTCATGGGCACGGTCGGCACGCACAGCATCAACGGCGCGCTGTACTCGAAGATGCCCTACGACATGGTGAAAGACTTCGTGCCGGTGGGCCATGTCGCCTCGGCACCCAACCTGCTCGTGGTCAACAACGACCTGCCGGTGAAGACGGTGGCCGAACTCATCACCTACATGAAGGCCAACCCCGACAAGCTGAGCTTCGGCTCGCCGGGCGTGGGCACCTCGGTGCACATCTCGGGCGAGCTGTTCAAGTCGCTCACCGGCACCAAGATGCAGCATGTGCCGTACAAGGGCCGCCAGTTCGCCATTCCCGACCTCGTGGGCGGGCAGATCCAGGTGATGTTCGACAACATGCCCTCGGCGCTGCCGATGGCCAAGGAAGGCAAGATCCGCGCGCTGGCACAGACCACCGCCAAGCGCAGCGCCGCCGCGCCCGACGTGCCCACGGTGGCCGAAACGGTGCCCGGCTTCGAGGCCACCACGTGGTTTGCCGTGTTCGCGCCGGCCGGCACGCCGCGCGAAGTGGTGGCCCGCCTCAACGCCGAGATGAAGCGCGTGTTCGCGCTGCCCGACGTGCACGACAAGCTGAAGGCGCTCGGCCTGGAGCCGTGGATCTCCACCCCCGAGGAACTGGCGCGCTTCCAGGCCGCCGAGATCGTCAAATGGGCCAAGGTGGTGAAGGAATCCGGCGCCCGTGCGGATTGACCGGGTCGCGTTGCAGATCATCCCTGGAGAACATCGATGCAAACCTCCCGCCGCCAACTCGTCATCGGCACCGCCGCCACGCTCGCGCTGCCGCGTCTGGCCTTCGCGCAGGCCTTCCCTGCGCAGCCCATCAAGTACATCTGCCCCTGGCCGGCCGGCGGCAGCACCGACGCGGTGATGCGTGCCCTGGCCGAAAGCGCCGGCAAGGTGCTGGGCCAGAAGGTCATCGTCGAGAACAAGCCGGGAGCCGGCGGCATGCTGGGCGCCAACGAGCTCATGAACGCCAAGCCCGACGGCTACACGCTGGCGCAGTTGCCGCACGGCGTGTTCCGCATCCCGCACATGCAGAAGACGGCCTTCGACACGCTGAAGGACTTCACCTGGATCGCCTGCCTTACCGGCTACACCTTCGGGCTCGTGGTGCCGGCCGACTCACCCGTCAAGAGCATCAAGGACCTGGTCGACTACGCCAAGGCGAACCCCGAGAAGTTCAGCTACGGCAGCACCGGCATCGGCACCAGCCCGCACCTGGCGGTGGAAGAGTTCGCGCAGCGCGCCGGCATCAAGCTCAACCACGTGCCGTTCAAGGGCAACGCCGACAACATGCAGGCCGTGCTCGGCGGCCACACCATGGCCGCCAGCGACGCCACCGGCTGGGCGCCGCATGTCGACGCCGGCAAGCTGCGCCTGTTGGCCACCTACGGCAGCAAG
>JAEUPC010000180.1 GCA_016789865.1 Rubrivivax sp.
ACGCCGAAGATCATGACCATGCTCGACTTCAACCTGTGGAGCTGGAACAGCCGCATCTTCCCCGGCATCGACCCGCTGGTGGTGCGCCACATGGACAAGGTGCGCATCCGCATCGGCAACCTGACGATGACCAACCACCCCATCCACCTGCACGGCCACGAGTTCCTCGTCACCGGCACCGACGGCGGCCCCACGCCCAAGGGCACGCGCCGCTACGAGATCACCGAAGACATCGCGGTGGGCCAGATGCGGCAGCTGGAGTTCCTGGCCGACGAGGAAGGCGACTGGGCCTTCCACTGCCACAAGAGCCACCACACGATGAACGCGATGGGGCACGGCGTGCCCACCATGATCGGCGTGGACCACCGCGGCCTGGCGAGGCAGATCACCAACCTCGTGCCCGACTACATGGTGATGGGCGAGCGCGGCATGAAGGACATGACCGAGATGGAGATGCCGCTGCCCGACAACACCGCGCCGATGATGGCCGGCCAGGGCCCCTTCGGCGCGGTGGGCATGGGCGGCATGTTCAGCGTCGTCAAGGTGCGCCGGGAACAGAAACGCGGCGACTACACCGACCCCGGCTGGTTCAAGCACCCGCCGGGCACCGTGGCCTACGAGTACGCGGGCACGCTGCCGGACCCGGCCCGCTTCAAGGCCGAAGGCGCGGGCTCGATGCCGCTGGCCGCCCCACCCGCCCAGCCCAACGAAGTGAAGGTGCGCAAGCCCGCCGGCGGGCACGCCGGGCATCGCTGAGCCAGGCACCGACCCGGCAACCCGAAATAGAGGCCCAGGATGAACCGAAGACCCGCGGTCGCGGCGGCCGCACACGCATCACTCGTCGCACGCGCATCACTCGTCGCACGCGCATCACTCGTCGCAGGTGCGGCTCTGGCCGCACTCGCCGCCTCACTGGCCGGCATGGCCCTCGCACACACCGACAAGCCCCACGCAACCGGCCCCGTGCGCAAGGAGCAGAAGGATTGGGGCATCGCCGGCGACGCGAAGGCCGTGCGCCGAACGATCGATGTCGGCATGGGCGACGACATGCGCTTCAGACCCGATCGCATCGAGGTGCGCCAGGGCGAGACGGTGCGCTTTCGCGTCCGCAACCGCGGCAAGCTGATGCACGAGTTCGTCATCGGCACCAAGAAGGAACTCGACGAGCACGCCGCGCTGATGCTCAAGCACCCGGACATGGAACACGACGAGCCCTACATGGCCCATGTCGCGCCGGGCAAGGCCAGCGAGATCGTGTGGCTGTTCAATCGCGCCGGCGAGTTCGACTTCGCGTGCCTGATCGCCGGCCATTACCAGGCAGGCATGGTCGGGCGGCTTGTGGTCGTGGCGGCCGCGTCCAAGTGAGGTCCACTTCACGCCTGCCCTGGCATCGACCGGTCGCCGTCCATCGTCCCCGGAAGTCGCCGAGTCGCGGAGTTCCGTGGCCTGTCACACACCACCTTGCAGGTACGGTCGGCGCCCGCCCAACATCCTGGGGGCGGATCGATCCTCGGAGCGCTCTACCTGACCGACGCTGCATTCGTGAGCAACACCACCGGCGACATCGTCAAGACGATCGCTTGGACCGTCGTCCTCATCGCTTGCGTCGTGGCGGTGTTGCTGTCGGCGAGCCGGCCCGCGGCCGACCTGCTCGGCCTGTCCACGCCGTACCTCGCTGCACTGTGGCTGCTGGCGGTCGGCGCCCGTTTCGCGCAGCGGCGCGTTTCGATCGTGCTTGTCGCGGTCGTCGCCAGCCTGTTGTTGCTGATTCAGTGCGCCATCTTCGGCGCCGTGATCCTGCTCAGTCGGTACAACTTCGAAGCCCGCACGCAGGCGCAGGTCTTGCTGGGCGCGGTGGTCGTGACCGGTCTCGCGGCTGCCGCCTGGTTCGTGCGTTCCAAGCGGTCGCGGCTGCGATCCGCCTCCTGATCGTCCGGGCGCCACGCCCGGTCAATGATTGGCATGGCATGAGTGGAAACCTCCGGGCGAGGCTCCCGATACAGTGGGCGCAGCGGGAGCAGTGATGGACGCGGGCGCGGCAGTCACGGACCAATCAGACGAGTTCATGCGCGAACTGGCGCGCCTGGGCGAGACGCGCACCTGGGACACCGGGGCCACCGTCGTGACGCAGGGCGACCCGGCCGACTGCATGTATCTCATCCACGAAGGCGAGCTGCGCGCCGTCATCACCGGCGAGGGCGGTCGCGTGGTCGAGCTGAATTCGCTGCGCGCCGGCGAGTTCTTCGGCGAGCTGATGCTGAGCGGCGAGCAGCGCTCCGCCACCGTGCAGGTGACGGCGCGCGCGCGCCTCACGCGCGTGACGCGCGCCGAGGTCGAGCGCCTGCTCGGGGCGCGGCCTGACCTCGCCTTCCACCTCATCCAGCGGCTGGGCCAGCGCGTGCGTGTGCTCGCGCGCACCGTGGCCGATCTCGCCTCGGCCGACGTCTACGGCCGGCTGGTGGGCCTGTTCGACGCGCTGGCCGTGCAGGACAAGGCGCAGCGCTTCGTGCCCGGGCCGATGAGCCAGCAGCGCATCGCCGAGCGCGTGGGTGCTTCCAAGGCGATGGTGAACCGCTTGCTGCAGGACCTCGAGCGCGGCGGCTACATCGAGGTCACACGCGAGCGCATCGCGCTGCTGAAGAAGCTGCCGCCGCGCTGGTGAGCCTGGTGAGCCTGGTGAGCCGGTGCTGTGGCAAACACCGGTGTCTTCTCGGCCAGCACCCCCGGTCCATCGCGATACCGCAGCCGATCTCCGACGTGACGGCATCCACGCGTGCGCTGGCTAACATGGCCGGATGCTTCGGCGCGACCTGCTCGGTTCCCTGCTGCCCTTGGCCCTCGGTGCCGGTACCACGCTGCCATGCCGCGCCGGCGCAGCGCTGCCCACGGCTGCCGCCGTGCCCGGCGGCGTGGCCATCGTCGACCTCGCGGTGGGCAGCGATGCACCGCGCCCGGCGGCCCGCTACAACGGCCGGCCGGTGCTGGTGCGCGAGCAGTCGCGGCGCTGGGTGGCGGTGGTCGGTATCGGCCTCGATGTCGACGTGGCGCAGCCGCAGGCCCTGCTGATGCGGCGAGAGGGCGACCCCCGCGACCGCCGCGTCGTCTTCAAGCTGCAGCCCAAGCGCTACGCCGAGCAACGCCTCACCGTGGCGCCACGGCATGTGGAGCTGGCGCCCGAGGACCTGGCGCGCCACGAGCGCGAGCGCACGCACCTGGCCCAGGTGCTGCGCAGCTTCAACACCGCACGCGAGCCCGCCACGCTGAGGCTGGTGCTGCCCGCCGCCGGGCCGCGCTCGGCCACCTTCGGAGCGCGGCGCATCTTCAACAACCAGCCGCGCGCGCCACACAGCGGCATGGACCTCGCGGCGCCCACCGGCACGCCGGTGCTCAGCGCCGCCGCCGGCGAGGTGCTCGATGTCGGCGACTACTTCTTCAACGGCCACACGGTCATCGTCGACCATGGCCTGGGCTTCCTCACGCTGTACTGCCACCTCTCGGCGATCGACACCGAGCGCGGCAAGGCGCTGGATGCCGGCGCGCCCATCGGCAAGGTGGGCGCCAGCGGCCGCGTGACCGGGCCGCACCTGCACTTCAGCGTGTACCTGAACGCGCAGTCGGTGGACCCGGCGCTGTTCCTGCCGCCGGCGTAGCGGCCGTGCGCCGGCAGGCACGGGCCCGTGCCTTCGCCCACGCCGCCGGCAGGGCCCCGGCGGCCGCCATGGCGACGAGCCAAGCGGCCGGTGCCGGCAGGCGCGGCAGCGCGATCAGCATCGCGACGAAGAAGGTGACGAAGCCCATCTGCCCGCGCACGAAGCCGCCCAGCAGCACCGCGGTGGCCACCCCGCCATGGCGCGGCAGCGTGAAGGCCGGCAGCACGATGCCGGTGATGGGTGCGGCCAGCAGCAGGCCGGCCACGCCGGTGCTGAGGTGCTGCGCGCCCCACATGACGCCGGCGGCCACCCCCACGGCCACTGCGACGCGGCAAGCCAGCTCGATGCGCGGCAGCGTCACCGGCCCGCCCGCCGTGCGAGCGGCGAGCCGCGGCATCGCCCACGCACCGATGAGCGGCGAGACGGCGGCCAGGGCCACGCGCGCCCACTCGGGCAGCGGCAGCGCGAGCAGCAGCGCACCACCGCCGAAGAACACCGCCAGCGCCCCGGCCAGGCACGCCCACCATGGCCAGCGCTGCGCCAGGTGCGCGTGCACCACCAGATAGGCCATCAGGGCCGGTTGGCAGGCCAGCGTGGCCAGGCACACCGCGCGCACGGCGTCGGCCGGCAGGTCCACCAGCAACAGCGCGGTGATGGGCGCGGCGATCATCGGCAGCCCGGCCAGCACGCCGCCGGCCGCATGGCCGTAGCGGCGCGACACCAGCGAGGCCAGCACCACCGTGCCGGCCACCAGCGCGAGCTTGGCCGCCAGCAGCAGCGCGGGTGACATGCTCACACCAGGGTTGCGTCGGGCAGCGCGCGAACCGCCAGCGGGGCCGGCGCCGCTCAGCCCTGGGCCTTGCCGTAGCCGCCGCCGCCGGTGGTCTCGGTAACGAAGCAGTCGCCCGGCGCCATCTCGGCCGAGCCGATGTGCGTGAGCATCTCCACGCGCCCATCGGCGCGCTCGACGCGGTTGATGCCCAATGCCCCCGGCTCGCCGCCGGCCATGCCGAACGGCGCGATGCGCCGGCCGTTGCTGAGCACGCTGGCCGTCATCGCTTCCAGGAAGCGGATGCGGCGCACGCTGCCGTCGCCGCCGCGCCAGCGCCCCGTTCCGCCGCTGCCCGCGCGGATGGCATAACTGTCCAGGCGCACCGGGAAGCGGAACTCCAGCACCTCGGGGTCCGTCAGGCGCGAGTTGGTCATGTGCGTCTGCACCACGCTCGTGCCGTTGAAGCCACCGGTCACCTTCCCGTTCGCGTCGAACGTGGCGCCGGCGCCGCTGCCGCCGGAGATGGTTTCGTAGTACTGGTGGGTGTCGTTGCCGAAGGTGAAGTTGGTCATCGTGCAGGGGCTCGAAGCCATCACCTGCAAGGCGCCCAGCAGCGCGTTGGTGACGCTTTGCGAGGTCTCGACGTTGCCGGCCACCACCGCCGCCGGCGGCCGCGGGTTGAGCATGCAGCCCTCGGGCACGATCACTTCCAGCGGCTTCAGGCAGCCGGCGTTCAGCGGGATGTCGTCTTCCACCAGCAGGCGGAAGACGTACAGCACCGCGGCCATCGTCACCGCCTTCGGGGCGTTGAAGTTGTTGGGCAGTTGCGCGCTGGTGCCGGTGAAGTCGATGGTGGCGGCGCGGCGCTCGGGGTGCACCGTCACCTTCACCACGATGCGCGCGCCGTTGTCGAGCTCGAGCTCGAAGGTGCCGTCGGGCCGCGGAGCGGGGTCTCCCCGGCCGGGGCCAGCCCCCTCGGGGGGTGGCGAGCCGCCAGGCGAGCCTGGGGGCCGACGAGACAAGGCCGTGATGACGCGCCGCACCGACTCCTCGGCGTTGTCCTGCACATGCTTCATGTAGGCGGCCACCGTCTCGCGGCCGAACTGCGCGACCATCGCGCGCAGCTCCTGCACGCCCTTCTCGTTGGCGGCGATCTGCGCGCGCAGGTCGGCGATGTTCTGCTCGGGGTTGCGCGAGGGGTGCGCACCAGTTCGCAGGTGGTCACGCAACGCCTGCTCGCGGAACTCGCCGTCGCGCACGAGCAGGAAGTTGTCGAACAGCACGCCTTCTTCGCCGATCGTCTTGCTGAACGGCGGCATCGAGCCCGGCGTGATGCCGCCGATGTCGGCATGGTGGCCGCGGCTGGCGACGTAGAAGCTGGGCTTGGCGTCGCCGGCCGCGTCGGAGCCGGGTTCCCCGGGCCGAGGCGAACCCCCTCGGGGGGTGGCGACCGAAGGGAGCCTGGGGGCAGCGTGAAGGTAGACGGGCGTCACCACCGTCACGTCGGGCAGGTGCGTGCCGCCGTGGTACGGATCGTTCAGCACATAGACATCGCCCTCGCGCATCTGCGGGTTGCGCGCGATCACGGTCTTGATGCTCTCGCTCATCGAGCCCAGGTGCACGGGCATGTGCGGGGCGTTGGCGATCAACTCGCCGGCGCCACTGAACAGCGCACAGGAGAAGTCCAGCCGCTCCTTGATGTTCACCGAGTAGGCGGTGTTCTGCAGCCGCAGGCCCATCTGCTCGGCGATGTTCATGAACAGGTTGTTGAACACCTCCAGCATCACCGGGTCGGCGTCGGTGCCGATGGCGTGCTGGGTGGCGCGCGGCACCACGCGCGCAAGCTCGATCGGGCCGGCGGCGGTGAGCAGCGCCTGCCAGCCGGGCTCCACCACCGTGGTGGCGTTCTTCTCGGCGATGATCGCCGGGCCGTCGATGGTGGCGCCGGGCGCCAGCGTCTCGCGCACGTACAGCCTCGCGTCGAGCCAGCGTTCGCTGTGCATGTGCACGGTGGCGTCGGGCTGCGGTGCGTGCGGCGTGGCGGCCGCCCCACCTTGCGGTACCGCATGGCTCTCGCCGGCGCCCACCGCCTCGATCGACACGGCCTCGATCACCAGCGCCCGGTCGGGCATCAGGAACGCGAAGCGCTGCTTGTAGGCGGTCTCGAACGCCTGCCGGATGGCCGCCAACTCGCCCAGCGGCACCACGAGCGCCGTGTCGGTGCCCTGGTAGCGCACATGCACCTTGGGGCGCAGCTGCACCGCAGCGGCCGCGACGCCCTGCTCCACCAGCTCGCTGCGGGCCGCCTGCGCCAGCTCTTCCAGCCGCGCGCCGGCCAGCGCCAGGCCGCGCCCGTCCAGCGGCTGCTCGACACTCGCCTCGCGCATGGCGATCTGGTCCGCCAGGCCCATGCCGTAGGCGCTCAGCACGCCGGCCAGCGGGTGCACGAACACGCGGCTCATGCCCAGCGCATCGGCCACCAGGCAGGCGTGCTGGCCACCGGCGCCGCCGAAGCATTGCAGCGTGTATTGCGTGACGTCGTAGCCGCGCGCCACGCTGATGCGCTTGATGGCGTTGGCCATGTTCTGCACGGCGATGCGCAGGAAGCCCTCGGCCAGGCTCTCGGGCGTGGTGTCGCGGCCGGTGTCCCGCCGCACCTGCGCGGCCAGCGCCGCGAACTTCGCGACCACGCCGTCGCGGTCGAGCGCCTCGTTCGCCTTCGGGCCGAACACCTTCGGGAAGTAGGCCGGCTGGATCTTGCCCAGCATCACGTTGGCATCGGTCACCGCCAGCGGCCCGCCGCGGCGGTAGCTGGCCGGGCCGGGGTTGGCGCCCGCGCTCTCGGGCCCGACGCGCAGCCGCGCGCCGTCGAACTGCAGCAGGCTGCCGCCGCCCGCGGCCACGGTGTGGATGCTCATCATCGGCGCGCGCATGCGCACGCCGGCCACCAGCGTCTCGAAGGCGCGCTCGAACTCGCCGGCATAGTGGCTGACATCGGTGCTGGTGCCGCCCATGTCGAAGCCGATGACCTTGTCGTGCCCGCCGGCCACAGCGGTGCGCACCATGCCGACGATGCCGCCGGCCGGGCCCGAGAGGATGGCGTCCTTGCCCTGGAAGTGGTGGGCCTCGGTGAGGCCGCCCGAACTCTGCATGAAGAACAGGCGCACGCCGGGCATCTGGTTGGCCACCTGGTCGACGTAGCGGCGCAGGATGGGGCTCAGGTACGCGTCGACCACCGTGGTGTCGCCGCGGCCCACCAGCTTCATCAGCGGGCTCACCACGTGACTGACGCTGACCTGCGTGAAGCCCGCCTCGCGCGCCAGCCGCGCCGCGGCCTGCTCGTGCGCGGTGTAGCGGTAGCCGTGCATGAAGACGATGGCCACGCTGCGGATGCCGGTGTCGAACGCCGAGCGCAGCTCGCGTTTCAAGTGCGTTTCGTCCAGCGGCACCAGCAGGTCGCCCTGCGCGCCGACCCGCTCGTGCGCTTCGACCACGCGCTCGTACAGCAACTCGGGCAGCACGATGTGGCGGTCGAACAGGCGCGGCCGCGCCTGGTAAGCGATACGCAGCGCATCGCGAAAGCCCAACGTCGTGACCAGCAGCGTGCGGTCGCCCTTGCGTTCGAGCAGCGCGTTGGTGGCCACTGTGGTGCCCATCTTCACGCACTCCACGCGCTCGGGCGTGATCGGCTCGCCGGCTTGCAGGCCGAGCAGGCGGCGAATGCCTTCGACCGCCGCGTCCTTGTATTGCTCGGGGTTCTCCGACAGCAGCTTCAGCGTCTCCAGCCCGCCGTCGGGGCGGCGGCCGACGATGTCGGTGAAGGTGCCGCCGCGGTCGATCCAGAACTGCCAGCGGAGCTTCGAATCGGTGGTCATGGCAGGGCCTTCCAGCGCTCGTGCACGAGCGTCATGAGATGGTGAACGGGTCGGCCCGTGGCGCGCTGCACGGCTGCGGCGTAGGGCGGCAGGTTGGTGCACTCGAGCACGAGGCTCCGGACTTCGGGATGCCGCTGCACCAGGCGCTGCGCGGCGGCCACGGTGTCGGCCTCGGCGGCGGCGGCATCCAGCGTCGGCAGGTCTTCCAGCAGCGTGCGCTGCAGCGCGCAGCCCGGCGCCAGGCCCTCCACCGGCGTGCCGGCCGTGGCGCCCGCCGCGGCCAGCTCGGCGTGGCCGAGGCTGAGCGCATCGACGGTGATGACCCCCGGCTGCGGCAGCGCTGGCAGGGCCAGCAGCGCCGAAGTCCACAGCGGCACCGGCACAGCCGCCGCCAGCTCGCGCTGCCAGCGCACGAGGAAGCCGCAGCTGGTGGTGATGGCCGTGGCGCCCTCGGCCGCCAGCGCCCGCGCCGCGGCGATGAAGGGTTGCAGCAGCGCGGGGTCGCCCTCGCGCACCACGCGTGCCGGCGAAGCGCCCTGCACGACGCGGTAGCGCACCGGCATCGCCCAGCTGCCCCCATGGCCCACGTCGCCCGGCGGGCGCGGAAAGCGCGTATCGAGCATCAGGATGCCGAGCATGGCCTTGGAGCTTGGGCGAAGACGCATGTCGCGCAGCGACGCGGGTCGCCGCCAAGGCGGGCGTCGAGCATGAGGATGCCCCCGATCTTCATCGATGCCGACGCCGCGGGGCTGACTGCGGGCCTTGGGTCAGAGCGACGTGGCCGCGCGCGCGGCCTGGTCGTACATGCCGCTCATCGTGCGCAGCAGGCGCGCGAGCTCGCCGATGTCGGCGTTCAGCTCGGTATCCAGGCTCTTCACCAGGCATTCCTCGCGCACCTCGCGGTACTGCTGCACGATCGTTTCGCCGCGCGCGGTGGGGCTGTAGAAGACCTCCTTGCCCGCCTTGTCGGCCCGGGCCAGGCCGGCGGCGACGAGCTTCTTCAGCGAGTAGGCCACGACATGCGTGTCTTCGTAGTTCAGCACGAAGCAGATGTCGGCCAGCTTCTTGTTGCGCGCGCGGTGGTTGATGTGGTGCAGCAGCAGCACGTCGGTGATGGTGAGGTCGGCGCAGCCCGCGGCGGCCATGCAGCGCACGGCCCAGCGCGAGAAGGCGTTCCACGCCACGATGAGACCGAACTCGAACTCCGACAGCTCCACGCTCCTGGGCGATACCAGATGCGACGACGAGACGATGCCCGAGCCGGCGGCCACGCGCGGCGCAGTCTTGCGGGGCTGGGCAGGGGGCATCGGTGTTTTCACTGAATCATCAACAAAACGTTGGCACTTTATCGACAACGTCTCTAGACTTCAACTCAGCCTCTGGCAAACCCCGATGGAGGCGCGGGCGCGGGCCGTCATCCTTGTCGGCGCTGGCCCCGTTGCCGAAGCTCCCTTCCACCCTTGGACACCAGGAGTGCCCATGCTCACCAAGCCCTTCCTCCGCCCGCTGCTCGCCATCGCCGCGCTCGGCCTTGCCGGCGCCACCGCCCAGGCCCAGGTCAAGTGGGACCTGCCGGCCGCCTACCCGGCGACCAACTTCCACACCGTGAACCTGCAGGAGTTCGCCAACGACATCGACAAGGCCAGTGGCGGCAAGCTCAAGATCACCGTGCACGCCAACGCCTCGTTGTTCAAGGCGCCCGAGATCAAGCGCGCGGTGCAGGGCGGCCAGGCGCAGATCGGCGAGATCCTGCTCGTGAACTTCCAGAACGAGTGGCCCATCTTCGGTGCCGACGGCCTGCCGTTCCTGGCCGACAGCTACGACGAGAGCGTGAAGCTGTGGAAGGCGCAGAAGCCACTGCTGGACAAGAAGCTCGCCGAGCAGGGCATGATGGTGCTGTACGCAGTGCCGTGGCCGCCGCAGGGCATCTACAGCAAGAAGCCGCTGCAAAGCGCCGCCGACCTGAAAGGCATGAAGTGGCGCGCCTACAGCCCGGCCACCAGCCGCATCGCCGAGCTCGTCGGCGCGCAGCCGGTCACCGTGCAGGCCGCCGAGGTGAGCCAGGCCTTCGCCACCGGCGTCGCCGAAAGCATGATGAGCAGCGGCAGCACCGGCTGGGACGCCAAGCTGCACGAGCACGTCAAGTACTGGTACGACACCCAGGCCTGGCTGCCCAAGAACGCCGTCATCGTCAACAAGGCCGCGTTCGACGCGCTCGACGCACCGACCAAGGCCGCGGTGACCAAGGCCGCGGCGGATGCCGAAGTGCGCGGCCTGGCCGCCAGCAAGCGGGCCAACGGCGAAAGCCTGGACAAGCTCAAGGGCGGCGGCATGCAGATCCTGCCGCCTTCGGCGCAGCTCAAGGCCGACATGAAGAAGGTCGGCGACACCATGCTCAAGGAATGGCTGGACAAGGCCGGCGCCGATGGCAAGGCGCTGATCGACGCGCTCAAGTGAGCGCCGCCGCCGGCTGATGCGCAAGCTTCTCGACGGCCTGTACGACGGGGCGGCCTGGCTGGCCGCCCTGTTCATGATCGGCCTGCTGGCGATGGTGCTGCTGTCCATCGTCAGCCGCCTGCTGCACTTCCACGTGCCGGGCACCGACGCGTATGCCGGCTACTTCATGGCCGCCAGCGGCTTCCTGGCGCTGGCCCACACGCTCAAGCGCAACGAGCACATCCGCGTGACGCTGCTGCTGTCGGCGCTGAAGGGCGCGGCGCGCCGCGGGCTGGAGATCTGGGCGTTGTTCGCCGCCGTGCTGCTGGCCGCGCTGGCCGCGTTCTACAGCTGCCGGCTGGCCTGGCACAGCCACCGGTTCAACGACATCTCCACCGGCAACGACGCCACGCCGCTGTGGATTCCGCAGCTGGCGATGGCCGCGGGCACGCTGATCCTGCTCGTCGCCTTCGTCGACGAGCTGGTGCTCGAAGTGCGCGGCCGGCGCGTGGTGGCCGGCGGCGAAGAAGCCGCCCACAACGAGTAGCCACGCGGCTGGCGGCGCGCACCGCAGCCACGGCGGCAGCAACAACAACTGCCACACCGACGAGAGCCAGCATGGGCGACATCGGCATCACCCTCCTGCTCGTCGCGTCGCTGTTCGTCATCCTCGGCAGCGGGGTGTGGATCGGCCTCACGCTGTCGGGCGTGGCGTGGATCGGCATGCAGCTGTTCAGCAGCCGCCCCGCCGGCGACGCGATGGCCGTCTCCATCTGGGGCAGCGCCAGCAGCTGGACGCTGACCGCGCTGCCGCTGTTCGTGTGGATGGGCGAGATCCTGTTCCGCACGCGGCTGAGCCAGGACATGTTCCGCGGCCTGGCGCCGTGGATGCAGGCGCTGCCCGGGCGGCTCTTGCACGTCAACGTCGCCGGCTGCGCCATCTTCGCGGCGGTGTCGGGCAGCAGCGCAGCCACCTGCGCCACCATCGGCAAGATGAGCCTGCCGGAGTTGAAGAGCCGCGGCTACCCCGAGGGCATCAGCATCGGCAGCCTGGCCGGCGCAGGCACGCTGGGCCTCTTGATCCCGCCGTCGATCATCATGATCGTCTACGGCGTCACCGCCGAGGTGTCGATCGCGCAGCTGTTCATCGCCGGCGTGCTGCCCGGCGTGATGCTGGCGTTGCTGTTCTCCGGCTACCTGATGGTGTGGGCCTGGCGCAATCCCGCCCTCGTGCCGCCGGCGGATGCGCCGATGAGCCTTGGCGCCAAGCTCAAGGAGTCGCGCCACCTGATCCCGGTGATCCTGCTCATCGCCGCGGTGCTGGGCAGCATCTACGGCGGCATCGCCACCGCCACCGAGGCCGCTGCCATCGGCGTGGTGGGCGCGTTGGTGATCTCGGGTGCGCAGGGCTCGCTGAACTGGCAGACCTTCAAGGAAAGCCTGCTGGGCGGCACACGGCTGTACTGCATGATCGCGCTCATCCTCGCGGGCGCGGCGTTCCTCACGCTGAGCATGGGCTACATCGGCCTGCCGCGGCACCTGGCGGAGTGGATCGGCACGCTGGGTCTGGAGCCCTGGCAGCTGCTGGTGGCGCTGGCCCTGTTCTACATCCTGCTGGGCTGCTTCCTCGACGGCATCAGCATGGTGGTGCTGACGATGGGCGTGATCCTGCCCACCATCCAGAAGGCCGGCATCGACCCGATCTGGTTCGGCATCTTCGTCGTGCTGGTGGTCGAGATGGCCCAGATCACGCCGCCGGTGGGCTTCAACCTCTTCGTGCTGCAAGGCATGACGAAGAAGGAGATCGGCTGGATCGCGCGCGTGACGCTGCCGTTCTTCCTGCTCATGATCGCCGCCTGCGCGCTCATCTACTGGGTGCCCGAGATCGTGACCTGGTTGCCGCAGCAGATGCGGCGGTAGGTGGGTCGGCCGCTGCGGGCCGCCTTGGGGGCGAACTGACCCGAGAACGGTGCGTTTTTCCGGGCTGCCCGCCGGGGTGCCCTTCCTACCATGGCCGGACCCTCGCAACTGCGCGAAGCCCACCGTGCCATTTCTCGATCGCCTGCTCCGCCGCCGCGGCGCCAAAGCGGCCAGCTCCCCTTGGCTGAGTCTGCACGCCGGCGAGTCGGCACTGCTCGGTGCACTGGCGATGCCGAGCGCCGCGTCGCGGCGGTGCGTGCAACTGATGCCACCGGCGCCGGTGCCGGCCGACAGCGCAACGCTGCGCGTCTGGCGCGAGCGCTGCCGCCAACGCGTGCGCGGCACCGTCGTGCTGCGCAGCAGCGAGTACCGCGTGCTGCCGATCGAGCCCCCGCCCCTGACCCCTGACGAGCTGCGCGAGGCGGCGCGCTGGCAGGTGGCCGACGCCCTGGACTTCCCGGTGGAGGATGCCGCCATCGACGTGCTGGCGGTGCCCTCGCATGCCGGCAGCCAGCGCAACCACCGCTTCGTTGTCGCCGCCCCCAACGACCAGGTGCTGGGGTGGCTCGATCGCTGCAAGGCCGCGCAGCTGCCGCTGGGCGCCGTGGACATCCCCGAGATGGCCATGCGCAACTTGTCGGTGCTGGTGGCCGGCGACTCGCCGCACGCCTTCCTGTACATCGGCTTTCACTCCACCCGGCTGGCGCTGATCTGGAAGCGCGAGCTGTGCTCGTTTCGCCAGCTCGACATTCCGGCGCGTCGATTCATCGAAGGCGACGCCGAGGACCGCAACGCCGTGCTCGAACGCCTGGCCCTGGAGATCCAGCGCACGGCCGACTCGTTCTCGCGCCAGTTTGCCGGTCTCGACCTCGAGGCCCTGTGGCTGGCTTCGGTGAGCGACGCCCAAGGCCTGGCGGATCGGTTGGCCCTGCAGGTGCCACAGCGCGTACAGGTCTTCGATGTCGCCGAGCATGTGCAGGTCGAGGGCGGCGCGGTGATCGACGCCGCCATGGGGCGCGACTACCTGCTTGCCATCGGTGCGGCGCTGCGGCAGGAGACCATGTGATGCAGAACGTCAACCTGCTCGACCCTGCGCTGATGCCAGCCGAGCCGCTGCTGCGCGCGGGGCCGGTGCTGGCGGTGCTGCTGGTCGGCCTGCTGGGCGTGGCGGGCCACGGGCTCGCCGAGCGGTTGCTGACCAGCCGTTCGCTCGCGGCAGCCGGCGTGGTGACCCCCAGCGAGACGGCGCCTGCGTCCCCCGGTGCGCTGGATGGCGGCCAGCTGGTCCGCCTGAGCCAGCGCCTGGCCACCCGGGAGGCGTTGCTGGCTGCCCTCAAGGCGGAGACCGCGCAACCCAGCCGGCCGGCCGACACGCTGCGGCACCTGGTGGCCACGTTGCCCGAAACGATGTGGCTCAGCGAGGTCGAACTCGCTGGCGAGCGCGACCTGCGCGTCGTTGGCGGCTCACTCGACCCGTTGGCGCTGGCCGAGTATGCGCGCCGCCTGGCCGAGGCCGCGCCGCTGCGCGGCCTGACGCTGCAGACGGTGCGCCTGGAGGCCGATGAACAGCCGCCCGTGGCCGAGGGCGGGCCGGCGCCGGTGTCGACCCGCCTGTTCACGCTGGCCTCCAGGGCCGACCTGGGAGGGCAGGCGCCGTGAAGTTGCCCGAGCGCATGGCGTCACGCGTCGCCGCCCTGCAGATGGCCGCGCGGTTGCGGCTGGACCGTATCGATGCGATGCCCGAACGGCAAAAGGGCGGGCTCGCCGCGCTGGCCGTTGTCGCATTGGTCACCGCCGAGTTCGGCTGGGTGCTGCCCATTCGCGAACAACGCGACCGCGTGGTCGCCGCCTCGGTGGCCGAACAGCAGGCCGCCGAAGAAGGCGAGCGCCAACGTCGCGAGCATCTGGCATCCGAACAGGCCGCCGTCGAATTCCGCCTGGCGGCGGCCGAGACCGAGCTGGTCCGCCGTGGTGCGGCGTCCTCGCGCAGCGAGCCGCTGGGAAAGTGGTTGCAGCAGGCGCTGACCGGGCAGCCGGTGCGCGTGCTGGCACTGCGCGATCTCGGCGTGACCGAGATCGACACGGCGGCACTGGTCGCCCCGGCGCAGGCCAACTCGGCCACCACCGAGCCAGAAGCGGCAACGCGCGCGCTCACCGCCGCCGCCGCGCAAGCCGGCACCGATCCAGCCCACGCCACCGATGGCGCTGAGCAGACGGCCCGGGCCCATTCGCACCCGACGCTGTACCGGCATCGGTTCGAGCTCACGTTGACCGGCAGCGTGGACCAGCTCATCGCATCGACAGGCACGTTGGCCGAGCGGATGGCGCCGTTGCGCGTGGAGCGCGTGCGCCTTCACTCACGCGACGGCGTGGCAGTCGAGCTGACGCTTGGATTCGTCATCGTCACCGCGGAGCGCGCATGGATCGCCCTGTAGCAGTGCCACCGCGGCAGGTCGCACGCCGCGCCCCCGGCACAGCCTCGTGGCGCCAGATCGGCGCGCTCGTCTCCGTCCTGGTGCTGGTGCCTGCGGTGTCGTGGGCGCTGGGGCCGGCCGCGCCGTTCGTGCCCGCCCATGCCAAGGGTGCAGCCGCCGCCGCGGCTGCCCCCGCCGGCGGCGCCGCGTCGGTGCCGGAGTCGCCGCAGGCCGCCGGGCAGGCGGCGGTTTCACCCCTGGGCGCAGTCTCGACCGCCACCGCGCCCCAGGCCGATACCGTGGCCGGCGTCCGCCTGGGTGGCGGCGCCCCGATGGCACTGATCGACGGCCAGTGGTGGACCCCAGGCGGCCGACCCCGTGGCGCCCGGCTGGTCTCGGTCACCCTGCAAGGCGCCTGGCTGCGTCACGACGACGGCCGCCGGCAGTTCCTGCCCCTGCTGCCACCTCCCCCGGGCATCGCCCTTTCGCGGCGCGCCTCGCCGCCCGCGGCCGGAACAACCGCTGCGGCGCCCGCGCAGCCCCTCACCACGAGCGCACGCCCATGAATCCCGCCCCCGCGCGCCGCCCTGCGGCCCGCCTGACCCGATCGGCCGTCGCGGCCATCGCTGCCGCCCTCGTCGCCACCGCCTGCCAGCTGGGCCCCGCGCCGCAGGCCACACGATCGGCCATCGACACCGCGCTGCAGGAGGCGCGCAGCGGCGATCGCAGCCCGCCGCGGGTGCCCGATCGCATTCGCGACGCCCTCATCAGCCCCCAAGGCGTGCTGCCCGCCGCCGCGACGCCCTTGCCCGAACAGCGTTTCGATCTCGTCGTGACGAACGCACCCGCCGCGCAGGTGTTCCAGGCCATCGGCTCGGGTTCACGCTACAGCGTACTGCTGCCGCCCAACCTGCCGGGTACGGTGAGCGTGAACCTCAAGGAGGTGAGCGTGCGAGAGGCACTCGATGTCATGCGCGAGCTCTACGGCTTCGAGTACCGCATCGAGGGCACGCGCGTCTACGTGCAGTCGGCCACGCTGGCCACGCGCATCTTCCAGCTCGCCTACCCCTCGGCGCGACGCAGTGGCCGCAGCGACACCCGCGTGGTCTCCGGCTCCATCGTCGCCAATGGCGCCGGCGCGGCCGGTGGCGCCAACTCGGGGGTCTCGCCCGGTGCGGCCGGCGAGGGCAGCCAGGTCAGCACGGTGCAGGATGCCGACTTCTGGAAAGAGATCGACAGTGCCTTGAAGGCCGTGGTCGGCAGCGGCGAGGGCCGGCACGTGGTGCTCAGCCCCCACAGCGGCGTGCTGGTGGTGCGCGCCTTTCCTCGCGAGCTGCGCGAGGTGGAGCAGTACCTGCGCGCGTCGCGGGTGGCGGTCGAGCGGCAGGTGATGCTGGAGGCCAAGATCGTCGAGGTCTCGCTCAAGGAGGGGTTCGAGTCGGGCATCAACTGGGCCGCCTTCGACAAGGCCGGCAACCACCGCGCCAGCTCGGGCATCGACGCCGGCCGCGTGAACGTGCCGGGCAGCATCGGGCGCCAGGCCGGTGTGCCCACCGGCTCGGTGACGACGCTTGTCGACCCGTCGACCACGCCGCCCACGGTGATCCCGAGCACGCTGGGGCAGCTGCTTTCCAGCCCGCTGAGCTCGGGCGCAAGCGGTGCGCTGGGCCTGGCATTCACCACCAACAGCTTCGCCAGCCTGCTGGCCTTCCTGGAAACCCAGGGCACGGTCCAGGTGCTGAGCTCGCCGCGCGTGGCCGCCACCAACAATCAGAAGGCCGTGCTGCGCGTGGGCAGCGACGACTTCTTCATCACCAACGTAAGCGCCACCACCACCACCACGGCGGCCGGCTCGGTGACCACACCGACGATCACCACGCAGGCCTTCTTCAGCGGCATCTCGCTGGACGTGACGCCGCAGATCGACGAGGAAGGCATGGTCATGCTGCACATCCGCCCGAGCGTGAGCGTGGTCTCCGAGCGCACCCGCATCATCAACCTGGGCAATCTCGGCAGCTTCACGCTGCCGCTGGCCAGCGCCAACATCAACGAGGCCGACACCGTGGTGCGGGTGGCCGACGGCATCACCGTGGCCATCGGCGGGCTGATGACGCAAAGCCAGAGCCACGACGACCAGCGCGTGCCCGGCGCCGGCGACGTGCCGGTGCTCGGCGAGGCGTTCAAGCGGGTCAACCGCCAGCTCGTCAAGCGCGAACTGGTGTTCCTGCTCAAGCCCACCGTCATCAAGGGCGAAGGCCAGTGGGCCGCCGACCTGGCACGCACCGACGCGCGCGTGCGCGCCATGCCCAGCGCCCCGCGCGAGCGGCTGCCGCTGGCGCTGCCGGCCAACAAACCGACGCCCGAGTGAGCCCCGGACCGGAGCGCGCCATGTACCTCGAACACTTCGGCCTCACCGAGCTGCCTTTCGGCATCACACCGGACACGGGCTTCACCTTCGTCAGCGCCGCGCACCGCGAGGCGCTGGCCACGCTGCTGCTGGCGCTGGACGCCGGCGAGGGCTTCGTCAAGGTCACCGGCGAAGTCGGCACCGGCAAGACGCTGCTGGCGCGCACGCTGCTCGACGCGCTGCAGGGCCGCACGGATCGCCCCTGCGTCACGGCCTATGTGCCCAACCCACGGCTGACCTCGCGTGAACTGCTGCGCGTGCTGGCCGACGAGCTGGGCCTGAAGTTCAACCGCCGCGCCGCCACGCGCGACCTGTACGAGGTCGTCGCCGCGGCGTTGGTCGAGCACGCGCGCGCCGCACGCCGGGTGGTGCTGGTTGTCGACGAGGCGCAGGCGCTGCCCCCCGATACGCTGGAAGGCCTGCGGCTGCTGTCCAACCTGGAAACCGGCAAGCGCAAGTTGCTGCAGGTGGCGCTGTTCGGCCAGTGCGAGCTCGACACGGTCCTTCGCGATCCCGCGTGCCGCTCGCTGACCAGCCGCATCGCGTTCGCGGCGCGGCTGCGGCCGCTCGGTCGTACCGACTTCGCGAGCTACCTGCTTCACCGCCTGCGCGTGGCTGGCTGGCGCGGGCCGCCGCTTCTCTCGCAGCCGTCGCTGTGGCTGCTGCATTGGGCAAGCGGCGGCGTACCCCGGCGCGCCAACATCCTGGCGCACAAGGCGCTGATGCTGGCCTACGGCGAAGGCTGCTGGCGCGTCGGCGCACACCATGCGCTGGCCGCCGTGCGCGACAGCCGGCACCTGCTGCGGCCGTCGGTGGCCGCGGCTGCTTCGGGAGTGTTGGCATGAGCGTCATCAACAAAGTGCTGCGCGACCTCGACGCGCGCGGCGCCACGCCGAACCTGCCGCCGCTGGCCCCTGGCGAGCAGCCCCCTCCGGCCACGGGCAAGAAGGCCGCGGGACGGCCGCTGGGCACCCGGCTGGCCCTCATCGTCGGCTGTGGCGGCGCGCTGATCGGCCTGGCGGCCTTCGGCGACCTCGGGCCGCTGACCGGCACACGCGCCGCACCTGCCGTGGCGCATGCCGCGCCGGCCAGCGGCGAACCGCCGGCGCCCGCCGCCGCGGCCGGCCCGGGCCATGCGCCTGCCCCGCAATCGGGCGACGCGCCGGCGGCGCCCGCCAGCGAAGCCGGCGCACCTCAGGTGCCGGCTGCGACCACACCGACCACACCCACCACTGCGACCACACCGATCACGCCCCCCCCACCGACCGCCCCAGCCGGCCCGGCCGCACCTGCCACAGCCGCTGCGCCGACCGCGGCGCCATCCCACCCGGCCACACCGACCCCTGCGCGCGCCGCCGCGCAGCCCAGTGCCCGAAGCGCCGCCCCCGCCGAGCCGCGCCCGCCGACCTTGCCCGCCGCAACGCTTGGCCGCGCCAGCTTGCCGCCGACGCCGCCGCGGGTGGACAAGCGGCTGCACGCGCCCGACGCCGCGCAGCAGCAGGCACGGCTGTACCGCCAGGCCGTCGACGCGGCGCAGGCGGGCCATCGCGCCAGCGCGGTCTCCACGGCGCGCGAGTTGCTCGCGCTGAACCCGCGGCATGAAGCTGCTCGGCAGCTGGCCGCTCACCTCGAAGCGGAAGCCGGCGCCACCGATCGCGCCGTGGCCCTTCTGCGCGAAGGCCTGGCCCAGGATGCTTCGCAGACCTCGCTGGCGCTGACGCTGGCACATGTGCTGGCCAGCGAAGGCCTGGCCGACGAGGCGCTGGCAGTCCTCGAGGCCCACGCGGTGCCCGGCCCCGAAGCTGCCGGTCTGCGCGCCGGCGTGCTGGCTCGCCGAGGCGACTACGCCGCCGCCCTGCCCGCCTACGAGGCCGCGGCTCGCGCCCAGCCGCTGAACCCGATGTGGTGGCTGGGCCTCGGGGTGGCGCTGGAGTCGTTGGGCGAGCCGGCCCGCGCGCGCCTGGCGTTCGCCAAGGCCCACACCATCGGCCTGCCCCAGCCGGAGCTGGCCGACTACGTCCAGCAGCGCCTGCGGGCGCTCGAGTGACGCTGCCGCCGCCGCACTTCGCCTGCCCGCCCACCCGAAGTCCGAACCAGAGCCTCCCGCCATGGACCGCCCCACCGCCGCCGTCTTCAACCCACAACGATTCCGACTCGGCGACGTGCTCATCGGAAAGGGGTTGATCACTGCCGAGCAGCTGACCCAGGCCCTGGAACTGCAGAAGACCAGCGGCCGCAAGCTCGGCCGCGCCCTCACCGAGCTGAAGTTCGTGAGCGAGTCGCAGATTGCCCAGGTGGTGGCCGACCAGCTGGGCATCGACCACGTCGACCTGACCCGCCGCGAGCTGGTGCCCGCCGAGGTGCGACGCCTGTCGGAGGCGCAGGCACGGCGCTTCCGCGCCATCGTGCTCGGGCCCAAGGACGGGGCGCTGGAGGTCGGCCTGGTCGACGCCGCCGACATGGTGAGCTTCGATCAGCTCGGCCGGCTGCTGAAGGCCGTCATTCGACCGGCCGTGGTGACCGAAGACGCGCTGCTGGCAGCCTTCGAGCGCATCTACCAGCGCAAGGAAGAGATGGCCGGGCTGGCCAGCCAGGTGGCCGCCGACGTGGGAGACGTGCTCAACCTCCAGGGGCTGGAGAGCACCGCCAGCGCCGACGAGGCGCCGATCGTCAAGCTGCTGAATTCGCTGTTCCAGAGCGCGGTCACGCGCAACGTCAGCGACATCCACGTCGAGCCGCAGGAACGCACGCTGCAGATCCGCTTCCGCATCGACGGCGTGATGCAGGTGCAGTCCAGTCCCGACCCCCGCATCGCCGGGGCGGTGGTGCAGCGGCTCAAGCTCATGGCCAGCCTGGACATCAGCGAGAAGCGCCTGCCCCAGGATGGCCGCTTCCGCGTCAAGGTGGGCACGACGATGCTCGACGTGCGCATCTCGACCCTGCCGACGCAATTCGGCGAGTCGGTCGTGATGCGCCTGCTGGCGCAGAACGTGGAGCGAATGCGCCTGGACGCGCTGGAGATGCCCGCGCCCGTCCTCAAGCGCCTGCGCGCCGCGCTCACCGCCAGCTCGGGCATGGTGCTGGTCACCGGCCCCACGGGCAGCGGCAAGACGACCACGCTGTACGCGGCGCTGTCCGACCTGAACTCGCCCGACACGAAGATCATCACCGTCGAAGACCCGGTCGAGTACCGCCTGCCGGGGCTGAATCAGGTGCAGGTCAACGAGAAGGTGGAGCTGACCTTTTCACGCGTGCTGCGTGCCTGCCTGCGCCAGGACCCCGACGTCATCCTGGTCGGCGAGATGCGCGACGCCGAGACGGCCGAGATCGGCCTGCGCGCCGCGCTGACCGGTCACCTGGTGCTCTCTACGTTGCACACCACGAGCGCGGCGGGCACGCCGATGCGGCTGCGCGACATGGGCGTAGCGCCGTACATGGTGGCCCTGGGCGTGCGCCTGGTGATCGCGCAGCGCCTTGTTCGCACCGTCTGCGCGCATTGCACCAGCGAGTGCGAAGCCGCCGCGAACGAGCTCGAGTGGCTGGGCACCGAGCAGACGACGGCCGAAGGTCGGCCGCTGCGCTTCTGGAAGGGCCGCGGCTGCCCGGCCTGCCACGGCAGCGGCTACGCCGGGCGCGCCGCGGTGTACGAAATGCTGGAGATGACGCCCGAGCTCATGCATCTGGCCAACGCCGACGACCCCGCAGGCTTCGCCGCCGAGGCGCAGCGCGCCTTCGCCGATTTCACGCTGCGCCGCGCCGTGCTGCGCCTGGTCGACGAGGGCCGCACGACCATGGCCGAGGCCATGCGCGTCGGCTCGGGCGCCTGAACCGAACACGCTGCGGAGCGCCGCAATGCCGATGTACGCCTGGACCGGCCGCAACGCCGACGCGAGCGCCGCTGCCGGCGTGGTGGAGTCGCGCTCGCGCACGCAAGTGGCGCAGATGCTCATCGGCATGGGCATCGTGCCCATCACGGTGCAGGCACAGACCGGCGCCGCCGAGGACGCCGGCGCCACCTTCGCGCGCTGGACCGGGCGCGGCCGCATCGGCACCCCCGAGCTGCTGATGTTTTCGCGCCAGATGAACACGCTGATGAAGGCCGGCGTACCCATCCTGCGGGCGCTGCAGGGTCTGCAGGAGTCGAGCACGAACGAAGGCATGCAGCGACTGCTGGCCGACCTGCGCTCGAGCCTGGACAGCGGCCTGGAGTTGTCGCAAGCGTTGAGCAGACACCCGCAGACCTTCGACCGCTTCTACATCAGCATGGTGCGCGTCGGCGAAGGCACCGGTCAGCTGACCGAAACCTTCGACGCGCTGTACTCGCACCTGGACTTCCAGCGCTTCATGCGCGAGCAGGTCAACGCCGCCCTGCGCTACCCGAAGTTCGTGCTGATCGCCATGGCCGTGGCGCTGGCCGTCATCAACCTGTACGTCATTCCGGCGTTCGCCAAGGTGTTCGCCGGCATGAAGGCCGAGCTGCCGCTGATGACGCGCATCCTGCTGGGTACCTCGCAATTCGCGCTCAAGGCCTGGCCGGCCTTTCTGGGCGGCGGCGTCCTGGCGTGGCTGGCCGCACGCGCAGCGCTGGCGCGCCCGCGCGGCCAATTGCTGTGGGACCGCTGGAAGCTGCACCTGCCCGTGGCCGGCAAGGTGCTTCGCAAGAGCGCGCTGGCGCGCAGTTGCCGCAGCC
Source organism: Rubrivivax sp. (assembly GCA_016789865.1). Taxonomy (GTDB): domain Bacteria; phylum Pseudomonadota; class Gammaproteobacteria; order Burkholderiales; family Burkholderiaceae_C; genus Rubrivivax. The sequence goes on from JAEUPC010000180.1 coordinate 22,165, forward strand.
TGGCCATGGTGCTGCGCAGCGGCGTGCCGGTGCTCGAAGGGCTGACGCTGGCCGCCGCCGTGTGCGAGAACGCGCACATCGAGCAGGCGGTGCTCACCATGCGCCAGTCTGTCGAGCGCGGCGAGACGGTGCTCGCGGCGGCGCGCAAGGCCGGCATCTTCACCCCCATCGTGCTGCAGATGATCATGGTCGGCGAGGAGTCGGGCACGCTGGATGCCATGCTGGAGGAGGTCGGTCTGCTGTACCAGCGCGAGGTCGAGTACGAGCTCAAGACGATGTCGCAGCAGATCGAGCCGATCCTCATCTTCTTCCTCGGCGCGCTGGTGCTGGTACTGGCGCTCGGGGTATTCATGCCGATGTGGGATCTCGGCAAGGCCGCGATCAAGTAGCGGGAAAAACGTCCCTGCTCCCCCTCAAGCTGCACTTCCGAGCGCCGAAATCCCAAGGCAGGCCGAGCCCCGGTCGCAGTGTCTGTGAACCCCAGGCCCAGCCGAACCACCCCCCCCCCCGCAAACCGCCGCCCCTCCGGAGTCCATCATGCGCAGACAACTCGAACGCGGCTTCACCATGGTGGAGCTGATCGTCGTCATCATCATCCTCGGCATCCTTGCCGCCGTGGCGCTGCCGCGATTCACCAACATGCAGCGCGACGCCCGCGTCGCCAAGCTCAATGCCGCGCGCGGCGCGGTGCAGGCGTCCGCCGCGCTGATCCACGGCGCGGCGATGGCGCGCCAGAATCAGGCGCAGCCTGCATGCCCTGGCGCCGGCTTCGGTCCCAACCCACCGGTCGTGAACGCCGCCGGCACCGGAAACGTCTGCACCGAAAACGGGCGCGTGCAGGTGGCCCTGCTGTACCCCGCAGCCACCCTGGCCGGCATCGTGGCCACCTCGGGCATCGTGCAGGTCGCGGGCACGCCCACTGCAGCGCAGCTGGCGGCAGAGAACTACGCGGCCGTCGCAGCCGGCGGTGGTCTGTCGGTGCAGATCACCGGTGGGCCGAACGCCGCGCAATGCGCGTTCATCTACACCGCGCCGGCCGCGCTCGGCCAGGCGCCGACGATCGGCGCCGTCAACACCGCCGGCTGCTGATCGACCGCCGACGATGCCTCGCGCCGCCCGACGCGGCTTCACGCTGGTCGAGCTGCTGATCACGATCTCGTTGCTGGGCATCCTGGCCACGGTGGCGATGCCGCGGCTGTTGGACCGCAGCGCATTGGACGAACGCGCTGCGGCCGACGAGCTTCGGGCTGTGCTGCGCACCAGCCGGGCAGTGGCACTGGCGCAGGAGCGCGACGTCTGCGTGCTGGTGACCCCGGCGACCGTGCGCGCCGTCTACGCAGGCCCGGCAGGTTGTGACCCCGCGCGACCGCTGACCGCCGCCGGGGCGCAGGCGCCGCTGGCCGTGGCGGCGCCCAACGGCTTGGCCTTTGGTGGTGATGCCCAGCTGCGCTTCACGGCACGCGGCCAGTTGGTCCCCGCTGTGGACGGCCGGGTCGCGCTGGCCGCCCGCATCTGGCGCGTGGACCGGCTCACCGGCAGCGTGAGATGAACCCGGCTGCCTTGCCGCGCCGACGCGGCTTCACCCTCGTCGACCTGCTGGTCGTCATCACCGTCACCGGCATCATCGCCGGCACCCTGACGGGACTGTTTTCGAATCTGGCTGCCCGCAGCGCCGAGGTGCTGCGCCAGCGCGAGGCCCTGACGCTGGCGCAGGCCCTGCTGGCCGAAGTGCGAAGCATGCCCTTCACGTACTGCGACCCGCAAGACGCGCGCGCCACGCTGGCCACAGGTGCCTTCCTCGGGGGAACCGGCTGCGCAACCCGCGTCGATGCGTTCGGCCCCGAACCAGGGGAGAGCCGCTACAACCCGGCCACAAGGTTCGACGGGGTCAGCGACTACGCCGGCTTCACGATGCCCGGCCCCGGCTGCGCGTCGTTCTGCGACCGCAACGGCGCGCCGCTGGGCGGCGCGGCCCGCCTGGCCGGCTGCCAGCTGCGCGTGAACACGGTCGCTCAGGCGTTGCCCGGCCTGCCTGCGTTCGACGCGAACGGGCGACCCCAGGCCTTGCGCATCATCGTCACGCTGGCCTGCCCGGGCCGTGCCGACGTGGTCGCCGAGGGTGTGCGCGTGCGGCACGCGCCCAACTCCTTCTGAACGAGCGCAGCATGCAGCGCGGCTTCTCGCTGGTGGAGATGGTGATCTCGATCGCACTGATCGGCGTGATCGCCGTGATGGCCACGCCGCTGATCCGGTTGCCGCTGGCGGCTTGGTCAGACGCGTCGCGCAGGGCCGACCTCGTGCAGGCGGCGCAGGCGGCGAACGCGCAGTTGGCGCAGGACCTGCAGCGCGCGCTGCCCGGCAGCGTTCGCCTGCGCACGCTGGGCCCGCGCGTGCTGATCGAGATGCTCGACGTGCGCGCCCAGGGCCGCTACCGCGGCGGCAGCGGCGGCGCCGGCGTATGCCCGGTGGCCTGCGCGGCGCCGGCCAGTCGCGACGCACTGCTGCCAGGGTGCGCCGACGGCTGCTTCACCAGCCTGGGCGCGCTGGAAGGCGACCCGCCGGTGCCTGCCGCGGACTGGCTGGTGGTGCTGGCCGACCCGACTTCCAACCCTTACCTGGGGGGCAACGTCGCCGTGCCGGGCGGCGTGAAGTCGCGCCTGGTCGACGTGCTGGCAGCCCCCGAAGGGCAGCGCGTGCGGTTTGCCGCGCACAACTTCGTCGCCGGCTCGCCGCAGCGCCGCTTCTACGTTGTGGCCGGGCCGGTCACCTGGGACTGCGACCCCGTCGCCGGGACACTTCGGCGGCTGGCCGGCTACCCGATCGCCGCTGCGCAGCCAATCAATCCTGCCGGCGCCACCAGCAACGTGGTCGTCTCCGACGGCGTCACCGCCTGCCAGTGGCAACTTCAGCCGGGCGTTCTGGGCAGCACCCTCCTCGCCCGGATGCAGCTGCAGCGCACGGCCGCCGGCGGGATGGAAGTCGAGCGGCTGGAACACCAGGCTCAATTCGCGCTGGCGCAGTGGCGATGACTGCCACGCCGACCGGCCGGTTGATGCGCCCCGCGCGCGGCTTCGCCAGCGTGCTCGTGATTGCGCTGCTCGTGACGTTGTCGACGCTGGCGGTGCACACCACCGGCCTGGTCACCGCAGCCATCGGCGACGACACCCGTGCGCTGGCCGAGGCGCGCGCCGCCGAAGCCGCCGCTGCCGGGCTGGAGTGGGGGCGCCAGCGCGTCGCCATACCTGCCGTGGCCGTGTGCACGCCGGCGCAGACCCTGGTGACCCTGCCCGGCACATTGCAGCCGTTCGCGGTGACGGTTCGCTGCGCCGCCGGACCACCCTTGGTAGACGGCGGCACCGCGCTGCGCCGCTACCAGCTCAGCGCCACGGCCTGCAATGTGCCGCTGGCCGGGGCGTGCCCGAACGCCGCCACCGGGTCCGGCGACTACGTCCAGCGCACGCTCCAGGTGGTGGTGCACCGCTGAGGCGGCCGACGCCAGCAGAGCCGATAAGGGCCGGGTCACCGCGCCTGTTCGGCCGTTCGTGCCGGCGCCGCGCGCCTAGGATCACACGACCATGGCCGACGTTTCCGACCCGCCCGTTGCATTGATGTCCGAGGCCGCGGGCCCGCCAACAGCGCGAGAGCCCATGCTCGGCGCCCAGACTCCCGGGGAGGGTGTGTCGTTCGCCTGGCCCACCCCCGAGCTGCCGATGTTCGGCCCACCGATGCCCGCCGCCGTGCCGATGCCCTGCCAGGTGGAAGGCAACAACGGCAAGATCATCAACGGCCGGCTGCAGGTGCTGGACCCGGTGCGCGGCACGATCCAGTTCGCGGTGCCCGGCGGCCGGGCGTCGATGACGCTGCGCTTCGACCAGTTCCGGCGCCTGCGCCTGCTGGAACCGCTGCAGCCGCTGGCGCCTGAAGACGGCGGCGCGGTGGTCACCGGCTTCGCCACGCCGCCGGTGCCGTTCTCGGTGGCCTTGGTCGACGGTTCGCGCTGGCAGGGCCAGACCGTCGGCCACCGCGAAGACGCGATCGGCCTGTTCATCTTCGAGCCGGTGGACAGCGAAGGCACGGTGCGCCGCACCTTCGTGCCGCGCACCGCCTACACGCAGCTGGAGGTCGGCCGCCGCATCGGCGAGCTGCTGGTCGAACAGGACTCCATCCGCCCCGACCAACTGGCCGCCGCGCTGGCCGAACAGCGCGCGCTGCGCGAGCGGCGCCTGGGCGATCTGCTGGTGGTGCACAAGGTCATCAGCGCCGAGGAGCTCGACACGGCCATCGAGCAGCAGGCCAAGATGCCGATGGTGCGCATCGGCGAGGCGCTGCTGGGCCTGCACTACATCACGCAGGAGCAGCTGGACGAGGCGCTGGAACACCAGCAGCGCGACCGCGGCGTGCCGCTGGGCGAGCTGCTGGTGCGCAACGGCCGCGTCTCGCGCGCCGACCTGCAGACCGCGCTGGCCCGCAAGATGGGCTACCCGCTCGTCGACGTGAGCCAGTTCCCGGTGGAAACCGACGCCGTGGCCCGGCTGCCCTGGGCAGTGGCGCAGCGCGCCAAGGCGCTGCCGCTGACGCAGCGCGGCTCGCGCCTGGTGGTGGCGATGGAAGACCCCACCAGCCGAAGCGCGCTGGAAGAGGTGGAATTCGCCGCGCGCTGCAAGGTGCTGCCGGTGCTGGCGCAGAGCACGCCGCTGGCCGAGGCGCTGCACAAGGCCTACGAGAAGCTGGGTGTGGTGCCCGACGGCGCCGACAGCCCAACGCAGGTTGACTACGAGCATGTCGATGTCGGCAAGCTGGCCGCCACGCTGGAAGGCGGCGATGCCGGCGGCGCCGAAGACGAAGGCCCGGCCATCGAGCAAAGCGACAACTCGCTGGTGCGGCTGATCAACTCGATGATCCTCGAGGGCCACTCGCAGGCCGTGTCCGACATCCATGTCGAGTGCCCGCCGGGCAAGCAGAAGGTGCGCGTGCGCTTCCGCAAGGACGGCGTGCTGCGCCCGTACCTGGAGCTGCCGCCCAGCTACCGCAGCGCCTTCGTCGCGCGCCTGAAGATCATGTGCGACCTCGACATCAGCGAGCGCCGCAAGCCGCAGGACGGCAAGATCAACTTCGGCAAGTACGTGCACGGCTCGCGGCTGGAACTGCGCGTGGCCACCATCCCCACCACCGGCGGCGCCGAGGACGCGGTGCTGCGCCTGCTGGCCAGCAGCCGCGCCATCCCGCTGGCGCAACTGAACCTGTCCGAAGCCAACCTGCAGCGCTACAAGGCGGCCGTGCAGCGCCCCTACGGCATGGTGCTGTGCGTGGGCCCTACGGGTTCGGGCAAGACGACCACGCTGCACTCGGCGCTGGGCCACATCAACACGCCCGAGCGCAAGATCTGGACCGCCGAAGACCCGGTGGAGATCACCCAGCCGGGGCTGCGCCAGGTGCAGGTCAACGCCAAGATCGACTGGACCTTCGCCAAGGCGCTGCGCGCCTTCCTGCGCGCCGATCCCGACGTCATCATGGTCGGCGAGATCCGCGACCACGAGACGGCGCAGGTGGCCATCGAGGCCTCGCTCACCGGCCACCTGGTGCTC
>JAEUPC010000242.1 GCA_016789865.1 Rubrivivax sp.
GAGATCTTGCTTGGCGCCGAAGCCGCCGCCGAAGTGGTCGACGAGCACGCGCACGTGGTTCAGCGGCAGGCCCAGCACCTCGGCCAGCGCGCCGCGCACCATGAAGGCGGTCTGCGTGCTGATGTGCACCGTGAGCTTGCCATGCTCGTCCCAATGACACAGGCACGCGTTGGGCTCCATGTAGGCCGGGCTCGGCCGGCCGCCTTCGTACTCGCCCTCGACGATGACATCGGCCTCGGCGAAGCCGCGCTCGATGTCCCCGCGCGCCACCCGCACGGGCGGCACCACCAGGTTGCCCGGCAGCACGTCGCTGCGATCACCATGGATCTGCACGGCGCCGGGCGCCTCGGCCGCCTCTGTGGTGGTCATGACCGGCAGCTCGTCGTATTCCACGTCGATCAGCGACAGCGCCTCTTCGGCGATCTCCTCGCTCACCGCGGCCACGGCCGCCACGCCTTCGCCCCAGTGGCGCACCTTGTGGTCGAGGATGAACTGGTCCTTCGTGCACGACGCCGCGCGAGGGTGCGGTGAGCCGAAGTGCAGCACGCGCGGCACGTCTTCGTGCGTGAGCACGGCCTTCACGCCCGGCAGCGCCAGCGCGCGGCGCGTGTCGATGCGGCGGATGTGCGCGTGCGCCACCGTGCTGCGCTTCAGGCGCGCGAACAGCATGCCAGGCAGACGCAAGTCGGCGGTGTAGCGCGCGCTGCCGCTCACCTTCTCGGCGACATCGCTGCGGCGGACAGAGGTACCGACGATGTCGAGCTTCGCGTCGAGCGGGTTGCAAGGGATGACGGGGGTCATCGCGCACCCCTCTTCTGCGCCGCCGCTGGCCGGGCGGGAGCGGCCGGCGACGCACCGCCTGCCGGGACGCCGCAAACTTCGCTCGCAGTCAGCGCCACGGCTTCGATGATCTTCGTGTAGCCCGTGCAGCGGCAGATGTTGCCCGCCAGCCCGAAGCGGATCTCGGCCTCGGTGGGCCGCGGGTTCTCGGCCAGCAGCGCCTTGGCCATCATCAGGATGCCCGGCGTGCAGAAGCCGCACTGCGCGGCGCCGCAGCGCACGAAGTTGCGCTGCAGCGGATGCAGTTCGCCGCCGGGCGCCGCAAGGCCTTCGATCGTTTCGATGCGGCGGCCCTCGGCCTCCACCGCCAGCATCAGGCAGGCATTGACCGGCGCGCCGTCGACCAGCACCGTGCACGCCCCGCAGTCGCCGACATCGCAGCCCTTCTTGGTGCCGGTGAGGCCAAGCTCGTGGCGCAGCGCATCGAGCAGTGTGCGAAAGGGCGCCACGCCGAAGCAGGCCGGCTCACCGTTGAGCGTGCAGCTCACCGTGCGCAAGGCCGCCCCCGGGTTGCCGCTCACCGGACTGCCCTGCCCGCTGCGCGCGGCGGGATGTGCGCTTGGGAGCCCCTCGGGCGCGATCATGCTGCGCCCCCAACAAGCGCCATGGCGCAGGCGCGTTCGAGCGCGCGGCGCGTCAGCACCTGGACCATTTCGCGGCGGTAGGCGGCGCTGGCGCGCACGTTGCTGATCGGACGGCTCTCGGCCATCGCCAACTCGCCGGCGCGCGCGAAGAGCGCCTCGCTCGGCCGCTCGCCGATGAGCGCGGCTTCGGCCTTTCGGGCGCGCATCGGCGTGGGGGCGACCGCGCCCAGCGCGATGCGCGCCGTCGCGACGCAGCCGCGATCGTCAAGCGACAGGCAGGTTGCGACGCCGACCGTGGCCAGCTCCATCGCCTTGCGCCGGCCATGCTTGAAGTACGCGCGGCCGCCGCAGCGTGGCAGCGGAGGCGCGCGCAGCTGCAGCGCGATCTCGCCCGGTTTCAGCACCGTGCGGCCCGGGCCAGTGAAGAAGTCCTCCATCGCCACCTGGCGGCTGCCGGCGGGCCCGTGCAGGTGCAGCGCGGCGCCGTCGGCGATGAGCGGCGGCAACGTGTCGGCCGAGGGCGAGGCGCGGCAGATGTTGCCCACCACCGTGGCGCGGTGCCGCACCTGGATGGAACCGAGCTCCGCCACGGCCTGGTGCAGGCCGGGCCAGCGGGCACGCACGCGGGCATCGGCCTCGATCCGCCGCGCAGTGACCAGGGCACCGAAGCGCAGCGCGCCATCGGCATCGACCTGCAGCCGGTCGAGACCGGTGATGCGCTTGAGGTCGATCACGAGGTGCGGGCGACGAAGCTGCTCCTTGATCTCGACCAGCAGGTCGGTGCCCCCGGCCATCAGGCTGGCGGCCTCGCCATGCCGCAGCAGCAGCGCGCTAGCTTCGGCCAGCGTCGAGGGGGCCGCGTAGTCGAAGCGCATCACGAAGGCACCCCGAGCCTGGCCAGCAGCGCCGCCGCGCGCTCCATCGACGCCGGCGCGATGGTGGCACGCACACCTTCGAATTTCACGCCGCGCGTCGCATCGAGCCCCATGCGCGAGGTGGTGCCGCTGGCCGAAGCGGAGGGGTCGAGCGCGCTGCCGGGCAGGCCGTCGATGACGAGGATGTCGCGGTGCGGCTGGAAGTGCGCGGCCAGCGCCCACAGCACCTCTTCGTCGCGCGTGATGTCGACATCGTCGTCCACGGCGATCACGGTCTTGAGGTACGGGTCCCAGCCCAGCAGCGCCAGCATCACCTGGCGCGCCTCGCCATCGCGGGCCTGCTTCAGCGCGACATAGGCGTGGAAGTGCGTGCCGCTGCTCGGGTAATGCACGGCGGTCACGCTGGGGAAGCGCTCCTCGAGCTTGGTCACCATCTCGCTTTCGCGCGGCACGCGGCCCAGGTTCAGATGCTCGGCCGAGTTGCCGCCGACCACGTCGACCAGCATCGCGTCCTTGCGGTGCATCACCGTGTGCACACGCAGCAGGTGGTTGGTGCTGCGGTGCGACGAGTAGCCGGTGAACTCGCCGAACGGCCCCTCTTCCACTTTCGCTTCGGGGTCGATCACGCCTTCGAGCACGTACTCGGCGTGCGCCGGTACCAGCAGGCCGTGGCGCGGCGTGCGCACACATTGCAGCGGCGCGCCGAAGAGGCCGCCGGCCACCTGGCGCTCGTCAGTACCGAAAGGCACGCGCGCGGCCGCCGCCAGCATGAAAAGTGGGTGGGCGCCGATCACCATCGCCACCGGCAGCGCTTCGCCACGCGCCTTGGCGGCCTGCTGCAGGCGCCACAGGTGGCCGCGCGAATGCAGGCTGGTGGCCAGCTCGCTATCGCTGTGGCGCATGCTGCGGTGGTAGCTGAGGTTGCCGCGGCCGCTGGCCGGGTCTTCGGCCACGATCACGGCGTTGGTGATGTACGCGGCGCGGTCGGTTTCGAAGTGCCGCAGCATCGGCAGCCGCGCCAGGTTCACCGCGTCGCCCTGGGCCACTTCGTCGAGCACCGGGCCGCTGCCCAGTTCCTCGGGCGGCAGCAGGTTCGAGGACTTCGCCTGATACGTGGCGTGAATGTCGCGCGCCGCGCAGCCGAGCATGCGGCCCATCCGCTCACGCGAGGCGAACAGGTTGGTGACCACCGCCACGTCGACGCCCCACACCTCGGGCGCCAGCAACACCGGGTGCCGTCCCTTGGCGGCCAGCTGCCAGACGAGCGCAGCGAGGTCCTGGCCGTCCGGCACGGCCTCGTTCAGCACGAGCATGTCGTCGCCGTGCTCACGCCGGTAGGCCGCGAGGAAGTGGCGCAGGTCCTGCTCGTGCATGGCGGCCGATGCCCAGGCGATGCGGCGGCGGTGGCTCAGGCGACGTTGAAGTAGGTGTCCTTCAGCCTGCCTTCGGCCTCGGGCGCCGTGCGCGGCGGCGGCGTGGTCTTGATGCCCACCATGCGCGCGATGTTGTTGCCCATGTAGTCTTCGAGCGTGTCTTCGTCGAGGTTCATGCCCTGCGGCGGCGGGCCGCACAGCACCTCCAGCTCGCGCAGCCACATGCCGGGTTCGTTGGGCGGGCTGTCGGTGCCGAAGACGAGCTTGTGCTTGGGCAGTTCCTTCGCAAACTCGACGATTCGCGCCTGGAAGGTCCAGCCGGTTTCGCACACCACGTTGGGCGTGTCGTTGGCCATCCAGAAGGCCTCGAAGCTGTAGTTGCCGCCGGTCTGGATGCCGAAGTGGCCGATGATGAAGTTCACCATCGGGAACTCTCGGATCACCGGGTAGAACATGGTCGGGATGCTGAACGGCCCGTCGCCGGTGTGGATGAGCACCACCACGTTGTATTTGGCGCACACCTTCATTGCCGGGCGCAGCCACTCCAGTGCGCGGTCGGGTCGGTAGCCATGCATGTTGGTGTGCAGCTTCAGCATCTTGAAGCCGTACTCCTTGACATGGAACTCCAGCTCGGCGGCGCCGTTCTCCGGGCCCCAGCGCGGGTTGTAGTTGAAGTTGCCGATGAAGCGCGTGGGGTACTTCTGGCACAGCTCGGCCACGTAGGCCATGTAGTCGCGGATGCCTTCGCGCCCGCGGCGGTTTCCGTCTCGGTACACCGTGTTGCCCGGCGGCGGCTGGATGAACCCCATGTCGATGCGCCGCGGCTTGCCGTTGATCATGTACGGGCCGTCCATCAGCTTCAACATGCGCTCGCCGTTGAACGGCGTGCCGGTATGGCGCCAGGCCTCGTCGACGAGGTTGGTGGGGTGCAGGTGGGTGTCGATGATCATGGTGATGCCTCGCTGAATTCGGAGTCGATCAGAACAGCGGGGTCAGAACAGCGGGATCACCGGCTGCGCGGCCACCGGCTTGGTCAGCTTCGCATTGGCTTCCTCGAAGGTCTTGGGCACCGGCGTCGGCGCAAGGCCGATCATTCGCGCCACGTTGTTGCCGAGATAGTCCTCCAGCGTGTCTTCATCGAGGTTCATGCCCTGCGGCGGGTTGGTGCACAGCACCTCCAGCAGGCGCAGCCACATGCCCGGCTCGTTGGGCGGGGTGTCGCTGCCGAAGAGAATCTTGTTCTTCGGCAGCTCCTTGGCGAACTCGACGATGCGGCTTTGCAGGCACCAGCCGCTTTCGCAGAAGACGTTGGGTTTCTCCATCGCCATCTGGAAAGGCTCGAAGCAGTACACGCCGCCGGTCTGCACGCCGAAGTGCGCCATGATGAAGTTGACGCTCGGGTACAGGTTGACCATCGGCGCCCATTCGGTGGGGATGCTGTACGGGCCGTCGCCGGTGTGCACCTTCACCAGCACGCCGAGTTCGGCGCACTTGTCCAGCGCCGGGCGCACCCAGTCTTTCGCGCGGTCGGGCCGGTAGGCGTGCATGTTGGCCTGGAACTGGACCATCTTGAAGCCGTGGTCCTTGACGTAGCGCTCGAT
>JAEUPC010000017.1 GCA_016789865.1 Rubrivivax sp.
CAGCGGCGCGTGGTTGGGCAGCATCACGCCGCCGCTGCCCACGCGGATGGTGTGCGTCACCGCGGCGATCTGCCCCACCAGCACCGCGGTGGCGCTGCTGGCCACGCCGTCCATGTTGTGGTGCTCGGCCACCCAGTAGCGTTGGTATCCCAGGCGCTCGCAGTGGCGCGCGAGGTCCAGCGTGTTGCGCAGGGCGTCGCTGGCGCTGCCGCCTTCGACGATGAGCGAGAGGTCGAGCACGGAAAGCGGCGGCAGCGGTGGGGGCATGTTCGGCGGGGTTGGAGGCGGAGGGGGTTTTCTGTCGCGGGCGAGGCAGGCAGGTGGGTCAGGCCGTTGTGCGCGCAGCGCGCGGGTTCAGTGCGCCAGCAACTGTGCCAGCGTCAGCTCGTCGATGCGCGCGTGGCGCCGGAACGAACGCGTCGCTTCGCCCGGAGCGAGCAGCAGCGCGTCGATGAGCCGTGCCGCGGGCGCAGCAGCGGGTTCGCACAGCAGCACCAGGCGAGGCTCGGCGCCTGGCGCATCTTCCTTGCGGCGTTGCTCGCCGGCCTGGCCGGCTGCGGTGCCCACGCCAGGCACCGCGGGGGGTGTGGCGCGTGCTGCGCGGCGCTCTTCGCGCAGCCAGCCCACCCAGTCGATACCGCCCAGGCGGTGAATCACCGGCTCCAGCTGCAGCGGGTCGGCGCGCAGCCGCGTGGCCAGTTGCGTAAGCGTGAGGCCGCCGGCGCCTGCGCGGCGCGCACCATCGAGTTCGGCCAGCAGTTGCAGCGCCAGTTCGAAGCGCTGCCCCGGCGCATCGGGCCGGCGCACGACGCGCATCGACAGGCTCGGCGCGTACGCGGCCACCACCGCGCCCAGCAGCACCACCACCCACAGCAGGTAGATCCACAACAGCAGGATCGGCGCGGTGGCAAAGGCGCCATAGATGACGGAGATGGACGGGATCGCCTTCAGGTACCACGCGAGGCCGGCCTTGGCCAGCTCCATCGCCACCGCGACGAACAACGCGCCGGCCCAGGCATGCACCCACCGCACCGGGGTGTTGGGCACGTAGTGAAAGAGCCCGGCCATCATCGTGGCCAGCAGCGCGAACTGCAGGACGTCGATGACGAAGCCCACACCACCGGGCAGCGCCGAGGCCCAGCCCTGTGAGGCCGAGATGGCGTAGCTGCCCGCCGACAGGCTGACGCCCAGCACCAGCGGCCCGAGGGTCAGGCCGGCCCAGTACACCAGCACGCGCTGCCCGAGCGGCCGCTCGCGGCGCACGCGCCAGATGCGGTTGAGCGTGCGGTCGATGGTCAGCATCAGCGCCAGCGCGCTTACCAGCAGCAGCGCGAAGCCGGCCGCACCGATGGTGCGCGCCTTGCCGGCGAACATCGTCAGGCTCTTGAGCACCGGCCGCGCGATGTTGTCCGGCACCAGGGCCTGCAGGAAGTACTTCTCCAGCGCCACCTGGAAGCTGGAAAACATCGGGAAAGCGGCGAAGATGGCCAGCATCACCGTCAGCAGCGGCACCAGCGTGACCAGCGTGGTGAAGGTCAGGCTGCCGGCGGTGAGGCCCAGCGCATCTTCACGAAAGCGCCGGCGCAGCGTGCGCAGCGTCTCGAACCAGGGCCACCGCTTCAACGACGCGGCAAGCGCGGCCAGCCGGTCGTTCCACTGGGCCGCCGGTGCCGGCGCGGGCGCGGGCACTTCGGTGCCGGAGCCGGCTTCGGAGATCATGCCGACTATGATGCCAGCATGACTTCGCCCACTGCCGCCGCATCGGCCGACGAGGCCCCAGCGCAGGCGGCGGCGATGCCCTGCACGGCGGCGGTGGCTGCCCCGGCGCCGGTGCGCCAGGCGCGGGCGGCAACCGTGGCGGCGACGCTGTCGCTCGTCGCGGTGGGCCTGGCCTGGGAGCTGTGGCTGGCGCCCACCGGCCGCGGCACGCTGGCGGTAAAGGTGCTGCCGCTGGCACTGACCCTGCCGGGCCTGTGGCGGCACCGCCTGTACACCTTCCGCTGGCTGAGCCTGCTGGTGTGGCTCTATGTGCTGGAAGGCCTGGTGCGGGCCACCACCGACCGCGGGCCTTCGGCCATGCTGGCTGCACTGGAAGTGGCGCTGGCCGTGCTGGCGTTTGGCGCCGCCACGTTCTACATCCGGCAGCGGCTCGCTGCGGCAGCCCCTGCGCCCCGGCAACCGTGAACGCGCCGACGCCAACGCGCATGGTGCGGTCACCGTGCCGGGTCACGTTCCGATGACCACGCTGCTGGACACGCTGCGCCGAATCGTCGGCGCGCCGCAGGTGCTGACCGAAGGTGACCTCAGCGCCTACACGCACGACTGGCGCCGCCGCTGGCAGGGGCGCCCGCTGGCCGTGGTGCGGCCGGGCAGCACGGCCGAAGTGGCCGCCGTCGTGCGCGCCTGCGCCGCGGCGGGCACGGCCATCGTGCCGCAGGGCGGCAACACCGGGCTCGTGGGCGGCGGCGTGCCCGACACCAGCGGCACGCAGGTGCTGCTGAGCACGGGGCGGCTGAACCGCGTGCGCGGCATCGACGCGGCCAATCTCACCCTCACCGCCGAGGCCGGCTGCGTGCTGCAGGCAGTGCAGCAGGCCGCCACCGACGCCGGGCTGCTGTTTCCGCTGAGCCTGGCCGCCGAGGGCAGCTGCACGCTGGGCGGCAACCTCGCCACCAACGCCGGCGGCACGCAGGTGCTGCGCTGGGGCAACGCGCGCGAGCTGTGCCTCGGGCTGGAGGTCGTCACCGCCGAGGGCGAGGTGTGGGAGGGCTTGACCGGCCTGCGCAAGGACAACACGGGCTATGACCTGCGCGATCTCTTCGTCGGCAGCGAGGGCACGCTGGGCATCATCACCGCGGCGACCATGAAGCTGGCGCCGCTGCCGGCGGCCACGATGACGGCCTTCGCGGCGTGCCGCTCGCTCGACGATTGTGTGGAACTGCTGAACCGCGCCCGCGCGCGGCTGGGTTCGGGGCTTACCGGCTTCGAGGTGATGGGCCGCCACGCGCTGGACCTGGTGGCGCAGCACTTCGCGCAGCTGCCGCGGCCGCTGCCCCAGGCGCCGTGGACCGCGTTGCTCGAACACAGCGACACCGAAGGGGAACAGGCGGCGCGCGAGCGCTTCGAGGCGCTGCTGGGCGCCGCGATGGAAGCCGGCATCGTCACCGACGCGGTGGTGGCCGAGAGCGTGGCTCAGTCGAATGCGCTGTGGCATGTGCGCGAGGCGATTCCGCTGGCACAGGCCGAAGAAGGGCCGAACATCAAGCACGACATCTCGCTGCCGGTGTCGGCCATCGCCGCCTTCTGCGAACACACCGACGCGCTGCTGCTGCGGCATTTCCCGGGCGTGCGGCTGGTCAACTTCGGGCACCTGGGCGACGGCAACCTGCACTACAACGTGCAGTCGCCCGCGGGCGGCGATGCCGGGCGCTTCCTGGCCGAGTGCGAGCACGAGGTGAACCGCATCGTGTACGACGCGCTCGTGCCGCACGGCGGCTCGTTCTCGGCCGAGCACGGCATCGGGGTACTGAAGCGCGACGAGCTCGCGGCGCGCAAGTCACCGGTGGCGCTGGCCATGATGCGCAAGGTGAAGGCGGCGCTGGACCCGCGCGGCGTGCTGAACCCCGGCCGCGTGCTGTAGAAGAGGTTGCGCTCCTTGCGCGCCCGCGGGTGGGGGCTGCGCGGGCCCGGGCGGGTGGCTGCTACTGCAGCGGCCCGTCGAGCCCGGGCGGGACGGGCAGCGCGAAAGTCTCGATGCCCTCGTCGCGCAGCGCCTCGCGCTCCTCGGGGCTGGCCTGGCCGCGGATGCCACGCTCGGGCGACTCGCCGTAGTGGATGCGCCGCGCCTCCTCGGCGAATCGCGCGCCCACGTCCTCGGTGCGCTGGATCATCTCGCGCACGGCCTTCATGAAGGCGGCCTGCATGTCGGCCGGCTGCGCCGCCTGCGGGCCCGCTGCTGGCACCGGCGTGCCCGGCTCGGGCCCGCGGGCGCCCGAGAGGTTCAGCCGCGGCGCACTCGGCATGCGCGTGACCACCTTGTCGGCACACAGCGGGCACTCGACGAGCCCGCGGCCGTTCTGGTCCATGAAGTCGTCTTCGCAGGCGAACCAGCCCTCGAAGCCGTGGCCGTTGGCGCAGCGCAGGTTGAGCACCTTCATCGCGGGGCCATCATAGGGGCGGCGCCGGCGGCGTGCTGCGCGGCGCTCGTGAAGGACAGCGGCCTCAGGCCGGCGCGCCAGGCGCGCAGCCAGTGCAGGCCGATGATCGTCTTCACGTCGGGCAGTTGCCCGGCGGCGTCCATCGAATGCAGTTCGTCTTCGCCGCACACCACCGTCTCGACGAATTCACCGGCATCGAGCTGCGCCCGCCCGGGCCGCAGACCGCGGGCGAACCAGATCCACAGGCTCTCGGTGGAGTACGCCGGCGCGTTGACGATCTCGCCGCCATAGGCCCACTCGGCGGCCGTGTAGCCCGTCTCCTCGGCGAGTTCGCGCACCGCGCAGGCCAGCGTGCTTTCGCCGGCATCCAGCTTGCCGGCAGGGAACTCCAGCAGCACGCGGCCCACCGGGTAGCGGTGCTGGCGCACCATCACCAGCCGGCCGTCGTCGAGCACGGGCACCACCGTCACCGCACCCGGGTGCACCACGAACTCGCGGGTGGCGCGTTGGCCGTCGGGCAGTGCGACCACATCGCGCCTGACCGTGAGAAAGCCGCCCTGCAACACGGTGTGCGGCTCGAGCATGCGCTCGATGAGGTGGTGATCTGCCTCGGTGGGCGCCGCGGACGCCGCTGGTTGGGCAGATGCTGACTGCGCCGCGGAACGCGTCACCAAAGGCGCTACCGGCTGCGCGACAGTGGGGCCGGCTCGAACAGGACGGTCGGCCACCGCGGGTGCGCCCTGCGCGCCTTCAGGTGGCCAGCGCGCGCACCAGCGCGTCGCGGCACAGGGCCATCAGGCCACCGCTGAACACGCCGAAGATCAGCACTGCGGCCCCGTTGAGCGCCAGCAGCGCGGTCACGCCCTGCCCCTGGCGCACCGGCGCGGTCTGGCCGGGTTCGTCGAACCACATGACCTTCACGACACGCAGGTAGTAGTAGGCGCCGATCAGCGACATCAGCACCGCGAACACCGCCAGCCCGATGTACAGAGACTGGTTGGTCGTCACCAATGCCTGGATCACCGACAGCTTGGCGAAGAAGCCGATCATCGGCGGCACGCCGGCCAGCGAGAACATGAACACCGTCATCACGCCGGCCACCCAGGGAGCGCGGCGCGCCAGCCCGGCCAGGTCGGCGACCTCCTCGCTCTCGAAGCCCTGGCGCGACAGGAACATCACCAGACCGAAGGTGCCCAGCGTCGTCAGCACGTAGGCCACGAGGTAGAACATCGCCGAGCTGTAGGCGTTGGCCGCCGACAGCGTGTTGCCGCTGACCACACCGGCCGACAGCCCCAGCACCACGAAGCCGATCTGCGCGATGGTGGAGTAGGCCAGCATGCGCTTGAGGTTGCTCTGCGCGATGGCCGCGACGTTGCCCACCACCAGCGAGCCGATGGCCAGCACGATGAACATCTGCTGCCAGTGCTGCGCCAGGCCGAGCATGCCCTCGACGAGCAGGCGGATGGTGATGGCGAAAGCGGCGAACTTGGGCGCACCACCGATCAGCAGCGTGACGGCGGTGGGTGCGCCCTGGTAGACGTCGGGCACCCACATGTGGAAGGGCACCGCACCGAACTTGAACGCCAGGCCCGCGACGACGAACACCACGCCGAACACCAGCACTTCCTGGTTGATGCGGCCGGTGGCGATGCTCTCGAAGACCTTGGGAATCTCCAGCGTGCCGGTGGCGCCGTACATCATGGACAGGCCATAGAGCAGGAAACCGCTGGCCAGCGCACCGAGCACGAAGTACTTCATCGCCGCCTCGGTGGCCACGGCGTGGTCGCGGCGCAGCGCCGTCAACGCGTACAGGCTCAGGCTCATCAGCTCCAGGCCGAGGTAGACGACGAGGAAGTTGTTGGCCGAGCACATCACCGAGATGCCCAGCAGCACGAACATCGCCAGCAGGTAGAACTCGCCCTTGGCCATGTCGCGGCTGGCGAGCGTGGGGCGGGCATAGGCCAGCGTGACCATCACCGCCAGCGCGGCCAGCAGCGCCAGCAGGTGGCCCATCGGGTCGACCACCACCATGCCCTGCATGCCGTAGACCGTGAGGCCGCCACGGAAGCCCTCGAGGTGCAGCCACACGAACACGGCGACCGTCGCCTGCGTGAGCCAGAACGCGGGGTCGCGCTCGGGGTCGTCGCTCCACAGGTCGGCCAGCAGCACCACGCAGGCCATCACCAGCAGCCAGATCTCCGGCGCGATGGCGGACCAGTTCATCGGGGTCATGTCGGTTGTCTCTTCTCGTGCGCGGGTCGCCCGGGGCCTGCGCTCACGGCAGCTTGCTGAGCGCCACGTGGCGCAGCAGTTCGGTGACCGAGGGGTTCATCGCGTCGGTGAAGGGCTTGGGGTACAGGCCCATGTACAGCGTGGCCGCAGCCAGCAGGCCCAGCGCCAGCATCTCGCGGCCGTTGATGTCGGACAGGGCGCGCACGTTGTCGTTGGCGATGTCGCCGAAGTACACGCGCTTGACCATCCACAGCGTGTAGGCCGCGCCGAAGACGAGCGCGGTGGCCGCCAGCGCGGCGATCCAGAAGTTGTGCTTCACCGCGCCGAGGATGACCATCCACTCGCCGACGAAACCGGCCGTGCCCGGCAGCCCGCAGTTGGCCATCGCGAAGAACACCGCCAGCGCGGCGAACCTGGGCATCGTGTTGACCACCCCGCCGTAGGCCGCGATGTCGCGGCTGTGCACGCGGTCGTAGAGCACGCCGATGCACAGGAACATGGCCCCCGAGACGAAGCCGTGGCTGATCATCTGCACGATGCCGCCGGCCACCCCCAGGTCGTTGAAGATGAAGAACCCGAGCGTCACGAAGCCCATGTGCGCCACCGAGCTGTAGGCGACCAGCTTCTTCATGTCCAGCTGCACCATCGCCACCAGGCCGATGTAGACCACGGCGATGATCGACAGCGCGATCATCACCCAGTCGTAGGCACGCGCCGCGTCGGGCGCGATCGGCATCGAGAAGCGCAGGAAGCCATAGGCCCCCAGCTTCAGCATGATGGCCGCCAGCACCACCGAGCCGCCGGTGGGCGCCTCGACGTGCGCATCGGGCAGCCAGGTGTGCACCGGCCACATCGGCACCTTCACGCTGAAGGCGGCGAAGAACGCGAAGAACAGCAGCGTCTGCGTCGGCAGCGACAGCGGCAGCCTGTGCCAGGCCTGGATGTCGAAGCTGCCACCACTCTTGAAGTACAGGAACACCAGCGCCACCAGCATCAGCAGCGAGCCCAGCAGCGTGTACAGGAAGAACTTGAACGCCGCGTACACCCGCCGCGGCCCGCCCCACACGCCGATGATCAGGTACATCGGGATGAGCGTGGCCTCGAAGAACACGTAGAAGAGCAACCCGTCCAGCGACGCGAACACGCCCACCATCAGGCCCGAGAGGATGAGGAAGGCGCCGTGGTACTGCGCCACGCGCTCGGTGATGACCTGCCAGCCGGCGATGACCACGACCACGGTGATGAAGGCCGTGAGCGGCACGAACCACATCGACAG
>JAEUPC010000034.1 GCA_016789865.1 Rubrivivax sp.
GACCACGCCGATGAAGGCGAAGCTGGAACCCAGGTAGCTGGGCACCTTGCCGCCGGTGACGACGAAGAAGATGAGCGTGCCGATGCCGCTCATCAGGATGGCCACGTTGGGGTCGAAGCCCATCAGGATCGGCGCCAGCACGGTGGCGCCGAACATCGCGATGACATGCTGCACGCCCATCGCCGCGGTCTGCGGCCAGGGCAGGCGTTCGTCGGGGGCCACCACGTCGCCGGGGGCGGGGCGCACTTCGCGCCACGAAAGCATCGAGCTCATGGGTGTGTCTCCTCGTTGTTGTGCGGCCTGGCGCATCAGCCATCAGGTGACGGCCGCGGTGCACCGGGGGCCGAACCCGGCGCTGCGCGGGCGTGATGCTGGTGCCGCGGCGGCGCGCTCACAAGGCGGGTGAACACGGGGGGCGGTGCCAAGGCGGTGCCGCGTGATCCGTGCAGGCGGAACACGTGGTGTCGGCGCTTCACGCGCCGGGCACGCGTGGCAGCCAGGCCGCCGCGCGCTGGCACGCGACGTCGCAGGCGCTCAGCGGCGCAGCACGGCCAGCCAGTCGCGCTGCTGGGCGGTGAGCGCGGTGTCGGGCGTCATCACCGCGTCGGCCAGTGCGGTGCGGATCTCGGGTTCGGGTTCGGGCAGCGGCGAGAGCAGCAGCGCATCGATGACGCGCCGGGCCTGGCCGAGGCTTTGCGCGTAGCGCTCGAAGATGGCCGCGACGCTGGCGTGCTGGCCCGGGTCGTCGAGCCAGCAGTCGTAGTCGGTGACCACGGCCATCGTCGCGTAGGCGATCTGTGCCTCGCGCGCGAGGAAGGCCTCGGGCACGTTGGTCATGCCCACCAGGTGGCAGCCGGCCTGGCGCATGAAGAAGCTCTCGGCCTGTGTGCCCAGCCGCGGCCCTTCGACGCAGGCGTAGGTGAGGCCGCGGTGCACCGGCACGCCCACGCGCTGCGCCGCAGCCTGCACCGCGCCGACGAGCCGGCCGCTCACCGGCTTGGCGGTGGAGATGTGCGCCGCGACGCCGCGGCCGAAGAAGGTGCGCTCGCGCGTGCCGCGTGTCCAGTCGAAGTACTGCTCGGGCATCGCCAGGTCGCCTGGCGCCAGCCGGTGCGCGAGGCTGCCCACCGCCGAGACGCTGAGCAGCATCGTCGCCCCGGCGCGCTTCAGCGCAAAGACGTTGGCGCGGTAGTTCACCTCGTGCGGCAGCAGGCGGGGGCCCTTGCCGTGGCGCGCCAGGAAGGCCAGCCGCCGGCCGTGCAGCGTGCCGATGCTCACCTCGCCCGAGGCTTCGCCGAACGGCGTGGGCTCGTCGATGCGCTGCTCGATGTGCAGCCCGGCGAGTTCATAGAGGCCGCTGCCTCCGACGATGGCGAGCATGGGGTTCTCCTGGCGTGGAAAGGGGCGGCGGCAGCAGCGTGCGGGCGCGCGGGCGCGTGGTCCGGTCAGCAGAGGGCAGGACCGTTGCGCTCAGCGACCCTCGAAGCGCGGCGCGCGCTTTTCGGCAAAGGCCGCGAGGCCTTCGCGCAGATCGGCGCTGGCACCGCAACGGGCTTCGCGTTCGCGCAGGCGGGCGAGCACGACGTCGCCGCGTGCCACCTCGTTGAGCGACTGCTTCATGCCCTGCAGCGCCAGCGGCGCGCCGGCCAGCAGGCTGGTGGCGAGGGCCTCGACTTCGGCGTCCAGCCGCTCGGGCGCGACGAGCACGTCGAGGTAACCCAGCCGCCGCAGCTCGTCGGCAGGCACCGTCTCGGCCAGCAGGAACAGGCGCTTGGCCGCAGGCAGGCCGAGCCGCGACACGTAGCGCCGCAGCCCGCTCGGGTAGTAGTGCAGCCCGAGGCGCGCCGCGGGCATGCGCAGCTCCATGCCCTGCACGCCGACGCGGAAGTCGCAGGCCAGCGCCAGGTCGGTGGCGCCGCCGAACACGCCGCCGTTCAGCCGCGCGATGGTGGGCACCGGCAGCGCTTCCAGCGCATCGACCGTGCGCTCGAAGAGCTGCGGGTCGGCGGTGCCGTCGCTGCCTTCGCCCAGCTGGTCGATGTTGAAGCCGGCGCAGAACAGCCGCCCCTTGCCTGTGAGCACCACCACGCGCAGCGTGGCGTCGGTGGCCAGCCGCGCGAAGTGCGCCTGCAGCGCGAGCAGATCCTCGCGGTGCAGGCGGTTGAGGTGCTGCGGGCGGACGAGCGTGATGGTCGCCCGGCCCGGGGCCGGGAAGCTCAGCTCGGGCGGTCCGCCGGGGGTTGTTGCGGCCATCTTGGGCTATGCACCGTGTGGCCCGACCCGGCGGCCCTGGCGCAGCCGGGTGAATCGAGGCGCTGGCGGCGCCCTTCTGGCGAGCCCGCGCGCGCCGGGCGCACGCGCCGGCTTCATGGCTCAGGGAGGTAGCGCACGCTCAGCACGCCGTGGATGCCGCGCAGCGCACCGAGCACCGCGTCGGCCACGGGGCTGTCCACATCCACCAGCGTGTAGGCCATCGCACCCTTGCTCTTGTTGACCATGTTGTGGATGTTCAGCCCCGCCTGCGCCATCGTCGTGCTGATCTGGCCCAGCATGTTGGGCACGTTGCTGTTGGCGATGGCCACGCGCCAGCGGCTCTCGCGCTCCATGCTCACGCTCGGAAAGTTCACGGCGTTGGCCACCTGGCCGTGCTCGAGGTAGGCGCGCAGCTGGTCGACCACCATCACCGCGCAGTTCTCCTCGGCCTCGCGCGTGCTGGCGCCCAGGTGCGGCAGCGCCACGATGCGCGGGTGGCCGAGCGTGGCCGCGCTGGGGAAGTCGCACACGTAATAGGCCAGACGCTCGCTGGCCAGCGCTTCCAGCATCGCCGAGTCGCTGACCACGCCCTCGCGGCTGAAGTTGAGCAGCACCGCGCCCTGGCGCATGAGGCCGATGTTGGCGTCGTTGACCAGCCCGCGCGTGGCGTCCAGCAGCGGCACGTGCACGGAGACGAAGTGCGCGCTGCGCAACACCTCGTTGACGCTGGTGGCGCGCTTGACCTGCGAGGGCAGGCTCCAGGCGGCGTCGACCGTGATCTCCGGGTCGTAGCCGAGCACGTTCATGCCCAGGCGGATGGCCGCGTCGGCAACCAGGCAGCCGATCTTGCCCAGGCCGATGATGCCCAGCGTCTGACCGGCGATCTCGAAGCCGGCGAACGCCTTCTTGCCGTCTTCGACCGCCTTGTCGAGGTCGGCATCGTCGGCCCTCAGGCCGGCGACGAACGCCTGCGCCGGCGCCAGGTTGCGCGCCGCCATCAGCATGCCGGCGAGCACCAGCTCCTTCACCGCGTTGGCGTTGGCGCCCGGCGCGTTGAACACCGGTGCGCCGCGTTCGCTCATCGCGGCCACCGGGATGTTGTTGGTGCCGGCGCCGGCGCGGCCGATGGCCTTCACGCTGGCGGGAATCGCCATCTGGTGCATGTCGGCGCTGCGCACCAGCACGGCCACCGGGTCGCTCACGTCCTTGCCGACGCGGTAGCGCTCGGCGGGCAGGCGAGACAGGCCACTGGCGGAGATGGCGTTCAGCACCAGCACGCCGTGGCGCTGGTTTGCGCCTGGGTTGCCCTCAGCCATGCTTCGCCTCGAAGTCCTTCATGTATGCGACGAGCGTGCGCACGCCCTCGATCGGCATCGCGTTGTAGATGGAGGCGCGCATGCCGCCCACCGAGCGGTGGCCCTTGAGCTGCACCATGCCGGCGGCCTCGGCGCCCTTCAGGAATGCGGCGTCCAGGGTCTGGTCCTTCAGCTTGAACGGCACGTTCATCCAGCTGCGGCAATCCCTGGCCACTGGCGCCTGGTAGAAGGCCGTCGTTTCCAGGTAGTCGTACAGCAGCGCCGCCTTGGCGCGGTTGTGCGCTTCCATCGCCGGCAGGCCGCCCTGGGCTTCGAGCCACTTGAACACCAGCCCGGCGATGTAGATCGCGTAGGTGGGTGGCGTGTTGTACATGCTGTCGTTGTCGGCCACCGTCTTGTAGTCGAAGGCCGAGGGCAGCAGCGGGTGCGGCTGGCCGAGCAGCCCTTCGTGCACGATGACGATGGTCAGGCCGGCCGGGCCGATGTTCTTCTGTGCGCCGGCGTAGATGCAGCCGAACTTCGCCACCTGCACCGGCCGCGATAGGATGTCGCTGCTCATGTCGGCCACCAGCGGCACGCCGCCGACCTCGGGCGTGAAGTGGTACTGCACGCCGCCGATCGTCTCGTTGCTGCAGATGTGCACGTAGGCCGCGGCCGGGTCGAGCTTCCACTCGGCGCGCGGCGGGACGGTGGTGTAGCCGCTGGCCTCGGCGCTGGCCGCCACGTTCACCTTGGCGTACTTCTTGGCCTCCTTGATGCTCTTCCTGCTCCACTCGCCGGTGTCGATGAAATCGATGCCGGCTTTGCCGCGCAGCAGGTTCATCGGCACGATGGCGTTCTCGGCGATCGCGCCGCCCTGCATGAACAGCACCTTGTAGTTCGCGGGCACCGCCAGCAGCTGGCGCAGCAGGGCTTCGGCCTCGGCGGCGATGGCGATGAACTCCTTGCCGCGGTGGCTCATCTCCATCACGCTCATGCCCGAGCCGTGCCAGTCGAGCATCTCTTCGGCGGCCTCGCGCAGCACGGGCTCGGGCAGCGCCGCGGGGCCGGCGCTGAAGTTGAAGACGCGGGTCATGGGGGGCAAGCCTTCCGGACTGAGTTGGCCAGGGGTCGGGGTGGGGCAAGGATGATATTCGGCGCGCCTGCCGCTGCCCGGCGCAGGCTATCGCGGCGATTGCCTAAACCCCCGATCGGCACGATCGAATGGCTTGCTGCGGCGCCGCTTCCTAGACTGCCCCGACCGAACCAACCGTCACCGCAGTCTGTCTCTTGCGAAAGGACCCGCGCACCATGTCTGCCAGCGAATCGAAGTGCCCGTTCCACCCACGCCAGGCCACCCCGGCCACCACGGCTGCCAACGCCGCCCGCGGCAACCGTGACTGGTGGCCGAATCAGCTGAACCTGGCCATCCTGCACCAGCATGGCGCGAAGTCCAACCCGATGGGCGAGGACTTCGACTACGCGAAGGAGTTCGCCACGCTGGACCTCGATGCCGTGGTGAAGGACCTGCACGCCCTGATGACCGACTCGCAGGACTGGTGGCCCGCCGACTGGGGCCACTACGGCGGCCTGTTCATCCGCATGGCCTGGCATTCGGCGGGCACCTACCGTATCCACGACGGCCGCGGCGGCGCGGGCACCGGTGCGCAGCGCTTCGCGCCGCTGAACAGCTGGCCCGACAACGGCAACCTGGACAAGGCGCGCCGGCTGCTCTGGCCGGTCAAGCGCAAGTACGGCCGCAAGCTCTCGTGGGCCGACCTGATGATCCTGGCCGGCAACGTGGCGCTGGAGTCGATGGGCTTCAAGACGCTGGGCTTCGCCGGCGGCCGCGCCGACATCTGGGAGCCCGAGCAGGACATCCACTGGGGCACCGAGACGGCGTGGCTGGCCACCAGCGACCAGCCGCACAGTCGTTATTCAGGCCATCGCGAACTCGCCAAGCCCTTCGGCGCCGTGCAGATGGGCCTGATCTATGTGAACCCGCAAGGCCCCGACGGCCGGCCCGACCCCGTGGCCAGCGGCCGCGACGTGCGCGAGACCTTCGGCCGCATGGCCATGAACGACGAGGAGACCGTGGCGCTGGTCGCCGGCGGCCACACCTTCGGCAAGGCGCATGGCGCCGGTCCCGAGAGCCATGTCGGCCGCGAGCCGGAAGCGGCCGGCATCGAGGAACAAGGCTTGGGCTGGAAGAACAGCCTGGGCAGCGGCAAGGGCGCGCACACCATCACCAGCGGGATCGAAGGCGCGTGGAAGCCCAACCCGACGAAGTGGGACAACGGCTACTTCGACATGCTGTTCGGCTACGAGTGGGAGCTCGTCAAGAGCCCGGCCGGGGCATGGCAGTGGACGCCGAAGAACTGCAAGCCCGAGCACCTCATTCCCGACGCGCACGACCCGGGCAGGAAGCACCCGCCGATGATGACCACGGCCGACCTGTCGCTGCGCTTCGACCCCGCCTACGAGAAGATCTCGCGGCGCTTCCACCGCGACCCGGGCGCCTTTGCCGACGCCTTCGCCCGTGCCTGGTTCAAGCTCACGCACCGCGACATGGGGCCGCGTGCGCGCTACCTCGGCAAGTTATTGCCGAAGGTGGAGATGGGCTGGCAGGACCCGATCCCGGCCGTGAACCACGCACTCGTCGATGCCAAGGACATCGCGGCGTTGAAGGCCAAGGTGCTGGCATCGGGCCTGTCGGTCTCGCAACTCGTCGGCGTTGCCTGGGCCTCGGCCAGCACCTTCCGCGGCAGCGACAAGCGCGGCGGCGCCAACGGCGCGCGCATCCGCCTGGCGCCGCAGAAGGAGTGGGAGGTCAATCAGCCGGCCGAACTGGGCCGGGTGCTGAAGGTGCTGGAAGGCCTGCGGGAGGAGTTCAACGCCGCCGCGACCGGGGGCAAGCAGGTCTCGCTGGCCGACCTCATCGTGCTGGCCGGCGGGGCCGCCGTCGAGGCCGCGGCAAGGCAGGCCGGCCACGAGGTCAGCGTGCCCTTCACCCCGGGCCGCATGGACGCCAGGCAAGACCAGACCGACATCGACTCGTTCGCGGTGCTGGAGCCGCAGGCCGACGGCTTTCGCAACTTCGCCAAGCCGGGCCTCGAGGCACAAGCCGCCGAGCTGCTGCTGGACAAGGCGCAACTGCTGACGCTGAGCGCACCCGAAATGACCGTGCTGGTGGGCGGCCTGCGCGTGCTGGGCGCCAACGCCGGCCCGGCCAGGTCACATGGCGTGTTCACGCAACGCCCTGGCGTGCTGACCAACGACTTCTTCGTCAATCTGCTCGACATGGGCACGCAATGGCAGCAAGGCGCCACCGAGGGCGTGCTCGAAGGTCGCGACCGCAAGACCGGTGCCGTGAAGTGGACCGCGACCACGGCGGACCTGGTCTTCGGCTCCAACTCGCAGCTTCGTGCCCTGGCCGAGGTCTACGGCAGCGCCGACGGCGAGACAAAGTTCGTCGGCGACTTCGTCAAGGCGTGGGTGAAGGTGATGGAGCTGGATCGCTTCGACGTGGCCTGAAGCACCGCGGCGTGGTGGGCAGCAGCCGGCGCGCTGGGCTAACGCTCGACGCGCCGCCCCAGCTGCTGCATCTCCTCGATCGAGATCACGCGGTCGGTCTCGATCTTGCCGCCGGTGATCTTCCACACCAGCGCCGGCCCGGTGACGTCGCCGTTCGCGTCGAACTCCACCGGCCCGGTGGCGCCGTTGTACTTGATCGGCTTGCCGGCCTTGATCAGCTCCACGGCCTTCTTGAACTCCGCCGGCCCCGTGCCCACCGCGGTGCCGTTGGCGGCGTGCACCTGGCGGATGGCCTCGCGGATGCTCGGGCCGGTGAGGTCCTTGGCAATGTTCATCGCCAGGCCCAGCACCATCACCGCGTCGTACTGCGTGTGCACGCCGGGGCCCTTGCTGTCGGTCTTGAACTTTTCCTCGAAGGCCTTGTTGAAGGCGTCGACATGGGGGCCGGCGACCTGCGCGTTGTCCATGCCGAAGAAATCTTCGACGAACTGCGCGCCCACGCCGTTGACGAAGTCCAGCGTGCGCATCGAGTTGTTCAGCGCCACGCGCTTGGGGCCGCCCAGGCTCAGCCACTCGCGCACGATGGTCACCGCGTCCTTCGGGAAGCCGATGAGCAGCAGCGATTCGGGCTTGGCCGCCAGCGCCCGCGTGACCTCGGCGCGGTAGCTCGGCTGGTTGTCGTTGTAGGGCACCTCCACCGCGATGTCGCCGCCCAGCTTGCCCGCGGCGGTGCGGTAGAAGCCCAGCATGTCCTTGCCGAAGTCGGTGTTGACGTAGATGACGGCGGTCTTCTTGAAGCCGCGGCGTGCGGTCTCGCTGGCCGTGGCGAAGGCCTGCGTCTTGGAGGTGGGAATGGTGCGGAAGAAGTAGCCGCCCGAGCGCCCGTCCAGCGTGAAGGGGCTGGCCGTCGAGCAGCAGGTGACCTGCACCACCTTCGAAGGCGCCGTCACCGCGGAGATGATGGGGCCGGTGACACCCGAGCTGATGGTGCCGGTGAAGGCGGCCACCTTCACCACTTCGACCAGGTACTTGGCGGCATCCACGCCGACGGTGGGCTGGCCCTGGTCATCGCGCAGGATGAACTGCACCGGGCAGCCCTTGATGCCGCCGCCGGCGTTGATGTGCTCGAAGGCCAGTTCGGCGGCCTGCGAGATCTTCTTGGTGATCGGCGCCATCGAGCCGGTGAGCGGCAGGATGCCGCCCACCTTCACCGGGCAACCGGCCTGCGCCTGCGCGGCGCCGGCGGCCCACAGCAAGGCTGCGCCGATGGCGGCGCCACGGGCCAGAGTTCGAATGAATTTCATCGAGCGTCTCCTCTTTGGACTGATCAACACAAGGCTGAAGCGGGGGCGGTGGCGCGCGAGGCCACGAGAGGCCCCGCCCGGCTTCCGATGCGGCCCAGCCTACCCGCTGGCATGCCGCGACACAACGGCTTCTTCCCCGATCAGCCCGCGCGGGCGCTTCAGCAGCATCAGCACCAGCGCCAGGCCGATCAGGATGACTTGCACCGCCGCGCCCTGCGCCGCATGCGCGGGGGGCAGCAGCTTGGTGACGGCGATGCCCGACAGCGTCCAGATCGCCCACACCACCAGCGCGCCCAGCAAGGCGCCGCGGTTGTTGCCGCTGCCGCCGACGATGAGCATCGTCCACACCTGGAAGGTGAGGATCGGCAGGAAGTCGAACGGGCTGACGAAGCCGATGAAGCCCACGTACAGCGCGCCCGCCAGCCCCATCAGCGTGGAGCCGATGACGAACGCCTCGAGCCGGAAGCGCCCGGCCGCCTTGCCCAGCGCCACGGCGGCCACTTCGTCTTCGCGAATGGCCCGCAGCACGCGGCCCCACGGCGAGCGCAGCATGCGCTCCAGCCCCCAGTAGGCCAGCGCCACGATGCCGGCCAGCAGCACGAGGTAGGCGCCGTTGAACGCCGCCGGCGTGGTGAAGAACTCCGAAAGCGGCTTGCCCAGCCGCGTGAGGCCGTTGGGCCCGCCGGTGAGTTCGGCCCAGTTCAGCGTGACGAGCTGGATGGCCACCGCGATGCCGAACGAGCTGATGGCCAGGTAGTCGCCGCGCAGCCGGATGGTGATGCGGCCGATGAGCCACGCGGCCAGCGCCGTGACCGCCATCGCACCGGCGAGCCCGAGGCTCCAGTGCCAGCCGAAGTTGCCCAGGTGGTCGGGCAGCGGCGCCGCCGTGAGGATGGCATGCGTGTAGCCGCCGATGGCATAGAAGCCCACGACCCCGGCATTGAACAGCCCCGTGAAGCCCCACTGCAGGTTCAGCCCCAGCGTGACCAGCGCGAGGATCAGCACCACGCAGGCGAAGAAGACGAGGTAGGAGGCGATGCCGCTCACTGGAATGCTCTTCGCACCAAGACCGCCGGCCTCACCGGTCGCCCTCGCGCCGCTCGCCGAACAGGCCCTGCGGCCGGGCGAGCAGCACGACCAGCAGCAGCGCGAAGCTCATCGCCGGCTTGTAGCCCGGGCTCACGACGAGCAGCAGCACGTTTTCGGCCAGGCCCACCGCCAGCCCGCCGATCACCGCACCGGCCAGGCTGCCCACGCCGCCGAGGATGGCCGCGGCGAAGAGCGAAAGCAGCAGGCTGCCGCCGATCTCCGGGTTGACCTGCGGCGTGAGGCCCTGGAACACGCCGGCCAGCGCGGCCAATGCACCACCCAGCAGCCAGGTCGTGCGGATCACGCGCTCCACCTCGATGCCGCAGGCCGCGGCCAGCGCCGGGCTCTCGGCCGCTGCGCGCAGGGCCACGCCGGTGCGGCTGCGCGCGAGCCACTGGTGCAGCGCCACCACCACGAGCAGCGTGACCACCAGGATGGCCACCTGGTTGGGCAGCACGCGCACGCCGGGCAGCACCTCGGCGGCCATCTGCAGCTCGCGTGTGTAAAAGCGCGAGTCGTGGCCCCAGAACAGCACGATCAGGTGCCGCATCACGAGCCCCAGGCCGAACGAGGCGAACACCAGCGTCAGATGCCCGGCGCCGCCGGCGCGCAGCGGCCGGAACACCAGCCGGTCCACCGCCCAGGCCAGCGCGCCGGCGAGCGCCATCGCCACCGCCGTGGCCAGCCACAGGCCGAAGCCGAACGACAGCCCCAGGCTCGGCGCCCCGGCGCCGACGAAGCCGACGATCACCAGCGCGATGTAGCCGCCCCAGGTCAGCAGCTCGGCGTGCGCGAAATTCGCGAAGCGCATGATCTGCATCGTGAAGCTGATGCCGATGGCGCCCAGCGCGATGACCGCGCCGGTGAGCACCCCGTCGGCGAGGGCTTGGCCCAGCATCATCGAGCCGAACATCAGGCCGGTTCCTTTGCCGCAGCTGCCAACCCGGCTGCCCCGGCCACCGCCGTGCGCCCGCCGAGGAAGGCCAGCGCCACCTGCGGGTCGCTCAGCAGTTCGCCCGCCGCCCCTTCGATGCGGTTGCGGCCTTCGGCCAGCACATAGCCGCGGTGCGAGTGCTTCAGCGCCCCCTTGGCGTTCTGCTCCACCATCAGCACGGCCACGCCGGTGGCGGCCAGCGCGCGCACACGCATGAACACCTCTTCCACCAGCAGCGGAGACAACCCCGCGGTGGGCTCGTCCAGCACCACGAGCAACGGGTCGGTCATCAGCGCGCGCGCCACGGCCAGCATCTGGCGCTGCCCGCCCGACAGCGTGCGCGCCTTGTCGCGGCGCTTGGCGGCCAGCGCCGGGAACACCTCGTAGGCGCGGTCGAGCCGGGCCGCCAGCAGCCGCGGGTCGGCCAGCAGGTGGGCACCGGCGCGCAGGTTGTCGTGGATGGTCAGCGTGGTGAACACGTTGGCCGTCTGCGGCACGTAGCCCACGCCGGCGGCGATGACCTCGTGCGCGGGCAGGCCGGTGATCTCGCGCGCGCCGAGCATGACGCGCCCGCTTTCCACCGGCACCAGGCCGACCACGGCCTTCAGCAGCGTGCTCTTGCCGGCGCCATTGGGGCCGATGATCGTGACCACCTCGCCGGCCGCCACGGTGAGCGAGGCGCCATGCACGATCGGCAACCCGCGCACGTAGCCGGCGACCAGCGCCTGCACGGCGAGCAGGGGCGCTGCGCTGCCGGCCGTGCTTGCGGCCTCGGTGCCCACCGTGTTCAAGCCGCGGCCTCCTGCGCCGGGGCCGGTGCGCCCGGGACTTCGCCAAGGTAGGCATCGAGCACGCGGCGGTCGCTGCGGATGCTCGCCGCGTCGCCTTGCGTGACCACCCGCCCGCCCATCATCACGACGATCGGCGCGCACACGCTCATCACCAGGTCCATGTTGTGCTCGATGACGAGGAAGCTGATGCCGCGTTCGCGGTTAAGCCTCACGATGCGCTCGACCAGCGTCTCGAGCAGCGCCGGGTTGACGCCGGCGGCCGGCTCGTCCAGCAGGATGAGCCGCGGCTCGATCATCAGCACGCGCGCCAGCTCCAGCAGCTTGTGCTGCCCGCCGGAGAGCTGGCCCGCCAGCTCGGCGGCCTTGCCGGCCAGGGCGCACAACTCCAGCACCGCCATGGCCTGCTCGCGGGCGCGGCGTTCTTCGGCGGCAATGCGCGTGCCGCCCAGCCAGTTGCGCCAGAAGCGCTCGCCAGCCTGCGCGGCGGGCACCAGCATCAGGTTCTCCAGCACCGTCATCTGCGCGAAGGGCCGCGGCACCTGGAACGTGCGCGCCAGCCCGCGGTGGAAGATGCGCTCGGGCGGCTCGCCGGTGATGCGCTGGCCGGCGAAGAAGATCTCGCCGGCATCGGGTGCCAGCGCGCCGGCGACCAGGTTGAACAGCGTCGTCTTGCCCGCGCCATTGGGGCCGATGAGGCCGGTGATGCGGCTGGCCTCGACGTCCAGCGTCACGCCGTCCACCGCGGCCAGGCTGCCGAAGCTGCGGCGCAGCTGCCGCAATTCGAGCAGCGCCATCAGGCCGGCCCCGGCATCGGCGTGCGCGCGGTGTCCGGTGGCGTGCCCTGTCGCAGCGCGGTGACCTCGATCTCCACCTTCGCCTGCTCCACCGCCAGCGAGCAGCACACCGTGGTGTTGGCCGGCCGCGCCGCGCCCAGCCGCTCCTTCAGCACGGCGCTCACCGCCGGCACGTCGGCGCGTTCGGGCACGTAGACGCGCACGCGCACCGTATCGACCAGCGTGGCACCAGCCTGCGCGAGCGCCGCCTCGATGATCGACAGCGCCACGCGCGCCTGCCCGGCCGCGGTGGGTGGAAAGGCGTCGGCCGCGCGGTCGAAGCCCACCGTGCCGGAGACGAACACCCAGTCGCCCTGCGCCACGGCGCGCGAATAGCCGGCCAGTTCCTCCCACGGCGAGCCGCTCGAGATGTGTTGCCGCCGCTCCGCGCTCATACCGACACCTCCTGGAATCGCGGCGCGCGCCAGCGCTCTTCGGAGAGGATGGCTTTCAGGCGCTGCACCGCTTCCCACAGCTCGACGTGCGCCACGGTGGCCGGCGCCAGCCCGAAGCGGATGACGTCGGGCTGGCGGAACGAGGTGACCACCCCCGATTCCAGCAGCGCCTCGCAGGTGGGCCCGCCGCCCGGGCAGGCGAAGGCGAGGTGGCCACCACGGTGCGCGTAGTCGGCCGGCGAGAGCAGGCGCACGCCGAGCGAGGCGCACTGTTCGTCCATCAGGGTCGCCAGCGTCGTCGAAAGCGAGCGGTGCCTGGCGTGCAGCGCGGCCGGCGCCACCCCGGCCCAGACGCGCGCGGCGCACTCCATCACCGCGTTCTGCAACACCGGCATGGTGCCGGTGATCAGCGACAGCGGCCCCGCGGCGGGTTCGTACTCGCCGCGGAAGTTCATGCGGTCGGCGTGGCCCAGCCAGCCCGGGAGTGCCGGCCAGTCACGGTTCTGCAGGTCGCGGCGGATGTAGGCCAGCGCCGGCGCGCCGGGGCCCGCACTGAGGTACTTGTAGCTGCAGGCCACCGCAAAGTCGGTGCGGCTGTCGGCCAGCGGCACCGGCACCGCACCCGCGCTGTGCGAGCAGTCCCACAGCACGCGCGAGCCCACGGCGTGCGCTGCGGCGGTGGTGGCCGCCATCGGCCAGCGCCACGAACTGCGGTAGTCCACATGCGCCAGCATCACCATCGCCACGTCGTCGCGCAAAGCGCCGGCGAGTTCGTCCGGCGAGTGGATGCGCCGCTCGGCCCAGCGACCGCCCGAATGGCGCACGACGCCTTGCACCACATGGGCATCGGTGGGGAAGCCCTCGGGCTCGTAGACGATGAAGCGGCGGCGTTCGCTGTCGGGCTCGCTGGCCGCCAGCTGCAGCCCGTAGGCCAGCAGCTTGTGCAGGTTCAGCGTGGTGTTGTCGGCGGCGATCACGTCCTCGGGCGGCGCGCCGAGCAGCGGGGCCATCGCCGCGCCGATGCGCTGCGGCGCATCGAGCCAGTCGGCCAGGTGCCAGGCCCGGCGGCGCTGCACCGCCCACTCGACCTCGAGGGCCTGCGCCATGCGTGCTGGCGCGCCGGCGGGCATCGCGCCGATCGAGTTGCCGTCGAAGTACAGCGTGCCCGGCGTGCCCGGCACGAACGCGGCGCGCAGCGCGGCCAGCGGGTCGGCGGCATCCAGGGCACGGCAGTCGGCCAAGGTGATCATCAAGGCGGTCCTTCACCGGGCGGGCGGGCCGGCGGGCCCGCGCGTGGCGGCGGCGAATCTTCCCCGACGGCGGTGGCTGCCGCACTTGGCGTCAGCCCCGATGTGCCGTAGACCTCGGCGGCGGCATGGGCGCTGACGAGGCCTGCAAGCAGGTCGGCCTGCACGCGCGTGGGGTCGCGCTCGCGCGGTGGGCCGAAGCCGCCGCCGCCCGGCAGGTCCACCTGCAGCCGGCCGCCGGCGGGCACGACGATCGTCGCCTTGCCCTCGAACGGTACGCCGCGGCCTGCGGCATCGCGCACCTGCACCTGGCCCGGCGCACCGTCGAGGCCGCCAGCGCGCCCGCGCGCCGGGTTGGCACGGCGGTCGAAGGTGGCCGCGGCGCAGTTGAACGGCACGCCATCGCGAGCGCCGACCACGATGCGCTGCGCCAGCCCGCCGCGCTGCCGGCCGGCACCGCCGGAATCGGGCAGGAACTCCTTGAGCCAGAAGACCAGCGGCGCCTGCGTCTCCGTCACCTCCACCGGGATGCCGCCGACACCCGACGGGAACGCGGTGGTCGACAGCCCGTCCTTGGCCGGCCGCGCGCCGGTGCCGCCCAGGCCCACGGCCATGGTGTTGAACGCGGGCTGCCCGGGGGCGCCGCCGGCCATCGCCAGCACCCAGATGCTGCCGGCCGACTCCGCCGGCACGCGGCCGGCGAGCGCTGCTTCAAGGCAGCCGAACATCAGGTCGGGCAGCATCTGGCCCACGACATGCCGTGCGGTCACCGGCGCGGGCCGCAGCGGGTGCACGATGGAACCCGCGGGCGCGCGCACCTCGAAGCAGGCCAGCGACCCGGCGTTGTTGGGCACCTCGGGCGCGACCAGGCACTTCAGGCCGAACACCGAGTAGGCGTCGGTGTAGCACTTGGGCGAGTTGATGCCGCGCGCCGAGGCCGGCGACGAGCCGGCGTAGTCGACGACGATGCGCTCGCCGTCGTTGACGAGTTCGGCGGCGAGCTCGATCGGCGCTTCGTAGCCATCGAGCCGCATGTGCGCGCGCCAGCGCCCGCGCGGCAGCCTGGCGATCGCCGCGCGCGTGGCGCGCTCGCTGCTCGCAAGCACGTGCTCGGCCAGCGCGTCGAGGTCGGCGAGGCCGAACTCGCGCATCATCGCCACCAGCCGCGCCGCGCCCACTTCGTTGCTGCTCACCAGCGAGAGGATGTCGCCACGCGCCTCGACCGGGTTGCGCGAGTTGGCCTGGATCACCGCCAGCAGGTCCTCGTTCAGCCGCCCGCCATCGACAAGCCGGAGGTGCGGGATGCAGGTGCCTTCTTCGAACACCGACTTCGCCTCGGCCGAGAAGCCCACGCCGCCGACATCGATGGTGTGGCAGGTGGAGGCGAACAGCGCCACCGGTTCGACCGCCGCGTTTGCGGAGGCGGCCTGCGGCAGGAACACCGGCGTGACGACGACATAGTCGAACAGGTGCCCGGTGCCCAGCCACGGGTCGTTGGTGATGAACACGTCGCCCGCTCGCATGGTGGCCAGCGGAAAGCGCACGAGGAAGTGCTGCACCGCGGCGGCCATGCTGTTCACGTGCCCCGGCGTGCCGGTGACGGCCTGCTCCAGCATGCGGCCGGCGCGGTCGTAGACGCCGGCGGAGAGGTCGCCCGCCTCGCGCGCCACCGAGCCGAAGGCGGTGCGCAGCAGCGCCTGCGCCTGTTCCTCCACGACGGCGACGAGGCGGTTCCACATCACCTGCGTGCGGATGGCGGCCAGCGCGTGGCCGGTCGTCGTGCGGACCGTCGTGCGGGTCGTTGTGCCGGCGGTTGTGCCGGCGGTCGGGTAGGTGGTCATGTGGCTCGCTCGCGCTGCAGATGCAGGTGGCCCTGACTGTCCAACTGCGCCGACCAGCCCGGCGGCACGACGGTGCTGGTCTCGTGTTCGGTGATGATGGCCGGCCCCGACACGCCCTGGCCTGGTGCGAGATCGAAGCGCCAATGGGTCGCGAAGGCGATCGCCGCGCCGGCCTCGGGGTCCCAGGCGATGCGTTCGCCGCCGGGCGGCGCAACGCGGGCCGGGGCCGCGGATGGCGGCAAGGCCCGCTGCACCGCCGGCGCGGGCGTCGAGACGGTCACCGACCAGGTGACGATCTCCACCGCGGCGCCGGGGATGACGAGGCCATAAGTGCGGCGGTAGGCGGCTTCGAAATCGTCGCGCAGGTGCCTGATCGCGGACGCATCCAGCGCCCCGGCCGGCACCGGCACGCGCAGCTCGTGGCCCTGGCCCTGGTAGCGCAGCTCGACGAGGCGCTCGACGCGCAGCCGCGGCTTCGTGTTCGAGGTGGCCGCGCCGGGCGCGTGGGTCGCCATGATCGCCGCGGCCGGTTCGACCACCGCGCGTGCCCCGGCCTCCATCTCGGCCAGCCGGGCATCGAGCGCCTGGCCGTCGGCCCCGCTGAGCAGCCGCACGTCGCTGCGCACCACCTCGAAGGCGATCGGCGCGCGCAGGAAACCGATCGCCGAGCCCACGCCGGCGCCCGCGGGGACGACGATGCGCGAGATGCCGAGCTTGGTGGCCACGCGCGCCGCATGCAGCGGCGCGGCGCCGCCGAAGGCGATCATCGCGTGGTCCTCGGGCGCGATGCCGCGTTCCACCGCATGCACGCGCGCCGCGTTGGCCATGTTCTCCTCGACGATCTCCGAGAGCCCCGCGGCCGACCAGAAGGCGTCGAGCCCGAGTGCGGCGCCCACACCGCCCTCGAGGGCCGTGTGCGCCGCCGCGGCGTCCAATGGCATGCGCCCGGCCGCGAAGCGCTGGCCATCGATGCGCCCGAGCACGAGGTTGGCATCGGTGACGGTGGGCGCGCTGCCGCCGCGGCCGTAGCAGGCCGGGCCCGGTTCGGCGCCCGCCGAATCCGGGCCGGCGGTGATGCGGCCGAGCGCATCGACGCGCCCGATGGAGCCGCCGCCGGCACCGATCTCGACCAGCTCGATGACCGGCACGCGCACCGGCAGCCCGCTGCCCTTGAGGTTGCGGTAGGCGCGGCCGATCTCGAAGCGGCGCGCGCGCTCGGGCTCGCCGCCGGCGATCAGGCACACCTTGGCGGTGGTGCCGCCCATGTCGAAGGCCATCACGTCCAGCGGCTGCGCGCCTTCGGGCGCCAGCTCGCGCGCCAGCTGTGCGGCGAGGATCGCGCCGCCCGCCGGGCCGCTTTCGACCAGGCGGATCGGAAAGTGCTCGGCCAGCTCCAGCGTGGTGACGCCGCCGCCGGACATCATCAGCAGCAGCGGCACGGCGAGCCCGGCGGCGTCGAGTTGCGCACGCAGGCGGCCGAGGTAGCCGGCCATCAGCGGCCGCACGTAGGCGTTGGCCGCGGTGGTGGACAAGCGTTCGTACTCGCGCATCTCGGGGCACACCTCGCTGGAAAGGCACACGGTGACCCGCGGCCCCAGCACCTGCTGCACGATCTCGCGCGCGCGCCGCTCGTGCGCAGGCCACGCATAGGCGTGCAGGAAGCCGACGGCCACCGCCTGCACACCGGCGGCGGCCATCGCCTCGGCGGCGCGGCGCACCGCGGCTTCGTCCAGCGGCACGAGCACCGTGCCGTCGGCGGCCGTGCGTTCCGGCACGGTGAAGCGCAGCGGGCGCGGCACGAGTTCGGGCGCGCGCTCGATGTTCACGTCGTACTGCTCGAAGCGCTTCTCGTAGCCCATCTCCAGCACGTCACGGAAGCCCCCGGTGGTGAGCAGCGCGGTGCGGGCGCCCTTGCGCTCGATGAGTGCGTTGGTGGCCAGCGTGGTGCCGTGGATCACCAGGCCCACGTCCGCAGGCGCGAGGCCCGTCTCTTCGAGCAGGTGGGCGATGCCCTGCATCACGCCTTGTTCGGGCGCGCGCGGCGTGGTGAGCACCTTGCAGGAGTGGCGTTGCGGCGCCTCGCCGGCCGCGGCACCCCATTCGAGCACGAGATCGGTGAAGGTGCCGCCGATGTCCGCCGCGATGCGCGCGCGGCCGGGAGTCGCGGCGGCGGCGGATGCGGCGGCCGATGTGGCGGCGGACTGGGCGGCGGCGGTGTGGGCGCTCATGACCGGCGACTCACACGCTCGGCTTCGCGAAGCGCGGCTCGCACCAGCGGTTGCTTCGCAGCACATCGGCCAGGCGCTGCACGGCGTCGAAGAGCTCGACGTGCCGCGTGGTCAGCGGGTGGGGCGCCAGCCGCAGCGCATCGGGCTGGCGCGTGGAGACGACCACGCCGGCTTCCACCAGCGCCTGGCCGAGCGCATTGACGTCGGCACCCGGCGCGGTGAAGCGCAGCGCAAGGTGGCCGCCGCGCCGCCGGGCGTCTCGCGGGCTGGCGAGCTCGATGCCGAGCGCGGCCAGCTGCTGGTCGACCAGCGCGATCAGCGTCTCGTGCAGCGAGCGGTGGCGCGCGTCCAGCGCGGCCACGTCGACCTCGCGCCAGACTTCGGCGGCGCCGGCGAACGCGGCGTGCGCCAGCACCGGCGGCGTGCCGACCTGGAAGCGGCCGATGCCCTCGGCGGGCTCGAACTCGGGCGCGAAGTCGAAGGTGCGCTCATGCCCCATCCAGCCGGCCAGCAGCGGCCAGGCAGGGCCTCGATGCCGCGGGTGCACGTAGAGGAAGGCCGGTGCGCCAGGCCCGCCGCACAGGTACTTGTAGCCGCAGCCGACGGCGAAGTCGGCGTTCGCCGCAGCCAGCTCGATGCGGCTGGCGCCCGCCGCGTGCGAGAGGTCCCACAGCACGAGCGCACCGTGGCGGTGGGCCAGTTCGGTCAGGCGCGGCAGGTTCAGCCGCGCGCCGCTGCGGTAGTCCACCAGCGACAGCGAGACCACGGCCACGTCGCCGTGGCGCAGCGCCGCTTCGAGCGCGTCTTCCATCGCGTCTTCGAGCGTGGCCTCGGGCGTGGCCTCGGGCGTGGCCTCGGGCGCAACGTCGTGCATGGCGCCATGCGCAGTATTGTGCGCGGCACGGCGCGCGGCACCCTCGGTGACGCCGCCCGCGGGCCGGGCAGCGGCGGGCGCATCGGCCGGCGCCGGTGCCGCGCTGCGAAGCTCGGCCAGACCGTGCCGCACCAGGCCCTGCGCGGCGTACCGGTTCGACGGAAAGACCACCTGCTCGACGACGATCGTTCGCCGCGGCGCGCGCAGCGCCAGCGCATGCGCCAGCAGCTTGGTGTGGTTGACCGTGGTCGAGTCGGCCACGACAACGTCGCCAGGCCCGGCGCCGATGAGCGGCGCGATCGCCGCGCCGAGCGTGCGCGGCTCGCCCAGCCAGTTCCAGCGCGTTTCGTTCCAGCCGCGCCGCCGCGTGAGGCGCCAGCCCTGCTCGAGGCGTTCGGCCATGCGTGTGGGCACGCTGGCGGGCATCGGGCCGATGGAGTTGGCGTCGAGGTAGATCACGCCTTCGGCGCCGGGCGCGAAGCGCGCCGCGGCGGCGGCCAGGCGCGCCGTCACCGGGGCGGCGTCGAGCGCGGCGCAGTCTTCGCGCGTGGTGGCCGCGGTCATGGCCCGCCGTCGCCTGCAGCGCTTTCCAGCACGCCGCGGATGAGGTCGATCTCCACTTCGTGCGCCGCCTTCAGGCGCTGCCAGCGTGTCGCCTCCATGCCGGCCGGGCGCCAGGCCAGCAGCGTGACGAGGCAGGTGCCGGTGGGGTGGCCGAATGCGCCGCCTTCGTGCACGCGCGCTTCGATGCGCGGGACAAGCGCATCGGCGGCAGCGCCGACCGCATAGCGCACGACGCCCGCGGCGGCATCGGCTTCGATGCGCGCGAAGCCGCTGCCGCCGCTGAACAGCGACTCGCCGGTCACGAGGCCACCGGCAACTTCGCGCGTGTGCCACATCCCCAGATTCCAGCGCGCCAGGCCGGCCGCGGTGGTGAGCAGCGCCCAGGCGCTCTCGCGCGGTGCGCGGCACAGCCGCGCCACGGCGTGCACGTTGCCGCCGCCCCGGCCTTCGCTGGGGTCGGTGGGGCCGGCGGCGCAGGGCGCAGGGGTGGGCGGAATGGGATCCATCAGGGGGGCCGCTCGCGGCCATGCTCGCAGTCATGGTCGCAGGCAGGCGCGCGCAGCGGCAATCGGTAGTCGCCCGCGAGACATTCCGCGCGGTTATGGGTTCAATCGCCGGCATGACGCTCGCCTCGCTGGACCCGGCCGCGCTCGCGCTCGTCGCGGCGGTGGACGAATGCGGCAGCCTCAGCGCGGCGGCGCGGGCGCTGGGCATCACGCAGCCGGCCATGACCAAGCAGCTGGCGCGGCTGGAAGTGCAACTGGGCCTGGCGCTGTTCACGCGCGGTGCGCGCGGGGTGCTGCCCACCGCGTACGCGCAGGCGCTGCTGCCGCGCGCGCGCATCGTGCGGGCGCAGCTGGCGATGGCGGCGCAGGAACTCGACCAGCTGCGTGGCGCGCGCGAGGGCCGCGTCACCGTGGCGTTGTCGCACCTGGCGGTGGTGGTGCTGCTGCCGCGCGTGCTGCCGGCGTTCCGCGCGGCGTGGCCGAACATCGTGCTGCGCTTCGTGCCGACGACGTTTCCGCACCGCTATGCCGGGCTGCGCGAAGGCGACCCCGACATGGCGCTGGCGCAGCTGCCCGGCGACGCGCTGACCGCCGAGTACAGCGTGCGCCCGCTGCTGCAGGCCGACGTGGCGGTGGTGGCGCGGCCGGGCCACCCGCTGGCGCGCGCTGTCTCGCTGGCCGAGCTGCGTGGTGCCGAGTGGGTGCTGCCGAGCCTGGACAGCGCCACCACCGCGGCACTGGCCGCGGCGCTGCAACGCGCGCGGTTGCCGCCGCCGCATTGCATCGTGACCAGCGAGACGCTGACCGGGCTCGAGACCATCGTCGCGGCCAGCGACCTGCTGGGTGCCATGCCGGCCGAGGTGGCCGCGGCGCGCGTGCGCGCCGGCTCGGGGCTGGTGCGCCTGCCGCTGGCCCCGGCGCCGCGCGGGCATGCGCTGGCGTTGGTGCGCTGGGCCGACGCCCCGCCGACACCGGCGGCGCAGGCACTGGCCGAGATGTTCGTGCAAGCCGCGCGCGAGGTGGCGCATGGGGCGCCGGCGCGGCGCGCTGTGGGGGCGGCGGGCCGGCGCTGAGTGGCGTCCCGGGGGCAGCGGGCGCCGCGTTTGGGGGCGTGGTCGGGGGCGTGGTCGAGGGCGTGGTCGAGGGCGTTGTCGGGGCGCGCGGCGCGATCGGTCTTTGGCCGGCGAAAGCCCTGCGCCGCGGCGACAGAATCGCCGGTATGGAACCGAGGTCTTCCCGATGGGCGGCGCGCGCATGAGCCAGTTTCCGGTCACGAGCGAAGCCGCCGAGGTCAGCGCTGCGCCGCGCGCCGAGCACCGCTGCCCGTTGTGCGGCGAGCCGAACGGCTGCGTGCCGGCGGCCACCGGCACCTTCGGCGGCGGCCCGTGCTGGTGCCGCGAGGTGGTGTTCAGCGGCGAGGTGCTGGCGCGTGTGCCCGAGGCCGCGCGCGGCCGGGCCTGCCTGTGCCGGCGCTGCGCCACCACCACCACCGGCACGGCCAGCACCACCGGCGACACCGGCCACACCGGCCACACCGGCCACACCGGCAACACCGGCAACACCGGCAACACCGGCACCGACGTCGACGTCGACGTCGGCGACGGGCCGGCGCGGTGAGCCACCCGCGCACGCAGCCGCCGCGGGGCGCGGGCCGCCGGCGCTCCCACCGGCACACGCGCTGGCGGTTTCACCCGTTCCCGCAACCATGACCGCGCTGCACATCCGCGACGCCCGCATCGCCTCGGCGAGCTTTCGCCCGCGCACCGAGGCGGTGGACACGCTCGTGCTGCACCACACCGCGTTGGACCTCGCGGCTTCGCTGAAGGTGCTGCGTGAGGGCGCTGTCAGCGTGCACTTCGTGCTCGCCGAGGACGGCACGGCCTACAAGCTGCTCGAGGACGGCGAGGTCGGCTGGCATGCGGGCCTGTCGATGTGGCGCGGGCGGCCGGATGTCAACGCGCGCTCGATCGGCATCGAGATCGTCAACCTCGACGGCAACCTGCACGCCTACCCGCGCGCGCAGGTGGCCGCGCTGATCGAGCTGTGTACGCTGATCCTGCGGCGCCACCCAGGCATCGGGCCGCGCAACGTGGTCGGCCACTCCGACATCGCCCCCCGGCGCAAGGTCGATCCCGGCCGGCGCTTCCCTTGGCAGCGGCTGGCCGAGGCGGGCATCGGCCGCTGGCCCGGCGGCGCCGAGCCGCGGCCGGTGGGCAGCGAGGCCGAAGTGCAGGTGCTGCTCGAAGCCTGCGGCTACCCACCACCGCACGCCTTTGGCCGCGACGAGCGGCGCGGCGGCAACATCTGGGTGCCCGACGCCGCCCGGCCCCCGCCCGGCGTGACCGGCGTGGAGCGCGTGACCACCGCCGACATCCTGCGGGCCTTCCAGCTGCACTACCAGCCGCGCGCACGCGCCGGGCGGGCGACGGCCCACACGATGGGGCTGCTGCACTGCCTGGCGGCGCCGTGAGGCCGAGCCGCGCGCGCTCCGCGGGGATCCGGCGATGCGCTCGCGCGGGGCCGCGGGCAAAATGCCGCCCGCGACGCAGGCCCCTACGCCTCTTGCCTCCCCACACACAGGCCACTCCACTCCCAGCCGAACACGCCATGAACGCTCCGTTGCCCACTGCCGCCATCGCCAGCCTGCCGCCTGCGCTGGAGGCCATCCGCGCCCAGGAGGCCGAGATGGTGGCCATCCGCCGCCAGATCCACCAGAACCCCGAGCTCGCCTTCGAGGAGACCGCCACCGCCGACCTGGTGGCCGAGCGCCTCGCGCGCTGGGGCTACGAGGTGCACCGCGGCCTGGGCGTCACGGGGGTCGTCGGCACGTTGAAGGTGGGCACCAGCACGCGCCGCATCGGCCTGCGTGCCGACATGGACGCACTGCCGATCAAGGAAACCAGCGGCAAGGCCTGGGCCAGCCAGGTGCTCGGCAAGATGCACGCCTGCGGGCACGACGGCCACACCGCCATGCTGCTGTCGGCGGCGCGCCACCTGGCCGCCACGCAGAACTTCGACGGCATCCTGCACGTCGTCTTCCAGCCCGCCGAAGAGGGGCTGGGCGGCGCGAAGAAGATGCTCGACGACGGCTTCCTCGACCTCTTCCCCTGCGAGGCGATGTTCGGCATGCACAACATGCCGGGCCGGCCGCTGGGCAAGTTCGCCGCGGTGCCCGGCTATGCCCTGGCCAGTGCCGACCGCGCCGTCATCAAGGTGCGCGGGGTGGGCGGGCATGGCGCCATGCCGCACTACGCCGCCGACCCGGTGGTGGCCGCTTCCAGCCTGGTGATGGCGCTGCAGACCATCGTCTCGCGCAACGTGCCGCCGCTGCAGATGGGCGTGGTCACCGTCGGCGCGTTCCTGGCCGGTGATGCGCCCAACGTCATTCCCGGCGTCGCCGAGCTGCGCCTGACGATCCGCGCTTTCCGCCCCGACGTGCGCGACCTGCTCGAGAAGCGCATCAACGAAATCGCCCAGGCGCAGGCCGCGGCCTTCGGCTGCACGGCCGAGGTCGACTACCAGCGTGGCTACCCGATGCTTCACAACCACGCCAAGGAAACGGCGTTCTGCCGCCAGGTGATCACCGACTGGCTCGGCGCCGAGGGCCTGCTCGAAGCCGAACCCGTCACCGGCAGCGAGGACTTCGCGTTCTTCCTCGAGAAGGTGCCCGGCTGCTACGTCTTCATCGGCAACGGTGAAGGCAGCGAAGGCGGCTGCATGGTGCACAACCCCGGCTACGACTTCAACGACGCGGCGCTGTCCACCGGCGCCAGCTACTGGGTGAAGCTGGCCGAGACGTACCTGAACAAGGCCGCCTGAGTGACGCCAGGCGCGCCCCCGCCGCCGTCAGAGGCCGAGTGGGCGCCGCAGGGCGGGCTGCCCTACGGCGCCGAGCTGCCGCTGCCGGTGGAGTGGCTGCCCGCCAGCGGCGCGCCCGAGCAGCTGATCCTGCTGCTGCACGGCTGGCGCGGTGACGCGAGCCACATGCTGCCGCTGGCGCAGGCGCTGCGCGGCGCGTTTCCGCAGGCGGCCATCCTCGCGCCCGACGGGCCGAGCCCGGGCGACGGCACGACGCCGCAGCGCGCGCGCGGCCGCCAGTGGTATGCCGTCACCGGCCTTGTCTTCGACGACGCGGGCATGAAGCTCTGGGCCGAACGTGTGCAGGCCTGCGTGCCCGGGCTCGTGCACTGGGTGCGTGCGCAGCAGCGGCGGCTGAACGTGGGCGCGGCGGCCACGGCGCTGGCCGGCTTCTCGCAAGGCGGCATCATTTCGATGGCCGCGGCGCTGGCCACCGACGGGCTCGCCGGCCGGGTGCTCGGCTTCGGTGCGCGCTGCCTGCAGCGGCCGCTGGAAGCGCCGCAGCGCACCACGTTCCACCTGTTCCACGGCGGGGCCGACGAGGTGATCGCCGCGCAGGGCTCACGCGATGCGTTCCGGTGGCTGGCCGATCTGCAAGGCGACGCCACCATCGACATCGCCGAAGGCGTGGGCCACGAGCTGCATCCCGCGCTCATCGAGTGCGCGCTGCACCGGCTCACCCACCACATCCCGATGCGCACTTGGCGCGAGGCGCTGGGGGCGGTGCCCGCGAACTGAAGCGCGATCGACCACCCTCAACCACCCTCGCCCACCATCGGCCACGCTCTCGACGATGTTGATCCTGCTGTCCCCCGCCAAGAGCCTGGACTACGACACGCCGGTGCCGGCCGCCGTGGCGCGCAAGGCCACGCTGCCGGTGTTCACTGACGAAGCCAGCGCGCTGATCGGCGTGATGCGCAGGAAGACGCCGGCGCAGGTGGCGCGGCTGATGGAGCTGTCCGACAAGCTGGCGCAGCTGAACGTCGGCCGTTATGCCGCGTGGACACCCGCTCACGACGCGACGAACAGCAAGCCCGCAGTGCTGGCCTTCGATGGCGACGTGTACGACGGCCTGCAGGCACGCACGCTGAAGGCGGCCGATCTGGCCTGGGCGCAGCAGCACCTGGTCATCCTCTCGGGCCT
This sequence comes from Rubrivivax sp., assembly GCA_016789865.1. Lineage (GTDB taxonomy): Bacteria > Pseudomonadota > Gammaproteobacteria > Burkholderiales > Burkholderiaceae_C > Rubrivivax. The sequence continues at coordinate 24,690 of JAEUPC010000034.1, forward strand.
GTACGGCGCGCTCCGGCCGCTGGACCACCTGCAGCCCTATCGGCTGGAGATGGGCACGGCGCTGGCCACGAAACGCGGCAAGGACCTCTACGCGTGGTGGGGCGACCGCGTCGCCGGGTACTTGAACGAACGCCAGGCTGACGAGGCGGCGCCGGTGATCGTGAACCTCGCGTCCATCGAATACGGCCGGGTGGCGCTGCGCCCGGCGCTGCGCGCCTGCGTCGTCGACTGCGTGTTCGAAGACTGGAAAGGCGGCGGCTACAAGATCATCAGCTTCTTCGCCAAGAAGGCGCGCGGGCTGATGGCGCGGCACCTGATCGAGCAGCGTGCACGCACGCCCAAGGCGCTGGAGAGCTTTGCCGCCGAGGGCTACGCGTGGGACCGCGGCGCGAGCACGGTCGATCGCATGGTGTTCAGACGCCGCGCATGAGCGCGCCGGGCCGTTCCCAAGCGCTCATTCCGGAGCGCTTCAAGCGCGAAGGTACTCGAGTGAGCGCGCCGGGCCGTTCCCAAGCGCTCATTCCGGAGCGCTTGAAGCGCGAAGGTACTTGAGTGAGCGCGCCGGGCCGTTCCCAAGCGCTCATCCCCGGGCGCTTCAAGCGCCCTGGCCACACCACGGCGCTGTCGCGCGCCGGGCTGGCCGCGCTCGCGGTGGCGGGCTTGCTGGTCTACCACGCGATCGTGCTGGCCCCGTTTGCGCTGATCGCGCTGGTGAACCCGTGGACCAGGTACTTCGGCCCGTGGCCCGCGTTGGTGCTGGTGGCCGTGGTGTGGTGGGTGTGGCGGCCGGTGACGGTGGTGCCGGGCCGCGTGGTACCGCGTGCCGACGCGCCGGCGTTGTACGCGGCGCTGGACGAAATGGCCGGGCGCCTGGCCGCGCGCCAGGTCGACGAGGTGCGCCTCTTGGCCGAGGTCAACGCCGCGGCGATGCGCGTGCCGGTGCGGTGGCAGCCCTGGCGCGCGCGCCAGGTGTTGTTGCTCGGCGAGCCGCTGCTGGCCTTCCTGGACGAAGCGGCGGTGCGCGCGGTGATCGCGCATGAACTGGGTCACTTCTCACGCCACCACGGGCGCCTGGGGCATTGGTTGTACCGCACGCGCACGGCCTGGCTCGACCTGGCCGGACTGGGTCAGGGCAGCCGCGATGAGGTGTCCTTGCTCGAACGAGGTGCGGCGGCGTTCGCGCGAGTGTTCGCGCCTTGGTTTGCGCGCATCAGCTTCTTGCACGCCCGCCGCTGCGAGTTCGAAGCCGATGCGGATGGCGCCGCGCTCGTCGGGCCGCGTGCGATGGCCACCGCGCTGGCAACACTGGAGGTGCTGCAGCAGCGACTGGCCCGGTGGCAGCGGGAGCAACTGCCGCGCCTGCTGGCCGACCTGCCCGAGCCGCCGGCCGACCACACGGCGCGCCTGCGCGAAGCCCTGCAGCAGGGCGCCGTGAGCGACGAGGATTGGGCGCGGCTGGAACAGGCCGAGCCCGACGAGTGGGACACCCATCCTTCGCTGGCGCAACGGCTGCAGGCGCACAACGTCTCGCCGGCCGAGGCCCGGGCCGCGGTGAGGGTTCCGGCGCCGCGGAGCGCCGGTGCCCATTGGTGGCGCGATTGGCCGGCGTTCGAAGCCCGGCACGATGCCCGGTGGCGTGAGGAACGCACCGGCGCATGGCGGCTGCAGCACCCGCGCCGGCGGCATGAGCGCCTGCGCTGGCTCGCGCTGCGCGCTGCGGGCGATGTGTCGATCGAGAGCGCGCGCCTGGCGCTGGCCAACGGCGACAGCGCCAGTGCCGTGCGGGCGGGCGAGGCGTTGGCGAACGACGAAGCCCACGCGGCCGAGGCGCGGTTCATCGTGGGGGCGGGCCGCCTGGCATTGGGCCAGCGCGCCGGCTTGGACGACCTCGAGGCCGCGGTGGCTGCGGCGCCGGGCTGGGCCTGCGCTGGGCGGGCGCTGATCGCGCAACACGAGCACCTGCTGCCAGGACCGGCCGAGAGGCGGCGCAACCAGGCTCTGCTGGAGCGTGCCGCGCAACGGCGTGCGGCCGCGGCGGCGGAGTTGCTGGCCGGCGTGCCGGCCGCCGACATCACGGCGCTGCACTTGCCCGAATGGGTTCATGCCGCGGTGAGCGAGGCGCTGCGCCTGCCGGTCGTGGCCGCCGCATGGTGCGCGCAGCGCTCGGTCCGGCACGACGGAAGGGTCTACGAAGGCAACCTGCTCGTCCTGCGATTGCGCACCGCGCAGTTCATGTCCGAGCGGTTGACCGAGGAAGCGTTCTCGCGGCAGGCCGAAGATGTGCTGCGCGCGCTGGTGCCCGCCGACCGCTTGGTGCTGGCCTGGACCGCGTTCACGACCGAGCCCCTGCCGTTGCCGTTGCAGGCCCTGCTGACGCGGTGGGTGTGCGAGGCGGACCGCGCATGCCTGGTGGTGCCCGACCCCGCCGAGCCGCTGGCCGAGGGCGTGCGAGCCGCACTGCTCGGATGACCACGCCGTGCGAAGCGAGGCCACGCCGCACGCGGACTTTCGTTGGCGTGCGGCAGCGGGGTGCCGCCGATGGCCATGACCCTGCGCGCGTGACGCCTATGAAACCGCGCCCGCCCCATAGCGCCCGCGCAGCAGCCGGCCGGCCGCGAAGCGCTCGAACGCATAGGTTTGCAGCGGCACCGCGGTGGGCAGGCCGAGCGCGGTTTGCGCGAGCAGTTCACCGATCGCCGGCGAGAGCTTGAAGCCGTGGCCCGAAAAGCCGAAGGCGGCCACCAGCCCCTCGATGCCGGGCAGCGGGCCCAGCACCGGGTTCCAGTCGGGCGTGACGTCGTAGACGCCGGTCCATGACGAGGCGAGCGCCGCCTCCTCCCAGCCCGGAAAGCGCGCCGCCACCTGCGCGCCGATGTCGGCCACGAGGTCCATGCTCACGTCGCCCTGGGCCGTGTCCGGCACGGCCAGCACCTCGCCGGCGGTGCCTTCGCTGACCAGCATCTGCGTGCGGCCGTAGCTTCGCGTGTACAACATGCCCGGCGATGCGAGGTCCTTGAACACCGGCATCGCGCTCGTGTAGGCCCCCGGCCCGGCCAGCGCCAGCACGCGGTGGCGCTCGGCCACCAGCGGCAGCGCGATGCCGGCCCAACGCCCGAGTTCATGGGCCCAGATGTTCTGTGCACTCACCACCATGGCGGTGCCGATGCGCCCGGCCGCAGTCAGCACGCCGCGCACGCGGTGGCCCTCGATCACCAGGCCCTCGGCAGCCACGCCCTCGAGAAAGTGCACACCCAGCCGCCGCGCGGCGCGGGCCAACGATGTGGCGGTGAGCGTTGCGTCGGCATAACCCGCGTCGGGCTCGTGGCCGATGAGCGCGGCATCGTCGAGGCGCGCGATCGGCAGCAGCTCGCGCGCTTCCTGTGCGCTCAGCCGCTGCACGGCGATGCCGCGCGCGGCCTGCGCGGCGAGCGCGGCGTCCAGCGCCTCGCACTTCTCGCCGGCCGGGGCGGCGATGAGGTAGCCGCACTTCACCAGGCCTGCGCTGGCCTCGTCATCGCCCAGCTCCTGGGCGAAGTGCTCGAAGAAGCGCCAGCTGCGCTGCGCCAGCTCGACGTTGCCCGGCACCGAGTAGTGTGTGCGCAGGATGCCGCTGCTCATGGCGCTGGTGCCCTCGCCGATGCGGCCGCGGTCCAGCACCACGACGCGGCCGGCGCCCAGGCGTGCCAGGTGCCAGGCCGTGGAGCAGCCGATGACGCCGGCGCCGATGACGACGACGTCGGCCGATGGCGGGGGGAGGGTCATGGCAGGCAGGGCAAATCAGGAGGCGCGGCGAAGGCCGGTGCCGGCATGCTAGACGCCTTGCGTTGACGCCCTCCGTCGCCTCTTCAAGGAACCCCTTCGACCATGAGCAAGTCCCGCCGTACCGTGCTGGCCCTGGCCAGCCTGTTCACCGCCGGCACGCTGGCGTTGCTGTCGGCCGTGGCCGTGGCGCAGCAGCAGCGCCTGTTCTTCGGCATCGCCACCGGCGGCACCGGCGGCACCTACTACCCGCTGGGCGGCATGCTGGCCCAGCTCATCAGCAACAAGGCCACGGTGGGCGGGCAGAAGGTCAGCGCCACCGCCGAGGCCGCGGGCGCCTCGGTGGGCAATGCGCGCCTGCTGGGCAACAAGGAAATCGAGTCGGCCTTCGTCGCCGCCGACATCCTCGATGCGGCCTTCAACGGCACGGGCCAGTTCAACGCCGGCGCGCTGAAGAACCTGCGTGCGCTCGGCGCGCTGTACCCCGAGACGGTGCAGCTCATCACCCGCGCCGACTCGGGCATCAACAGCGTGCGCGACCTCAAGGGCAAGAGCATCAGTTCCGGCGCACCGGGCTCGGGCCAGTACCAGCTGCTCACCGACTTGCTGCGCGTGCACGGCATGAGCCGCACCGACGTGAAGGAGGACTCCAGCTCGTTCACTCAGGCAGTGGACAAGATCAAGGACGGCAACCTGCACGCCACGCTCATCACCGCCGGCGTGCCGACCGCGGCCGTCACCGACTTCGCGCAAAGCCACGCGCTGAAGGTGATCGCGCTTTCCGGCCCCGAAATCGCCGAGTTGCGCAAGCAGCAGCCCTTCTACGCCGAAGTGCCGCTGCCGGCCAACACCTACAAGGGCCAGACGGCCGCCGTGCCCACGCTGGCGGTGATGGCGGTGTGGGCCACGCACGAAGCCTTGCCAGAACCGGTCGCCTACGAGGTGACCAAGGCGCTGTACGAGAACACGGCCATCATGGGCCAGGTGCATGTGCAGGGCAAGAACATCACGCTGGCCACGGCCACCGCGGTGGGCACGGCGCCGCTGCACCCCGGGGCGGCGCGCTACTTCAAGGAGAAGGGTGTCCTGAAGTGAGCCGGCAGCGCCTGCGCCGGGCTGCCGCGGCGGTGCTCGCCTGCGGCGCGGCCGCAGGCAGCGCCCAGGCGTGCGAGCTGCGCGCCTTCGAGCACCGCAGTGGCCGCGAGGTGCTGCGCGCGCCGCTGGCCGCCGGTGCGGCGCCGGAGCTTCGCGTGAGCTTCGTGCACTCCGTGCTGGCCACCCCGGTAGAAGACCGCTACCTGTGGCGCGATGGAGCCTGGCTGTTGGTGGAAGAGCGCTTCCAGGGCGAAGGCTACGGCCTGCCGCACGCCGCGGGCCCCGGCGAGCGGCTGGAGCGCACCGAGAGCGGATGGCGGCTCGTGCTCGAACGGCCGGTGGTGCCGCTGGTCGTGCGGCCGCTGCTCGCGCAACGCATGAGTCTCACGCTCGATGGCGGGCGCAGCTGGCTGCTGGGTGTGCTGACCGCGCACGCGGTGGAGCTGCGCGCCGAAGGCTGCTGAGCGGGCCGCGTCACTGGCGGCCCAGCTTGCGGCCCGGCGGTGTGACGGCGGTGTGACGGCGCAGCCGGCGCGCTGCGTGCCTCGATCAACACATGCGTATCGCGCCGCCGCGCCGCGCTGCGGCCTTGCCCGGCGGCTCGCGCATCCGCAGGTGAGCCGCTCGCGTATGCTGCGCTTGGCGGCCTGACTCCACGCGACCTCCGATGCAAGTCTTCCCAATGAACCCTCTTACCGCGGCTGGCGCGTGGCGGCGCCTTCGGCGCTGCGCGGCGGCGTTGCTGGCCGGCCTGGCCGCGGCGGGTGCGGCTTTCGCCCACGAAGCCAGCGGTCCGGCTGGCGGCTTTCTCAGCGGCTTTCTGCACCCGCTGGCCGGCCCTGACCACGTGGTGGCGATGGTGGCCGTGGGCCTGTGGGGTGCGTTCCTCGGGCGGCCGGCGCTGTGGCTGCTGCCGGTGGTGTTCCCGCTGGTGATGGCCGCGGGCGGCGCGGCCGGCGTGCTGGGCATGCCGCTGCCGGGCGTGGAGGTGGGCATCGCGCTGTCGGCCATCGCGCTGGGCGGCGCGGTGGCCGCGGGCTGGCGCGCGCCGCTGGCGCTGGCGGCCGTGATGGTGGCGGCGTTCGCCGTGTTCCACGGCCATGCGCATGGCACCGAGCTGCCGCAGGCCGCCGACCCGATCACCTACAGCCTGGGCTTTGTGGTCGCCACCGGCTTGCTGCACCTGTGCGGCATCGCTTTCGGTGAGCTCACCCGCTTTCCGTGGGGCGGCAAGGCGGTGCGCGGGCTCGGTGCGCTCATCGCGGTGGTGGGGGCGGGCTTCCTGGCGCGCGCCCTTTGAATTCGGCGCCCGTGGTCGACCCCGGCTTCTTCGAGGGCCTTGTGCAACCCGTGCGCGAAGCCGGCATGCTGATGCCGCTGCTGGCGACGGCGTTGTTCGTCGGGCAGCAATGGGGCGCGCAGCCCGCGGCGGCCGGCGCGGCTCGTGCGGTGTACCCGGCGTGGGCGGCGTTCGCCCTGTCGCTGGGCGTGGCGCTGGTGTTGTCGCTGACCGATGCGTTGCCGCTGTCGCGTGTGCCGTGGCCCAGCCTGGTGGCCGCGGCACTGGGGGGCCTCACGGTGGCGGTCGGGCGCACTTGGGGCGCGCCGGTGTTCGCCGTGCTGGCGGCGGTGCTGGGCGCCGGGGTGGGGCTGGCTGCCGTGCCACCGCCCGCCGCAGCCTCGGCGACGGCGATGCCCTGGGCGCTGGCCGGCGGCGTCTTCGTGGGCGCGCTGGCCGGGGCGCTGGCCGGTGCGGCGCTGGTGCGCCCGCTGCGGTGGGCCTGGGCACGCGTGGGCGTGCGGGTGCTGGCCTCGTGGGTCGCGGCGGCGTCCCTGATCGTGCTGGCGTTGAGCATCGCGCGGGGGTGACGTGAGCGCGCGGTGGATGAACCTGCTGTCGGCGGTGCGGCGCGTGCGCGCACACGCGCGCGCAACGGCGGCGGCGCTTGCGGCACCCGTGGGTGCCGTGGCGATGGCGGCGCTGACCGCCGCACCGGCGCTCGCGCACGACACCTGGTTCGAGCGCGTCGAGGCCGGCGAGCGGGCCGCTGCGCAGCCGCTGCAACTGGCGCTGGGCACCGGCACCCACTACCCGCGCTATGAAGACCCGGTGCAGCCGAAGTACCTGGCGCACCTGGCCTGCGTCGATGGTCAAGGCACGGCCTACAAGACCGAGCCCGCACGGGCGGGCCGCCGCCACACGGTGGTGCGCGTGCCGGGGCTCGATGCCGCGGCCTTCAGCTGCGTGGCGCGCCTGCACAGCTTCGAGATCGAACTCACGCCGGCGCTGGTCGATGTGTACTTCGAGGAAATCCGCGCCGGCGATGCGTTGCGCGCGGTGCTCTCGCGCCAGCGCGCACAGGGCCAACCGTTCGAGGAGCGCTACCTCAAGGTGGCACGCATCGAAGGCCTGGTGGCGCCTGCCCGCCCCCAGAGCGCCGAGCGCCAGCCGCTGGACGTGCTGCGGGTGGCCCCGGGTGGCGTGCTGAAGGCCGGGGCTGAAGCCGTGTTCGAAGTGCAGCGCGACGGCAAGCCGCTGGCCGACCAGCCCGTGCAGTTGCTGAACGACGCGGCCCCGGCGGGCCTGTGGGCACGCACCGATGCCGCCGGCCGCATCACGATCCGGCTGCCGTTGCCCGGCCGCTGGCTGCTGCGCGGCGTGGATCTGCGCCCGCCGGCCAGCGAGGGCGCGCGCTGGGAAAGCCGCTTCATCGCCTACACCTTCGAGGTGGCGCGCTGAGCCTCTGAGCCGGCCTGTGCCGGCAGGCCCTGGGCCGCGGCGCGGCCGCCACCGGGACTTGCCCTGAACCTCGCGGCCGGCGGCGGGCCCGAGAATGCCGCGCTGCATGAGCGCCGCCGCACCGCCTGAACCGCACAAGCCCCAGGACGAAGTCGACCGCCTGATCGAGCAGTTCGACCCCGAGTCGAACTTCCGCCGGCTGGTGGGCGTGTCGGCCGGCGTCGTCACGGTCATCGCGGTCGCGCTGTCGGGCTGGCACTACTACACCGCCGGCTTCGGGCTGCACAACGAGATCGCGCACCGTGCCATTCACCTGTCGGTGGTGCTGGGGCTGGTGTTCCTCGTCTTCCCGCGTCAGCGTCGGCTGCCGGGGCCGTGGGAATGGGTGGTGTCGGCGGGGCTGGGCGCCTTCTACCTGCTGCTCGGCTGGGGCTTGCTGGAGGCGTTCAACGAGCCGGTGCCCTCTGCGGCGAAGCTCGCCTTCGTCGGCGTGCTGCTGGCCATCGCGGCGCTGGCGCTGCCGTTCAAGGTGTACGACGGCAGCCACCGCCACATCCCGGGGCGTGACTGGATCTTCGCGGCGCTGGCCGCGAGCTTCTCGCTGTATCTGCTGGTCTTCTTCGACGGCATCTTCATCCAGCGCCCGGGGCAGCATACGCCCGTCGACCTGATGTTCGGCGTCATCGCCATCGCGATGGTGCTGGAGGCGACGCGCCGCACGATGGGCATCTTCCTGCCGCTGCTGGCGGTGGTGGTGGTGCTGTACGGCCTGTTCGGCCCCTACCTGCCCGGCGGCCTGGCGCACCGCGGCTACAGCGTGCCGCGCGTGGTGGCGCATCTGTACAAGGGCACCGAAGGCATCTACGGCATTCCGGTGGGCGTGGTGGCGACCTTCGTCTTCCACTTCGTGCTGTTCGGCATCATGGCCCAGCTCACGGGCCTGGGGCAGCTGTTCGTGAACCTGGCCACCATCGCCGCCGGGCGCTTTGCCGGCGGGCCGGCCAAGGTGAGCGTGGTGAGCTCGGGCCTGTTCGGCATGATCAGCGGCAGCGCGATTGCCAACACCGTGACCACCGGCGTGATGACGATCCCGCTGATGAAGCGGGTGGGCTTCTCGCCGCGCTTTGCCGGCGCGGTGGAAGCGAGTGCTTCGTGCGGCGGCCAGGTCACGCCGCCCATCATGGGCGCGGCCGCCTTCATCATGGCCGAGACGCTGGGCATGCCCTACAACCAGCTGATCCTGATTGCCATCGTGCCGGCGGCGCTGCACTACTTCGCCATCCTGTACATGGTGCACCTGGAGGCGAAACGGCTGAAGCTGGCCGGCATGCCGCCCGAGGAGATTCCGTCGCTGGCGTTCGTGCTGAAGAGCTCGTGGCACCTGTTCATCCCGCTGGGGGTGATGGTGACGCTGCTGCTGATGCAGTACACGCCTTTCCTCGCGGCGTTCTGGGGCATCACGCTGACGGTGGCCTGCTCGTGGATTCCGAAGCTGCTGGGCAGGTTCGGCGCCGGCATGGTGGGCCTGGCGATCACGCCGCGCGCGCTGGTGCAGGGCTTCGAGATGGGCGCCAAGAGTGCGCTGGGCATCGGCGCGGCCTGCGCTTGCGTGGGCTTCGTGCTGGGCATCACCACGCTCACCGGCATGGGCTTCAAGTTCAGCGCCTTCGTGCTCGACCTGTCGGGGGTGGCGGCGCAGGCCGTGGTGGCGGTGGACGCCTTCAAGTGGTTTCAGCCCAAGGACGTGACGATCCTGTTCGGTCTGCTGTTCACCGCCGTCGCCTGCATCATCATGGGCAGCGGCGTGCCGACCACGCCCACCTACATCATCCTGGCCAGCATCGTGGCGCCGGCGCTGGCGCAACTGGGCGTGCCGCAGCTGGCCACGCACTTCTTCGTCTTCTACTACGGCGTGCTGGCCGACGTGACGCCGCCGGTGGCGCTGGCCGCGTTTGCCGCCGCCGGCATTGCGCGCAGCGAGCCCATGCGCACCGGCATGACGGCGTTCCGCCTGAGCATGGGCAAGGCGCTGGTGCCGTTTGCCTTTGTCTACGCGCCGGCACTGCTGTTCGTGCAGTTCACCTGGCTGCAGTTCGGCGTCGCGCTGGTGGCGGCGGTGGTGGCCATCATGGGGCTGGGCGCGGCGTACACCGGGCACTTCGGCGGGCGGCCCATCGGGCGCGCGGCATTCTGGGCGCTGAACGGGCTGTCGCTCGCGCTGGTGTTCGCCGATCCGGAGGTGACTGCCGTGGCCGCGCCGCTGGTGCTGGCCATCCTCGCCTGGCATGCACGCCGCGGCAACCCTGCGCCGACGCAGTCGGTTGCACCGGGGGGAGGGGGCTGAGCGAAAATCCGCCGCCATGAGCGAGACCACCACCCAAGCCACCCAAGCCACCCAAGCCACGCAGCACGTGAACCAGACCGTCACCGACGAACTGCGCAAGTGGATCGTCGAGCAGGCCGAGGCCGGCTGCCGCCCCGACGACGTGCTGGAAGCGATGAAGAAGGCCGGCTGGGACGAAGAGATCGCGCTGGACGCGATGGAAGACACGCTGCGCGCCCGCCTGGACGAGCTCGGCCCGCGCAAGGGGCGGGGCTCTGCTGCCGCTGCTGCTGCCGAAGTGGCCGAGCAACTGCCGCCCGCGGTGCCGGTGCCCAACCCCGACTACGTGGAGTCGATGGGCCCGCTGGTCGATGTCGACGGCCACCCGGTGCGCGTGCTGATGAGCATGGCGGCCAGCCCGCGCGTGATGATCTTCGGCGGCCTGCTCTCCGACGAGGAGTGCGACCAGCTGGTGGCGCAGTCCCAGCCGCGGCTGGCGCGCAGCGAGACGGTGGACAACGCCACCGGCGGCAGCGAGGTGAACGCGGCCCGCACCAGCGACGGCATGTTCTTCGAGCGCGGCGAGACGGCGCTCATCGACAAGATCGAAAAGCGCATCGCCAAGCTCGTCAACTGGCCGCTGCAAAACGGCGAGGGCATCCAGATCCTGCGCTACCGCCCGGGTGCGGAGTACAAGCCGCACCACGACTATTTCGATCCCGTCCACCCCGGCACCGCGCGCATCCTGGAACGCGGCGGCCAGCGCGTGGGCACCGTGGTGATGTACCTGAACACGCCCGAAGGGGGCGGTGCGACCACCTTCCCCGAGGTGGGGCTGGTGGTGGCGCCGGTGAAGGGCAACGCCGTCTTCTTCAGCTACGACAAGGCGCACCCCAGCACCAAGACGCTGCACGGCGGCGCGCCGGTGACGGCCGGCGAGAAGTGGGTGGCCACGAAGTGGATGCGCGAGGGCGAGTTCAGGTGAGGGCCCGGGCCTTCTTCTTGCCCGCCGCGGCCAGGCCCTAGCCGGCGGCCGGGGCTCCGAGGGCTGCGCGCGGCCGTACCGGACGGTGTGCATGCGCGCGCGACGACGCACCTTTCTCGCCGCCGCCCTGCCGCTGTTGGCTGCGCCGGCGCCGGCGCAGGCGCAAGCGCCAACCGCCGCGCTGACCATTGCCGCCGCTTCAGACTTGCGTTTCGCGCTGGACGAAGTGCTGCGGCCCTTCCGGCAGGCGCATGCCGAGGTACGCCTCGAGGTCATCTACGGCGCCAGCGGCAAGCTGGCGACGCAGGTTCGCCATGGCGCGCCGTTCGATGTCTTCCTCTCGGCCGACCGCGCCTTCGCCGACGAGCTGCAGCGCGCGGGCTTCACGGCCGGGGCGCCGCGCCTGTACGCCATCGGCCACTTGGCGGCCTGGAGTGCCGAGGCGGCGCTGGGCCGCCTGCCGCTGGCCGAACTGGTGCGGCACCCGGCGGTGCGCCGCTTCGCCATCGCCAACCCGGAGCATGCGCCATATGGGCGGCGCGCCATGGAAGCGCTGCAATCGCAAGGCCTCGCCGACGTGGTGCGCCCCAAGCTCGTGCTCGGCGCCAACGTCGCACAGGCCGCACAGTTCGTCGAGACGGGCGCCGCGCAGGCCGGGCTGGTGGCGCTGTCGCTGGTGCTGTCGCCTGGACTGTCGGGCAAGGGCGCGTACACGCGTGTTCCGCAGGCCTGGCACCAGCCGCTGGAGCAGGCGCTCGTGGTCACGCGCCGTGCAGCAGACAATGCACGCGCCCATGCCTTCGTTGCCTATCTGGAAACGCCGCCGGCACGCGCCACGCTGCGCCGCTGCGGCTTCGCGCTGCCCGGCGAGTAGCACTGGCGCGCGCCGGCCTCGCGGCGGCCGCACCGCGCCGGGTTGGCCGTGAGCGAAGGCGACTGGCAGGCGCTGGGCGTCACGCTGCGCCTGGCGGCCACCACCACGTTCGTGCTGTTGGTGCTGGGTACGCCGCTGGCGTGGTGGCTGGCGCGCACGCGCTCGCGCGCCGCGCTGGTGGCCGAGTCGCTGGTGGCGTTGCCGCTGGTGCTGCCGCCGACGGTGCTGGGCTTCTACCTGCTCGTGCTGCTCGGGCCGCAAGGTGCGGTGGGGCAGGCGCTGGCGGCGCTGCACCTCCCGGCGCTGGTGTTCAGCTTCTGGGGCCTGGTGCTGGCCAGCGTGATTTCCAGCCTGCCCTTCATGGTGCAGCCGCTGCGCGACGCCTTCGCCGGCGTGGGCGTGCGCATGACCGAGGTGGCCGCCACGCTGCGCGCTTCGCCGCTGGACGCGTTCTTCACGGTGGCCGTGCCGCTGGCGCGGCGCGGCTTCTTCAGCGCCATCACGCTCACCTTCGCGCACACGGTGGGCGAGTTCGGCGTCGTGCTGATGGTGGGCGGCAACATCCCCGGCGCGACACGCGTGCTGTCGATCGCCATCTACGACCACGCCGAGGCGATGAACCACGCCGCCGCGCACGCGCTGGCCGGCGGGCTGCTGCTGGCGTCGTTCGCGGCGCTGGTGGCGTTGAACCTGCTCAACCGGCGGCGGGCAGTGCCGGCATGATCGAGGCGCGCTTCGAGCACCGGTTCGCCCAGGGCGCGGCGCCCGGCAATGCCGCGCCGGGCACCCCAGGCTTCTCGCTCGACGTCGACCTGCGGCTGCCGGCGCGCGGCGTGAGCGTGCTGTTCGGCCCTTCGGGCTGCGGCAAGACCACGCTGCTGCGCTGCCTGGCCGGGTTGCAGCGGGCCGGCCGCGGGCGCCTGGTGGTCGATGGCGAGGTCTGGCAGGACGACCACCGCTTCGTGCCCGTGCACCGGCGCGCCATCGGCATGGTGTTCCAGGAAACGAGCCTGTTCCCGCACCTCACCGTGCAGGGCAATCTCGACTACGGCCTGCGGCGCGCCGGGGCCGCGGCCGGCGCGGCGGGGCGCACCGCGCTGGAGCAGGCGATCGCGCTGATGGGCATCGCGCCGCTGCTGCCGCGCCGGCCCGAGGCGCTTTCCGGCGGCGAGCGCCAGCGCGTGGCCATCGCGCGGGCACTCGCGCTCGGCCCGCGCCTGCTGTTGATGGACGAGCCGCTGGCCGCGCTGGACGCGCGGCGCAAGCAGGAGATCGTGCCGTTCCTCGACCGCCTGCATCGCGAGCTGACGACCCCGGTGGTGTACGTGACGCACGCCATCGGCGAGGTGATGCGCCTGGCCGACCACGTGGTGGCGCTGGACGCCGGCCGTGCCACCGCCGCCGGGCCGCTGTTCGAGATGGTCGCGCGGCTGGACGTGCCGCAGCTGGCCCAGGACGAGGCGGCCGGTGTGGTGCTGCCCTGCACGGTGGTCGAACGCGACGGCGCGTTTCACCTCTCGCGCATGGCCTTCGACGGCGGCGCACTGTGGACCCGCGACCTGGGCCACGCCGTGGGTGACGCGGTGCGTGTGCAGGTGCTGGCGCGCGACGTGAGCCTGGCGCTGCACGAGCCCCAGGCCACCAGCATCGCCAACCAGTGGCCGGGCCGACTGCAGGCGCTGGCCGACGATGTGCACCCGGCCAACCGCCTGGCCCTGGTGCGCGTGGGTGGGGTGCTGGTGATGAGCCGCCTTACGCACCGTTCGGCCACCCGGCTGGCCTTGCAGCCGGGCATGCCCGTGTGGGTGCAGGTGAAGGCGGTGGCAGTGGTGGGCTGAAGGCCTGCGAAGCGCTGACGCCGGCCGCTACAGCGCGACGGTCTCGCCCTGCTGCGGCACGCGCACCTGGCGCCAGCCCAGTTCATGCTCGATGGCCTGGCGCAATGTGTCGGCGGCCTCGGGCTCACCGTGCACGACGTAGGTGCGCTGCGGGGCCTCGCCGCGCAGGCCGCGCAGCCATTGCAGCAGCTCCGGGCGGTCGGCGTGCGCCGAGAAGCCGCGCAGGTGGTGCACCGCGGCGCGCACCGGCACGGACTCGCCGTGGATCCTGGTTTCCCGCTCGCCGGCCACCAGCCGCGCGCCGCGGCTGCCGCCGACCTGGAAGCCGGCGAAGACGATGGAGTTGCGCTCGTCGGGCGCCAGCGCCTTCAGGTGGTGCAGCACGCGCCCGCCGGTAGCCATGCCGCTGGCCGAGATGATGACGCGCGGAAAGCGTGCGACCGTCAGGCGCATCGAGGCGGCGGCGTCGGCGACGATGCGCACGCCGTCCATCAGCGTGGTCACCTCGCGCGGTTTCACGCGCAACAGCTTGCCATGCTGTCGGTACAGCGTGGTGGCCTCGATGGCCATCGGGCTGTCCAGGAAGATCGGCAGCTCCCTGGCGATGCGGCCGGCGGCGCGCAGGCGTTGCAGCACCAGCAGCAGGGCCTGCGCGCGGCCGACGGCGAACGCCGGCAGGACCACGCTGCCCCCGCGTGCCGCCGCATCGGTGACGATGGCGGCCAGGCGCGCCGCGCTGTCTTCGAGCACATGCTCGCGGTTGCCGTAGGTCGACTCCACCAGCACCACGTCGGCCGACTCGGGCGGCTGCGGCGGCGGCATGAGCAGGTCGTCGCTGCGCCCGACGTCGCCGGAGAACAGCACGCGCATGCCGCGGTGTTCGAGCCGCACGGCACAGGCACCCAGCAGATGGCCCACCGGCGTGAGGTGGATGCGGCTGGCGCCGATCTTCAGCTCGCGCCCCGGCGGCAGCGGCACGAACTGCGTGATGGCGCGTCGCGCGTCGGCCTTGGTGTACAGCGGCAGCGCCTTGGCATGCTTGGAGTAGCCCAGGCGGTTGGCGCGCCGCGCGTCCTCTTCCTGCAGGTGCGCGCTGTCCAGCAGCAACACCGCGGCCAGGTCGCAGGTGGCAGGGCTGGCGTGGATCGGCCCGCGGAAGCCGTGCTTCACCAGCGCGGGCAGCCAGCCGCTGTGGTCGACGTGCGCATGGCTGAGCACCACGGCGTCCAGGCCACGCAGCGCCTCGGGGAACAGCCAGTTGCGTTCGCGCTGCTGCTTGAAGCCCTGGAACAGACCGCAGTCCAGCAGGATCTGCCGCTCGCCGGTGTCGACCAGGTGCCGGCTGCCGGTGACGCCATCGACGGCGCCCAGGAAGGTGAGCTTCATTTGTGGCGTAGGCGCTGGGTGCGAGGAACGTTCGGTCATCGCGTCACCACCTCGATCGTGACCTCGGCCAGTTGCGGCCAGCGCGCGAGGTAGCGGCGCACCCGCGCGGCGCTGAGCCCGGGGTCGCGGCTGGCCAGGCGCACGGTGCCGGTCCAGCGGCTGCGCTCGGTGCGCCACAGCCGCAGGTGAAGCACCTCCGCACGGCCAGCCCACGGTGCCTCGTCGTCGAGGCCGCGGCGCACCTCGCCGACGAGCGGGTCGTCCATCTCGCGGTCCAGCAGCACGCGGCCGGTGTCACCCACGAGCAGCACGCCCCAGCGCGCGACCATCGCCGCACCGACCAGGCCGATCAGTGGATCGAGCGCGCGCCAGCCCAGCCACAGCCCGGCGGCCAGCGCCACGATGGCCAGCGCCGAGGTGGCCGCATCGGCCAGCACATGCAGGTAGGCCGAGCGCAGGTTGAGGTCGGCATGGCGGGGGTGTGCGTGGCTCGCGCCATTCGTGCCATTCGCGCCACTCGCGCCACTCGCGCCACTCGCGCCACTCGCGCCACTCGCGCCATGAGCGAGGTCATGGTGATGGCCCTCACCATGGGCCTGTCCGTGCCGATGGTCGTGGCCCGGCACCCGGCCGTGCCGATGGCCGGCACTCCGTGCGTGGCTGTGGCCGTGGCCATCTCCCGCGCCGGAATGTTGATGCCCGGACCCCGGCGGCCCATGCTCGTGCGGCCCGAGCAGCCAGGCGCACACGAGGTTCACTGCCAGGCCGAGCGCGGCGACGGCGATCGCCTCCTCGTAGCGGATCGGCTGCGGGCTGATCAGCCGTTCGACCGACGCTGCGACGATGCTCACTGCCGCGGCCAGCAGTGCGATGGCGCTGGCGAACGCGGCCAGCACCTCCACCTTCCACGGCCCGAACGCGAAGCGCGGGTCGGCGCGCCAGCGCCGCGCCAGCGCGTAGGCCACGGCTGCCAGGCCGATGGCCGCGGCATGCGTGCCCATGTGCCAGCCGTCGGCCAGCAGCGCCATCGAGTTGAACCACCAGCCGGTGGCCACTTCCACCACCATCGTGGCGGCGGTGATGCCGGCCACCAGCCGCGTGCGCCGTTCGGCGAAGTGGGGCTCGTGC
Source organism: Rubrivivax sp. (assembly GCA_016789865.1). GTDB lineage: Bacteria > Pseudomonadota > Gammaproteobacteria > Burkholderiales > Burkholderiaceae_C > Rubrivivax. The sequence continues at coordinate 40,818 of JAEUPC010000034.1, forward strand.
GTCGCGGCCCGGGAAACCTCGGTGGTCTCGGCAAGCTCGGCGGTCGGTGCGGGCATCTTGGCGAAAGCGTGTCGGTGGGTTTCGTGGGCCCGGCGGCGCCAGGCCCCGCAGGGCCGCAGCGCGGCCGCCGCAGTGCCGATGCACGGCCGGCGCGCGCGGCGCCGGTTGGACGTGGCCGCGCTGGGGAGTATGCCGGCGCCCGGGCGCGTGCCCGCGCCGCTCAGCGCAGCCAGTCGACCGCGGCCGTGATGAGCGCGAAGGTCTCCGCCTCGGCCTGCGCGTCCTGGCGTTGCAGCCAGGCGCCCCAGACGACCGCCACCACGTCCTCGGCCGGGTTCAGGTACAGGAACTGCCCGTGCAGCCCCTTGCCGGTGAAGGCCACACCGGTGCCCAGGCTCCACCACTGATAGCCGTAGCCTGCGAAGGCGGTGGGCGAAGGGTCGGGCCAGCCGGCCAGGTTGCGCCAGCCGGCGGGCAGCACCCGCTGGCTGCCGATCACGCCGTCGCGCAGCACGACGAGGCCGAAGCGGCCGTAGTCGCGCAGCGTGGCGCTGAGCACGCCACCGGCCATCTCCTGGCCGTTGGGTGCCTCGATCATCCAGTACGCGGCCGACTCCATGCCCGCGCGCGACCAGATGCGCGCCGAGAGGTAGTCGCTCAGCGTGGCCCCGGTGACGGCGGTGACGATGGCGCCCAGCACGAAGGTCTCGCCGGTGCTGTAGTTGAAGCGCGTGCCGGGGGCGGCCGCGCGCGGCCGTGTGCGCATGAAGTCGAGCACGGCGCCGGCCGGACCGGCCAGCGCCGCCTGGCTGAAGCGCACGATGTCGGAGGCGGCGTCGCCGTACTCCTCGTTCCACTGCACGCCGGAGGCCATGCGCAGCAGCTCGCGCACCGTGGCGCCCTCGTAGCCGCCGCCGCGCAGCGCGGGCACAATGGTCTCGCAGCGCCGGTCCAGGCTGTCCAGGCTGCCGTCGTGCAGCGCGGCGCCCACCAGCGTGGACGTGAAGGACTTGGCCACCGAGAACGACACCCAGCGCGAAGTCTCGGTGTTGCCCATGCCGTAGCGCTCCAGCGCGACGGCGCCGTTCTTCAGCACCAGCAGGCCGCTCACGCGGCGCCGGCTCATGAGTTCCTCGGGCGTGCGGCTGGCGCCTTCGAAGGAGTAGCGAAACCCGCTCATCGAGCGCGCGTGCGGCGGCAGCGCGGTCACGCCCGTGCCCCGTGCGATGTTGCGCGTCGCGTACAGCCGATCGACGTTGCGGAAGGTGGCGGCCTGGTTCTCTGGCGTGAAGCTCGCCAAGCTGGAGGCGATCTGCTCCGGTGGTGGTGGCGGTGGTGGCGGTGGTGGAGGTGGTGGAGGCGCTGGAGAGGGCGGCGGCGGAGAAGGTGGTGGTGGCGGAGAAGGTGGTGGCGGAGAAGGTGGTGGCGGAGAAGGTGGTGGTGGAGAAGGTGGTGGTGGTGGTGGTGGTGCTGGGGGAGAAGGCGGAGACGGCGCTGGCGGCGTGGGTGCAGGGGGAGCCGGTGCCGGTGTCGGACCAGGCGTCGGGCTGGGCGCCGGCCCCGGGGGCGAGCCGGGTGGAGGGGGGGCGGGCTCTGGCGCCGGCGCGCCGGCCTGGCCCGCGCCGCCGCCGCCACCGCACGCCGCGCCGCACAGCACCAGGCTCGCTGCGGCAGCCCACTGCAGGGCGCGGCGGCGCGCCGGGGGCAGGGCGTCGGGAGGTTCGGCGGCAACCATGCAGCCAGCCTACGCCAACGCAGCCGGCCCGGGTGCGCCTCGCACGCCCCGGTTACCGCTGCGAGTGCATCGAGCTGTAACGCCGCCGGGCTTGGGCGGCGTTCAATCCGCTGCCAGGTCCTGCAGTTGGGCCGACGACAACACACGCATGCCGGGCCGCCCCTCGGCCACTGCACGCAGCAGCGCGCACGCCACGCGCGCGGCTTCGATCGGCCGCCACGCCTTCGGAATGAAGCCGGCGATCGGCCGCGTGAGCGCGATCGCCAGCGCCTCGCCTACGCGCCCGGGCTGGCCAAGCGAGCCGCGGTCGCCCACCAGCAGCGACGGCCGCGCGACCACGACGCTGGCGAAGCCCACGGCGGCCACGGCAGCCTCCATCTCGCCCTTGACGCGGCTGTAGAAGTTGGCCGAGGCCGCGTCGGCGCCCAGCGCCGAGACGACGCCCAAGCGCTTCACGCCGGCATCGCGGCAGGCCCGGGCGAAAGACAGCACGGCATCGAAGTCGACGGCGCGGAACGCCGCCGGCGAGCCGGCCGCCTTGATCGTCGTGCCCAGGCAGCAGTAGGCCTCTTCGGCCTGTGGCAAGGGTGGCAGTGCGGCGAAGTCGACCACGTGCACGCTGTGCTGCGCGCCGACCTCGGCCGGTGTCTTGCGCACCAGCAGGTGCAGGCGGCCGCGGCCATGCCACTGGCGTGCCACTTCGCGTCCGATGAGGCCGGTGGCACCGGCGAGCAAGGCGGTCATGGCGGGTTCCCATCGATGGGCGGAGCTGCAGCGTACCCCATCCCATCGACGCGCAACTGCGTGAGCGCCGAGCCGCGAGTCCCCACGAAAGGTGGGGCCACCGACGGCATCCGACAGGCCCGATTTCCGCGTGCTCCGACATCGTGTTCCCCTCGGCGAAATGCAGTGAGTCTCCGCCGGCCGGCTCGCACATTGACCGCCCTCAAGTCCAGTGTTGACGTGCTGCGGACCATCGGTGCCAGACCATCACCCACCACACACACACGATGAGCATGTCGGCGAACCCGCTGTCTTCGAGTGGAAGCGCGCCGCTTGGCACTGCTGCGTGCGCGCCGTGGCATGCCTGCGGGTGCGAAGCGGCCCTCGAGCGACTTGCGTCACAGCCTCGTGGCCTGGGCGCCGCCGAGGCCGCCAAGCGGCTGGCGCGCCACGGCCGCAACGAGCTGCCGCCACCGGCGCGGCGGCCAGCCTGGCTGCGCTTTGCGCTGCAGTTCCACAACCTGTTGATCTACGTGCTGCTGGTCTCGGGCGCCGTGACGCTCGTGCTGCAGCACTGGGTGGACGCGGGCGTGATCTTCGGTGTGGTGGTCATCAACGCCATCGTCGGCTTCGTGCAGGAGGGCAAGGCCGAGCGCGCGCTCGAAGCGGTGCGCGCCATGCTGGCCCGCCACGCGATCGTGTTGCGCGACGGCGAGCGCGTGCAGATCGACGCCGCCGAGCTGGTGCCCGGCGACATCGTGCTGCTCGCCTCGGGCGACCGCGTGCCCGCCGACCTGCGCCTGGTGCGCGTGAAGAGCCTGCGCATCGACGAGGCCGCGCTCACCGGCGAATCGGCGCCGGTGGACAAGGGCGATGGGCCGGTAGCCGCCGAGGCCGTGCTCGGCGACCGCACCTCGATGGCCTACCTGGGCACCGTGGTCACCTACGGCCAGGCGAGCGCCGTGGTGGTGGAAACCGGGCGCGCCACCGAACTCGGCCGCATCGGCGCGCTGGTGGAAGGCGCCCAGACGCTGGCGACGCCGCTGACGCGGCGGCTGGACCAGTTTGCGCGCCAGGCCACCGTCTTCATCGTCATCGGCTCGGCGCTCACCTTCCTCTTCGGCTGGTGGGTGCATGACTTCCCGGCCGTGGAGATCTTTCTCGCCGTCGTCGGGCTGGCGGTGGCGGCCATTCCCGAGGGCCTGCCGGCGGTGGTGACGGTGACGCTGGCCATCGGCACGCAGCGCATGGCCAAACGCCACGCCATCGTGCGCCGGCTGCCAGCGGTGGAAACGCTCGGCTCGGTGACCGCGATCTGCACCGACAAGACCGGCACGCTGACGAAGAACGAGATGACGCTGGTGAGCGCGCTGCTGCCGCAGCGAACGCTCGATGTGAGCGGCGTGGGCTATGTGCCCGAAGGCGGCTTCGGCGAGCGTGGTGAACCGGTGGCTGCGGCCGGCGCCACGGACCTCGCCGCCTTCGCGCGTTGCGCGCTGCTGTGCAACGACGCCGCGCTGCACCGCGACGAGGGCGGCCAATGGCAGCTGGCCGGCGACCCCACCGAAGGCGCGCTGCTCACGCTGGCGCTGAAGGCGGGGCTCGACCCGGCGGCCGAGCGCGCCGAACACCCACGCGTGGACGAGATCCCGTTCGAGTCCGAGCACCGCTACATGGCCACGCTGCACCACGACCATGCCGGGCATGCCACGGTGTACCTGAAAGGGGCGCCCGAACGGGTGCTCGATCTGTGCCGCGTGCTGCCCGACGGCAGCGCCATCGATCGTGGCGCCTGGCATGCCGCGGTCGAGCGTGCCGCGCGCGCCGGCCAGCGGGTGCTGGCGCTGGCGTACCGCGAGCTGCCTGCCGGCACCGCGGCGCTGCAGCAAGCGGACATCGACGCGGGCTTCACGCTGCTGGGTCTGGCCGGCTTGATCGACCCGCCGCGGCCCGAGGCCATCGAGGCGGTGGCGCGCTGCAAGAGCGCCGGCATCGACGTGAAGATGGTCACCGGCGACCACGTGGCCACCGCGGCGGCCATCGGCCACCAACTCGGCCTCGTGCACCGCGAACCCCTGGAGGGATTGGAGATCGAGACGCTGGACGACGCGACGCTGGCCGGGCGCGTGCTGCGCACCGGCATCATCGCGCGCGCCAGCCCCGAGCACAAGCTGCGGCTGGTGGCCGCGCTGCGCGCGCGCGGCCACGTGGTGGCGATGACCGGCGACGGCGTCAACGACGCGCCGGCGCTGAAGAGCGCCGACATCGGCGTGGCGATGGGCGGCAAGGGCACCGACGCGGCACGCGAGGCCGCCGACATCGTGCTCACCGACGACAACTTCGCCTCCATCGCCGCCGCGGTGGGCGAAGGCCGCACGATCTTCGACAACATCAAGAAGGCGCTGGTCTTCATCCTGCCCACCAACGGCGGCGAGGCCGGCGTCATCCTGCTGGCGGTGTTCCTGGGGCTGGCGCTGCCGGTGACGGCGGCGCAGATCCTGTGGATCAACATGGTCACCGCGGTGACGCTGGCGATCGCGCTGGCCTTCGAGCCGCCCGAGCCCGGCGGCATGGCACGGCCGCCGCGGCCGCCGGCCGAGCCGCTGCTGACGCCGCTGCTGCTCACGCGTGTGGCCTACGTCAGCCTGCTGATGGTGGCGATGACGTTCGCCGTCTTCCACTGGCAGCTGGCGCGCGGCCTGCCGCTGGAGGCCGCGCGCACGGCGGCGGTGAACATGCTGGTGCTGGGTGAGCTCACGTACCTGTTCAACTCGCGGCACTTCGTGGCCAGTTCGCTGGAGCGCGACACCCTCACCGCGAACAAGGTGGCGTTCTGGATGGCCGTGCTGCTGCTGGCGATGCAGGTAGCCTTCACGCATGTGCCGCTGATGCAGGCCTTGTTCAAGACCGTGGCGCTCGATGCCGCGGCCTGGGGCGTGGTGGCGGCGCTCTCGCTCGTGAAGTTCGGCTTGGTCGAGGCCGAGAAGGCGTTGCTGCGGCGGCTGGGCGTGCAGCGGATCTGAACCCCCTGTGACCCTGGAGGCGATGACCATGACCCACACTCCCGCCGCCGGCGGCCGCTGGCCGCCGCAGCCGCTGCAGCGCATCGTCTGCGGCACCGACTTCTCGCCGGCGGCCGAACGCGCGCTGGCGCGCGCCGCATTGTTCGCGCGCGAACATGGCGCGACGTTGGTGCCCGCGCACGTCATCGCCTCTTCCTTGTGGGACGACGCGTCGGCGCGCCTTGCCGGCCTGTTCGGCACCGACATGCCCGCGCCCGAGGCGCTGCAGGCGGCGGCCGTAAACCGGCTGCGCGAATGGGCCGCCGGCGCCGACCCCGACGAGCGATTTCGCTGCGAGCCGGCGGTGTGCGTGGGCCGTGCGCCGGCCGAACTGGCGCGGCTGGCCGCCGAGCCGCCGGCCGACCTGCTGGTCGTCGGCGACCGCGGCGGCCACAGCCTGCGCGAACTGGTGCTGGGCACCACCGCACAGAAGCTGCTGCGCACCAGCCCCTGCCCGGTGCTGGTGGTCAAGCGGGCGGCCGAGCTCGGTTACGCCAACGTGCTGGTGCCGACCGATTTCTCCGAGCCTTCGCGCGCCGCACTGCGTGCCACCGCGGCGCTGCTGCCGCATGCGGTGCTGCATCTGGCCCACGCCTTCGAGCTGCCGTTCGACGGCATCGTGCGCGCCGATGTCAGCGAGGCCACACGCCGGCACTACCTGCAGCAGGCCGAACGCAACCTGCGCGCCGAGTTGCACGTGCTGGCCGACCAGTTGGGGCTGAGCGCGGCGCGCCGCGTGCTGCACGTGGCGCACGGCTACCCCGCCACCTGCATCGAACGCTGGGCCGAGCAGATGCGCGTCGACCTGGTGGCGCTGGCGGCGTTCGGCAAGTCGGGCCTGGAGCGCGCGTTCCTCGGCAGCGTCAGCCTGCATGCCGTGGCGCACGCCGGGTGTGACGTGCTGCTGCTGCGCGGCATCGAGTAGCGCCGGCGCGGGTGGGAAGGAGCCCAGGATGGCGGGCGAAGTGGCGGGCGCACTGTCAGGTGCCGCGGGCACTTTCGGCGAGATCGCGCTGCTGCTGGGCGGCGCGGCGGTCGTCGGGGCGGCGGCGCAGGCGCTGCGCCAGCCGCTGATCGTGGCCTTCATCGTCGTCGGCCTGCTGGCGGGCCCCTCGGTGCTGGGCTGGGTGCGCTCGCTGGACGAGATCGACCTGCTGGCGCAGATCGGCGTGGCGGTGCTGCTGTTCGTGGTCGGCCTCAAGCTCGACCTGCACCACGTGCGCCACCTCGGGCCGGTGGCACTGGCCACCGGCATCGGCCAGCTCGCCTTCACCATCGTCATCGGCTTCGCGATCGCCATTGCGCTCGGCCTGGGCGGCGTGGAGGCGCTGTACGTCGCGGTGGCGCTCACGTTTTCCAGCACCATCATCATCGTCAAGCTGCTGTCGGACAAGCGCGAGATCGACTCGCTGCACGGCCGCATCGCGGTGGGCTTCCTGATCGTGCAGGACATCGCAGTGGTGATCGCGATGCTGGTGGTGGGCAGCTGGACCGCCGGTGCCGACCCGGCGCTGGCGGCGCTGAGCGTGGCCGCGCGCATGCTGGGCGCGGTGGCCGCGGTGGGCTTGCTGATGCGCTGGGTGCTGCCGCCGCTGGTGGCGCGGCTGGCGCGCTCGCAGGAGCTGCTGCTGCTGTTCGGCATCGCCTGGGGCGTGGGGCTGGCGGCCGCCGGCGAGTTGCTGGGCTTCTCGCGCGAGGTGGGGGCCTTCCTCGCCGGCTTCTCGCTCGCCTCCACCCCGTACCGTGAGGCGCTGAGCACGCGGCTGACCACGGTGCGCGACTTCCTGCTCCTGTTCTTCTTCGTCGACCTCGGCGCCAAGGTCGACCTCGGCGCGCTGGCCGGCGACTTGCTGCCCGCGGCTGTGCTGTCGCTCTTCGTGCTCATCGGCAACCCGCTGATCGTGATGGCGATCATGGGCGCGATGGGCTACCGCAAGCGCACCGGCTTCATGGCCGGGCTGACGGTGGCGCAGATCAGCGAATTCTCGATCGTCTTCGTCGCGATGGGCATCTCGCTCGGCCACGTCGACGCCGGCGCGCTCGGCCTGGTGACGCTGGTGGGGCTGGTGACGATCACCTGCTCGACCTACCTGATCCTCAACGCCGAGCGCCTGTTCGAGCGGCTCGAACCTTGGCTGGGAGCGTTCGAGCGCCGTGACCCCTGGCGTGAACGTGAAGGCGAGAGCGCCGGGCACGGCGCGCCGCAGGTGCTGGTGTTCGGCCTCGGCCGCTACGGCGCGCGATTGCTCGACCGGCTCGCCGCGCAGGGCCTGGCGGTGGCCGGGGTCGACTTCGACCCCGACGTCGTGCGCCGCCTGGTCGCGCGCGGGCTCGACGTGCGCTACGGTGACGTCGAAGATGTGCACCTGGTCGAGCAACTGCCGCTGCCGCACATCCGCTGCATCGTCAGCACGCTGCCGCAGCCCGAGGTCAACGCCCAGCTCGTGCAGACGCTGGCCGCCGCGGGCTATGCCGGCAGCACGGTGGTGACGGCGCACGACGAGGCGGACGGCGCGCGCGCCACGGCGGCCGGCGCACGCCACGTGCTGCACCCGTACCGCGACGCCGCCGACCATGGTGCCGAGCAGGTGGCGGCGCTCGTCGGCGCCGCGCCCGCGAGCGGCGGCGCGCCGCCGCTGCCGGGCACCGCCGGCATGGTCGAAGCGATGGAGGCACCGCGATGAGCGCGCGCACGACGCAGCGCGCCATCGGCTGGCTCGCGCTCTATCTGCTGCTGGTGCTGGCGCCGGTGCTGCTGCTGGCTGACGCCGCGCGCACCCCGGGGCGAGGGTTCGCCTGGGACTTCTCGATGGCGCTGGGCTACGTGGCGCTGGCGATGTTCACGCTGCAGTGGGTGCTGATCGCGCGCTTCAAGCGCGCGACGGCGCCGTTCGGCATCGACATCGTCTACTACTTCCACCGCTACCTCGCGGTGGTGGCGCTGGCGCTGGTGGTGGTGCACGTGGCGTTGATCGCAGTGGTGCACCCGCAGGCCCTGGGCAGCGCCGACCCGCGCAGCGCGACAGCGCACATGTCGGCCGGCCGCGCCGCGGTGGCGCTGCTGGTCGTCGTCACGCTGTGGGCCCTGCTGCGGCAGCGCCTGGGCGGCGACTACGACCGCTGGCGCATCGCGCATGCGCTGCTTTCGGCGCTGGCGCTGGCGGCGGCGTTCTGGCACCTCTTCGGCTCGGGGCATTACCTCGACGCACCGTGGAAGCGAGCGCTGTGGGTGGCCTACGCGCTGGCCTGGGTGGCGCTGCTGCTGTATGTGCGCGCGCTGCACCCCTGGGCCATTGCGCGGGCACCGTGGCGCGTGCGCGAAGTGCGCCCCGAGCGCGGCCGTGTGTGCACGCTGGTGCTCGAGCGCGAAGATGGCCATGCGCTCGCTTTCGAGCCGGGCCAGTTCGCGTGGCTCACCTTGCGCGCCTCGCCGTTCGCGATGCGCGAGCACCCGTTTTCCATCGCCTCCAGCGCCGCCGACGGCCGGCGCGTCGAGCTGTCGATCAAGGCGCTGGGCGACTTCAGCACCGGCGTGCGCGACGTGCCGCCCGGCGAGCGCGCCTGGCTCGATGCGCCTTACGGCCACTTCAGCGTCGACCGCCACCCGGCGGCCGAGGGCTACGTGTTCGTGGCCGGCGGCATCGGCATCGCGCCGATGATGTCGATGCTGCGCACGCTGGCCGACCGCGGCGACCGCCGGCCGCTGCTGCTGATCTACGGCAACCGGGCCTGGGAGCGCGTGGCGTTCCGCGAGGAACTCGAGCAGCTCGCCAAGCGGCTCGACCTGAAAGTGGTGCACACGCTGATCGAACCGCCGCCCGGCTGGACGGGCGAGCGCGGCCTTGTCACGCGCGAGCTGCTGGCGCGGCACCTGCCGCCGGCCGCAGCGCTGGCGCGGCGCGAGTTCTTCGTCTGCGGGCCGACCGCGATGACGCTGGCGGTGGAACGCGCCCTCGGCACACTGGGCGTGCCGGCCGAGCGTGTGCACAACGAACTCTTCGACTGGGTGTAGACCATGCTTCGACAAACCCGTGCTCGCTGGCTGGCCGGCGCCACCGCCGCCGCGGTGGTGGTGGCCTCGGCCGCCTTTGCCGCCCTTCGCAACCTCGGCGGCGACACGGCCGCCAAACCGGCGCCGCCGGGCGCGGCCGCAGCGCCGACGGCGGCACAGGCCGCGGGCCGCGCCGCGTTCGAACGCCTGAAATGCATGAACTGCCACTCGGTGGCGGGCCAAGGCAACCCGGCCAACCCGCTGGACGGCGTGGGCGCGCGGCTGGACCGCGCCGCGCTGCAGGAGTGGACGCTGGGCACCGGCCGCGCCGCCGGCCAGCTCTCGGCGGGCGCCAAGCGGCAGAAGGCCGTCGCCGTGGGCGACGCCGAGCTGCCGGCGCTGCTGGACTACCTGGCGAGCCTGAAGTGAGGCCGCGCCGATGGGTGAACGCCGCGTGTGCATCGACCTCGCGCTGCAAGGCGGCGGCGCGCATGGCGCGTTCACCTGGGGCGTGCTCGACCGGATGTTCGGCGGGGAGCGCATCGAGATCGAGCGTGCGCAATGCGGGTCCTTGCCCCACCTTCGCAGAATGCGCTTTCCTTGCCTTGCACCGCCCACCCCCGGAGGATCCGCGATGACCCTTGCCACCAGCAGCCACGACGAAAGCGCCGCGCGCGTGCTGGCGTTGATGACCGCCGCCAACGGCCGCGTCAAGGACTGCGAGTTGCAGACCCTTGCGCGCCTGGACGCCTTCGGGCAGCTGGGCGTCAGTCGCCATCGCTTTCTGCACCTTGCGCAGCGCGCCCTGGACGACGTGGGCGGCCGCATGGCCGAACGCGGCTCGCTGCACGTGGCCGACCTGCTGTATCTGGACCACCTGCTCGAAGGTGTGCACGACCGCCGCCAGCGACTGCTGGTGTGCCAGCTGGCAGGCGCGGTCATCGCCGCCGATGGCCGGATCAGCCCTGCCGAACGCGACGCCTACGGCCGCCTGCGGGCCCGCTGGCGGCTGGGCGAGCCGACGACGGCCTTGCCGGCGGCCCGGCTGCGCCCGCTGGCCCCGCGCGGCGCCCACCCGCTTCACCGTCACCCTGCGCCTGGCAGGCCCATTCGACTCGCAGAAGGAAACGCGACGATGAAAACTGCCGCCCATCGGCCCCACGACGAGAGCGCCGCGCGCGTGCTGGCCTTGATCGTCTCGGCCAATGGCCACCTCGATGCACGCGAGCTGGGCCGGCTGGGCGAACTGGGCGCCTTTGCGCTGCTGGGCCTCAGCCGCAAGCGCTTCGAGGCGCTCGCGTCGGCTTGCCTGCGCGACGTCGGTACGCATCTGGGGGAGTGCAGCTGGCTGCGCGCGAGCGAGATGCGCTACATCGACGACCTGCTCGATGCGGTGGCCGACCCGGCAACGCGGCTGCTCGTTTGCCGCCTGGCCGCCGCGGTGGTCACTGCTGACGGACGGGTGAGCGAAGACGAACGCCTCGTCTACCAGCACATGCTGATGCGCTGGCACATCGACGACCAGATGGTGACGCGGGCGATTCTCGACGCGGGCGCGGCCTGATCCGGGAGTCCGGACGACCGGAATCGTGGCGGGCGTTGGACTTCGATTCGAGCGCCCAGCTGCCGGGCAGCACGGCGCTGGACCTGCTGCACCATGCCGCGTGCGACGTGCTGGTTGTGGCGTGAAGGTGGCCGCCGGCTCTGCGGGCTGTCTCAGGCCGGCGGCGGCCCGCGCTGCGCGCGCCGTCGCCGCCTGCGCACGGCCACGCCGGCGATCCACAGCGCGTGCACCGCGGCCCAGGCGAACACGGCGCCGACGCTGGCGAACACCAGCAGCCCCAGCATCAGCGGCTTGCCGATGGCCAGCACGCGCGCCGACCAGCTCTCGTCGCCGGGCTCGGCGGCCATCTGCTCCGACCAGGTCTCGGCCCGCGCGCGTGCCTGCTCGGCGTCGACGCGCTCGCCCAGCAGCGCGCTGCCGGTCTGGTAGGCCGCCACCCCGATCGGCACATAGGTGAAGGGGTTGGAGACCAGCGTCGCCACCGCGGCCACCGGCAGGTTGGCGCGCAGCAGCAGCGCCGCCGCCGCCGCGGCCGCGATCTGCAGCACCGGGATCAGGAAGCCGAAGAACACGCCGATGGCCGCGCCGGCGGCGACGCGGTGGCGCGTCAGGTGCCACAGCCAGGGGCGATCCAGCAGCGGCCGCAGCCAGCGCAGCGAGGGCGAGGCCTGCAGCCGCTCGGCGCTGGGCAGGTAACGTCGGAAGCGCTCGCGCATGGTGCGCATCTTGCCTCGACGAAACACCCGATGAGCGAATGGCCATTGCTGTTGGCGAGCACCGCGGGCGGCGTCGGCCTGTTCCTGCTGGGCATGCAGCTGATGACCGACGGGCTCAAGCTGGCCGCCGGCCGCCAGCTCGAACAGCTGCTCGCGGCGGCCACACGCAGCCGCGCCCGCGCGCTCGCCGCGGGCGCGGCAGTGACGGCGCTGGTGCAGAGCTCGAGCGCGGTCACCGTGGCCACCATCGGTTTCGTCAACGCCGGGTTGATGAACCTGGCGCAGTCGCTGTGGGTGCTGTTCGGCGCCAATGTCGGCACCACGATGACCGGCTGGCTGGTCGCGCTGGTCGGCCTGAAGCTGAAGGTGGAGGTGCTGGCGCTGCCGCTGGTGGGCGTGGGCATGGCGCTGCGGCTGGCCGGTGGCGAGCGGCGGCGCGGCGCGCTGGGGCAGGCGCTGGCCGGCTTCGGCGTGCTGTTCGTGGGCATCGGCGTGCTGCAGCAGGCCTTCACCGGCATCGCCGCCACGGTGCAGCTGCCCGAGGGGGCCGGGCCGTGGGCCGTGCTCGCCCAGCTGGGCATCGGGTTCCTGCTGACGACGTTGATGCAGTCGTCCAGCGCGGCGCTGACCGTGGCGCTGTCGGCGGCTGCCGGCGGGCTGCTGTCGGCGCAAGGCGCCGCGGCGGTGGTCATCGGCGCCAACGTGGGCACCACCGTGACCGCGGTGCTCGCGGCCGTGGGGGCGACCGCGAACGCCAAGCGCGCCGCCGCCGCACATGTGCTGTTCAACGTCATCACCGGTGCGGTGGCGCTGGCGCTGCTGCCCTGGCTCGTGGCGGCGCATGCGGCGCTGCGCGAGGCGCTGGGCGCGACGCCCGACCCGGCGGCCAAGCTGGCCGCGTTCCACACCGCCTTCAACGTGCTGGGCGTGCTGCTGATGTGGCCGCTGGCCGCCGGGCTGACGCGCTGGCTCGAGGCACGCTGGCGGGGCCCGGAAAGCGACGAAGGGCGACCGCGCCACCTGGACCGCAACGTGCTGGGCGTACCCACGCTGGCCCTCGATGCGCTGGAACGCGAGCTGGCGCGGTTGCTGGCGCTGTCGGCACGCATCGTGACGCGCGTGTTCGAAGGTGACACCGTCGCCGCGATCGAACCGCAGTCGCAGGCCGCCGAGCGACTGCGCCGCGCAGTGGCCGAGTTCGTCGTGCAAGTGGGGCGCCAGGGGCTGCCCGAAAGCGCAGCGAGGCGGCTGCCCGAGTTGCTGCGTTCGGCCCGCCATGCCGAGGTCGCGGTGCAGGCGGCGCTGGAGGCCGCCGGCGCCACACCGCCGCCGTCGGCAGGGCCCGACGCTCAAGCGTGGCAGGCTTTCCGCGCGGCGGCGTTCGCCGTCATGCGCGGTGGCGAGGCCGCGACCCGTGCCGAGCCCGAGTTGGAACGCTGCTACGAGCGGCTCAAGGCCCGGTTGCTGCAGGCCGCCAGCATGGCGCGCACGGCCCTCGACCAAGCCGATGCGGCACTGGAGCGCGCCAGCGACTTGCACCGCGCGGTGCGGCAACTGGCCGACGGCTGGCGATTTCTGCGCTCGGCCCGAGAGCCGGGCGATGCCGGCCCGGCCGACCCGGGCGTCAATGCGCCATGAGCAAAGGCACGTTCATCGCCCGCAGCATCGAGCGCGTGACGCCGCCCAGGATCCACTCCAGCGCGCGCGGCCGGCCGTAGCCGCCCATCACGACCAGATCGGCGTCGATCTCGGCGGCGCGCAAGAGCACGCCATGGGCGACCTGCGCGTCCGCGCCGGTGTCGCGCTGCACGCGGTCGACCGCATCGGCGACGGGAATCTCGTGCCGCTGCAGCGTGCAGGCCACGCCGTGCCTTTGCAGATGGGCCTGCGTGGCCATCAGCAGCGGCGCCGTGCGCGGCGATTCGCCGCCCATGTGCAGCAGTTCCACCGCCGCGGCGCGCTGCAGCAGCGGCAGCGCGTCGCGCAGCGCACGCGCGCATTCGCGCTTGGGTGCCCAGGCCACCAGCACGCGGTGGCCGGCGCTGGGCAGCGCGCCCTTGCGCCCGCTCATCTGCCGCGGCACGATGAGCAGCGGGCAGCCGGCGGCCATCAGCAGCTTCTCGGGCAGTTCGCGGCCGTGCCCGGCGGGCGGTGCGTCCTGGCCCTGGGCGACGACGAGCAGATCGGCGCTCAGTGAACGCGCGGTCAGCGCCTGCAGCGCCTCGCCGTGCTCGACCGTCAGCGGCGCGCCGCCCAGCAGCGGCTCGGCACCCGCGCGCGCACGCAGCTCGCGCTCGCGGCGCTCCTGCACCGACACCTGCTCGGCCACCGCGGCGGCCTCGGCCGAGATGAAGGCCCCCAGCGGCGTGGGGTCGACGGCGTACACCGCGCTCAGCCGCGCGCCGTGTTCGGAGGCAACGGCCATGGCAATGCGCAAGACCCCGGCGCTGTCGGGGCTGTCGTTCACGTGCGCGATCACGTCGTGGATGGCGTTCATGGCAGGCGCTCCTTCACGGCGCAGTCTGCCGACGCAGCGGCGCGCGGCCGTTGAGCCTGAGCAAGCCCGATGCCGTTTTGGCGACCTCGGGCTTGTCCAAGGGGTTCAATCCGGGAGCCCCAGCGCGCCATGCCCAGCGTGGCGCCTCGGGATGTCGCGCCACGGCATGGGCCGCGAACCGCGCAATGCGCGGAGCCCTCCTATCGGAACGCCGCCAGCGCTCGCTCCAGCGCCATCGTGAATGGTGTCTGCAGGGCCGGCAGCGTCAGCAACAGGCCAAGCAGCCCGACCGTCAACGTGATCGGAAAGCCGATGGAGAAGATGTTGATCTGCGAAGCCACGCGCGACACCGCGCCCAACACGAGGTTCACGAACAGCAGCATGGTGATGATGGGCAGCGCGATCCACAGGCCGGTGCTGAAGAGATCCGCGCCCCAGCGGTGCGGCTGCACGCTGCGCAGGAAGGCGAACGGTTCGGGCCCCACCGGGAAGGCCTGGAAGCTCTGCGCCAGCGCGGCGATGACGATCAGGTGGCCGTTGATGACGATGAACAGCCATGCGATCGTGGTGCCGAAGAAGCGGCTGCTCGGCGTGGCCGTGCCTGCGCTGATGGGGTCGAAGAAGCCGGCGAAGTTCAAACCCATCTGCAGGCCGATCAGTTCACCGGCGAACTCCACCGCGGCGAACACCAGCCGCACCGAGAACCCCAGCGCCAGGCCGATGACCATCTGCTGCGCCACCAGCGGCAGCAGTTGCGGCAGCGAGTCGAGTGCCAGCGGCGGCGGCGCCGGAAGTACCGGTTGCGCAGCCAGCGCGATGAAGGCCGCCAGCGCGATGCGCACGCGCATCGGCACCGTGCGTTGGCCGAGCACGGGCAGCGCGCTGAACAGCGCCAGCGCGCGCAGGAACGGCCACACGAGCGGCGTGATCCAGGCCAGCAGCTGGGCTTCGGTGAAGGTGATCACGGGTGCGACTCGTGCCTTGCTCGCGGTTGGCTGCGGCTTCAGCCCACCGCGGCGGGCAGGGCCATCAGCGTGCGCTGCAGGTACTCCACCAGCGTCGTCAACATCCACGGCCCGGCCACGGCCAACACGACCACGGCTGCGACGATCTTCGGTACGAAGGACAGCGTGGCTTCGTTGATCTGGGTGGCGGCTTGGAAGATGCTGACCACGAGGCCGACGACCAGCACCGTGCCGAGCACAGGGGCGGCGACCATCAGCAGCATCATCAGGCCTTGCTGGCCGGCGGTGAGGACTGTTTGGGCATCCATTCGGGACTCGGGTCTTCTTGAAGCCGGTGCTTCGGCGGGGCTTTCTTGAAGGTTTGCTTGTTCGAGTGAGTCGTTCGTACTTTCACGAGGCCGGGTCCCGCCCCGGCCTGGTGGAAGTACGAAACGCCTCGTTCAGCGCCGCCACAGAAGCACCCAGCCATCAAGTGGCAAACGAGGCCGCCAACGACCCCAACAGCAGATTCCACCCATCCGCCAGCACAAACAGCATCAGCTTGAACGGCAGCGCCACCAGCACCGGGCTCAACATCATCATCCCCAGGCTCATCAGCACGCTGGCGACGATCATGTCGATGATGAGGAAGGGGATGAAGATCATGAAGCCGATCTGGAAGGCGCTTTTCAGCTCGCTGGTGACGAACGCCGGCACCAGCACCGTCAGCGGCACGGCCTCGCCCTTCACCTCGGGCGGCAGCTTGGCCAGGCGGGCGAACAGGGCGACGTCGCTTTGCCGCGTCTGCTTGAGCATGAACTCGCGCAGCGGCTTCACGCCTTCTTGCAGCGCGCGCTCGGCAGGCATCGTGCCGGCCGCGTAGGGGGCCCAGGCCTGCTCGTGGATCTTGTCGATCGTCGGGCCCATCACGAAGAAGGTGAGGAACAGGCTCAGGCCGACGATCACCTGGTTGGGCGGTGCGGCCTGCGTGCCCAGCGCCTGGCGCACCAGGCTGAGCACGATGACGATGCGGGTGAATGCCGTCATCAGCAGCAGCACCGCCGGGATGAACGACAGCGCGGTGAAGAACAGCAGCGTCTGCACCGGCACCGAGTAGCTGGTGCCGCCGGGGCCCTGGCCGATGATCAGCGGCAGCGTGCCGCCGCCGCCCGTGCCTTGCTGCGCCAGCGCGGGGGCGGCGATCAGCAGCGCGCCGGCCAGCAGACCGGCCAGCACACCGCCCCGTGGGCAGGGCGCCGGTCGCGGCGGCCGCGGCCCGGCGGGGTGGTGGCGCTCAATGCGCATGGTCCGCTCCGGGGGCGCTGCCCCGCAGGCGCCCGAGCAGTTGGGCGAAAGTGGCTGCGGCTGGCCCGCGTGCCGGGGGGGTGGTCGCGGCGCCGGGCAGGGGCGTGGGCAGCGTGGCCGGTATCGGCGCCAGCGCGCTCATCGTGTGCAGCGTGGTGATGTTCGACGGCGTCACGCCGAGCACCAGCCAGACCTTTTCGTCGCCGCGGCCAAGCTCGACCGTCACCACCTTCTGCGACGCCGACAGCGGCAGCACCGCCACCGCGCGCGCGGTGCCGGCGATGGCCGGCGCGCCGATGAGCTGCGAACGCCGGGCCAGCCACAGCGCGAGCGGGATCGAGGCCACGATGGCCAGGAACCAGAGAAGCGAGGTCCAGTTCACAGTCGGTTCTCAGCCTCACCGCGGACGATCGATCCTGGCAAGGACATGGGCAACCCGGTGGCCGCCGCGGAACCGGCGTTGCCGGGCCGCTGGCGGCGCCCCCAGGGGGGAAGGCGCCGGAGGCGCTGCGGGGGAAGGCTCATGTTCGCGACAGCCGCCGCATGCGCTCGCTGGGCGTCACGATGTCGGTGAGGCGGATGCCGAACTTCTCGTTGACCACCACCACTTCGCCCTGGGCGATGAGGAAGCCGTTCACCAGCACGTCCATCGGCTCGCCGGCCAGCGTCTCCAGTTCCACCACCGAGCCCTGCGCCAGCTGCAGGATGTTCTTGATCGGCACCCGTGTGCGTCCCAGCTCCACCGTCAGCTGCACGGGGATGTCCAGGATCATCTGCAGGTCGTTGCCGGCCGCGGCCGTGGCGCCGGGGCCGAAGTTCGCGAAGCTGGCCGGGGCCACGCTCTCCAGCGGCGCGGCCACTTCGCTGGCGATGCTGCTGCCGCCGCCGGAGCCGCCCTTGCTCTCCGACAGCGCGGCAGCCCATTCGGCGGCCATCTTGTCTTCTTCGCTGATGCCGGCGCCCTCGGCGCCGGCCGCTGCATCAGTTGCCATGTTGGGACTCCGCGAGCCAGCCGAGGTTCGAATGGGTGATCAGGCGCTCGACCTTCAGCGCGTAGCGGTTGTTCGAGGTGCCGTAGTGGCAGTCGAACACCGGCACGCCGTCGACGGCGGCCTGGATCCGGGGGTTGAGGTCGAGTTCGATGAAGTCGCCGGGCTTGAAGCTCAGCAACTGCTCCACCGTGGCCGGGGCGCGGGCCAGTTCGGCGACGAGCTCGACCTCGGCGCTCTGGATCTGATGCTCCAGCAGCTTGACCCAGCGCCGGTCGGGCTCGCTGGAGTCGCCCTGCATGGTCGAGTACAGCACGTCGCGGATCGGCTCCAGCGTGCTGTAGGGCAGGCAGAAGTGCACCGAGCCGCTGACGTCACCGATCTCCAGCGTGAACGCCGTCGAGATGACGATCTCGCTGGGTGTGGCGATGCTCGCGAACTGCGGCTGCATCTCCGAGCGCTGGTACTCCAGGTCGACGGGGTAGATGCCGATCCACGCCTTGCGGTACTCGGCGATGATGCACTCCACCAGGCGCAGGATCACGCGCAGCTCGGTGGGGCTGAAGTCGCGCCCCTCGATGCGGGTGTGGAACTTGCCCGCGCCGCCGAACAGCGAGTCGATGACCGCGAACACCAGG
>JAEUPC010000044.1 GCA_016789865.1 Rubrivivax sp.
CACCAACACGCGCGGCACGCTGTACAACGGCGCGTACGGCTTCATCAGCAGCGACGACAACTCCGGCGAGGTGGACAACTTCCGCTTCACTGCCACGCTCGATCCGGGCACCTACTACGTCGCGGTAGAAGGCTCATTCCGAACAGTGACCGGTGGATACGCGCTGCACATCGAGGGGCAATAGAGCACGATGACCTGTCAGCTCCCGGCGCCTGGCGGCGCCGCGGCGCGAACGGCCATCAACAGTCTCACGGCGTTGCACCCTGGACTCGAGCACCTGCAGCGGGTGCATCACCCGGATGCGGCGCCCCGGCTTCCACTCGACTTCAACGCTTTCGCGCCAGACCGCATGGGTGACTTCGCGGGACTTGCGCAGCCCGCCGATGGTGAACCGCAGGTGCAGCACGTCGAGCAAGCGAGTCCTCTCGCCCCCCGCTGACCCGCATCAATGCGCCCGCGCCGCCGATGTGCATCATGCTCTTCGCCGCCGCTCACTTCACAAGAGATGGTCGGCGATGAAGGCCGGTCGGGCGGTGGTGGTAGCAGGGCGCCGTGCCCTGTGTGTAGACCGGAGTCAGTCATGAACACCACCCGTCTGCCAAGCCTGTTCGCTCCCGAGCCTCTCACCACGTTCGACGAGGCGTTCCGCAGCTTCATGCGGCCGTTCCGTTGGGAACCCACCCCCGAGATGCCGACGATCCCGATCGAGGTCGTCGAGGCCGATGACGCCTACACCGTGACGGCGCTGATCCCCGGCGTCACGAAGGAAGCGATCCATGTCGAGATCGATGGCCGCCAGGTCATGATCACCACCGAGTTCAAGAAGCCCGTCTACGAGAAGAAGGACGTGCGCTTCCTGCGCGGTGAGCTGACCTATGGCTTCGCCAGCCGCGTCTTCACGCTGGGCTACGAGATCGACCGTGCGAAGGCGGTGGCGAAGTTCGTCGATGGCGTGCTGACGCTGACGCTGCCGAAGTTCGTGCCGGCGCACGTCGAGCCGCTGAAGGTGCTGTGAGTGAGTGCCCTCGTGCGGCGTGCAACGCGCAGCATGAGGTGAACCGCATCGCCCGCTGCTTAACGTCAGGAGATCGGGTGATGCAGCGCCGGGGCGGGGCCGCAAGGGCTGCCGCCCCGGTGCTCTTGCGAGCCTGTGCGCGAGGTTGACCTGCATCAGGCCGCCCGGGCGCTGAGTGAATAGGCTTGCGCGCATCGCGTCAAGCGGTGCCGTGGTGGTGTGCCCTCGAGGAGCACGCCGCAGCGGCCACCCCCCAAGCCCGGCCCGTACCGACCGCTCAGCCATGGCCGTCCACCGCATCCGCAAGGGGCTCGATCTGCCGCTGGCCGGCGCGCCGGCGCAGGTGCTGCCGACTGCCGCGGATGCGTTTGCGCCGGTGGTGCGCCAGGTCGCGTTGCTGGCCGCCGACGTGCCGGGCCTGCGGCCGGCCTTGGCGGTGCAACCGGGTGACCGCGTGTTGCGCGGCCAGGTGATGTTCGAAGACCGCCGGAACCCGGGCGTGCCCTTCACCGCGCCCGCCGCGGGTGTGGTGAGCGCGGTGCATCGCGGCGAGCGCCGCGCCTTCGTCTCGCTGGTCATCGATGTCGCCATTGACGACGATGACGATGCGGCGGCGCAAGTGACTTTCAGCCACTGGTCGCCCGCCGCCAGCCAGGCTGCCGCCCCCGCGCTGCGCGCGCTGCTGCTGGAAAGCGGCCTGTGGACGGCCCTGCGCACGCGCCCGTTCAGCCGCGTGCCGGCGGCGGGGGCCCGCCCGGCGGCGCTGTTCGTCACGGCCATCGACACCGCGCCGCATGCGCCAGACCCGCAGGTGGCGCTGGCCGGCCGCGAGGCCCATTTCTTGCTCGGGCTGCAGGCGCTGGCGCGCGTGGTGGCGCCGGCGCCGGTGCTGCTGTGCGTGGCGCCGGGTTCGCGTCTGGCGGCCGCGGCCGCCACCGCAGCCGCGGGTGCACCGGCACCAGCGGCCGCCGTTGGAGGCGCCGCCCCGCCGCGCATCGAGGTGCACGAGTTCGACGGGCCGCACCCGGCAGGTGCCCCCGGCACGCACATCCACGCGCTGCACCCGGTGGGCAGCGGCGGTGCCGGTGTGTGGCACATCGGCTGCCAGGACGTGGCGGCCCTCGGGCACCTGCTGGCCACCGGGCGGCTGGACGTGCAGCGCGTCGTCTCGCTGGCCGGCCCGGCGGTGAAGCGGCCGCGCCTGGTGCGCACGCGCCTGGGCGCTTCGTTGGCCGACCTGGTGCGCGATGATCTCGTGCCCGGCGACGTGCGCGTGGTCTCCGGCTCGGTGCTCGAAGGTCGCGCCGCCGGCGGCGAGGCCACCGCGTTCCTCGGCCGCCACCACCGGCAGGTGAGTGCGCTGCTCGAAGGCCGCGAGCGCGAGCTGTTCGGCTGGATCACGCCGCAGCCGGCCAGGTTCTCGGTGTGGAACGTGGTGGCCGGCCGCCTGGCCGCGCTGCGCGGCGGTGCGGGCCAGGGCCTGCCGCTGACCACCACCACCAACGGCGGCGACCGTGCGATGGTGCCCATCGGCAGCTACGAGCGCGTGATGCCGATGGACATCATGGCCACGCACCTGCTGCGCGCGCTGGCGATGGGCGACGCCGAGCAGGCGGTGGCGCTGGGCGCGCTGGAACTCGACGAGGAGGACCTGGCGCTGGCCACCTTCGTGTGCCCGGGCAAGACCGAGTGGGGGCCGCTGCTGCGGCGCCTGCTTGACCGTGTCGAGAAGGAAGGGGTGTGAGATGACCCGCACGCCCGACAGGGCCCACCGGCGATGAAAGCGCTGCGCCGCCAGCTCGACCGCCTCGCGCCGCACTTCGAAAAGGGCGGGCGACTCGAACGCTTCTACCCGCTGTGGGAAGCAGCCGACACCTTCTTCTACACGCCGGCCAACGTGACGCGGGGCGGCGCGCATGTGCGCGACGCGCTGGACCTGAAGCGCATGATGATGCTGGTGGTGATCGCCACGCTGCCTTGCGTGTTCATGGCGGTCTTCAACACCGGGCTGCAGGCCAATCTGGCCATCGACCCGGCCAAGGCCGGTGCGCTGGAAGGGTGGCGGCACGACGTCATCGGGCTTCTGGGCGTGGGGTACTCACCGCAGAGCTGGCTCGCCAACGGCGTGCACGGCGCGCTGTACTTCGTGCCGCTGTACGCGGTGACGATGATGGTGGGCCTGGCCTGGGAGGTGCTGTTCGCCGTCGTGCGCAAGGTCGAGGTGAACGAGGGCTTCTTCGTCACCGGCATGCTGTTCCCGCTGATCCTGCCGCCGACCACGCCGCTGTGGCAGGCGGCGCTGGCCATCAGCTTCGGCGTGGTGCTGGCCAAGGAGGTGTTCGGCGGCACCGGCATGAACTTCGTCAACCCGGCGCTGGCAGCGCGCGCGTTCCTGTTCTTCGCCTACCCGGCGGCGATCTCGGGCGACCGCGTGTGGGCCGCGGTGCCGCCCGGCGCGGCGGTGGACGGCTACTCGGGCGCGACGCTGCTGGCGCAGATGCGGCAGATGACCACCCCGTTCGAGCAGGCGGGGCTGTCGTGGTGGAACGCCTTCATCGGCTGGGAGCAGGGCTCGATGGGCGAGACCTCGGCGCTGGCCTGCCTCGTCGGCGCGGCGATCATCGCCTTCACCGGCGTGGGCTCGTGGCGCATCATGGTCGGCACGGCCCTGGGCACGGTGGCGATGTCGCTGGTGTTCAACAGCATCGGCTCGGCCACCCACCCGTGGTTCGCGGTGCCGTTCTGGTGGCACATGGTGCTGGGCGGCTGGGCGTTCGCCGCCGCCTTCATGGCCACCGACCCGGTGACGGCGCCGTTCTCGGACGCCGGGCGCTGGATCTACGGCCTGCTGATCGGCGCGTTCATCGTGCTGATCCGCATCGTCAACCCGGCGTACCCCGAGAGCGCGATGCTCGTCATCCTGTTCATGAACGTGATGGCGCCGCTGATCGACCATGTCTTCGTGCGCACCAACGTGCGGCGCCGGCAGCGGCGCGTGCAGGCCGCGGCGGCATCGGCGGCTGCCCCTGCCGAGGAGCCGCGCCGTGGCTGAGCGCAAGGACAGCGTGCGCTACACGGTGCTGTTCGCCACCGCGGTGTGTGTGGTGTGCGCGCTGATGGTGGCGGTGGCCGCGGTGGTGCTGCAGCCCACGCAGGAGGCGAAGGCGCGGCAGTACATGCAGAAGAACGTGCTGCTGGCCGCCGGCCTCGTCGAGCCCGGGCGCGATGTCTCCGCCGCCGAGGTGAAGAAGCTCTTCGACGAGCGCATCGAGCCGCGGCTGGTGGACTTCGCGCGTGGCGAGCTGCTGGCCGCCGAGAAGATGAACGCCGCCGACTACGACCAGCGCCGCGCCCGCAACGACCCGGCGCAAAGCCGTGCCGCACCGCCGAACCGAGCAGGCGTCGCGCGGCTGCCGAACCTCGGCCTCGTCTACCTTGTCAGGGCCCGGCCGGGCGCCGGTGGCGGGGCCGAGGCCGGCACCGAGCAGGTGGTGCTGGCGATCGAGGGCCTGGCCATGTGGGGCACCGTCTACGGCTTCCTCGCGCTCGCCCCCGACGGCAACACCGTGCAGGGCCTGGCCTTCTACGAGCAGAAGGAGACGCCCGGCCTCGGCGGCGAGATCGGCAACCCGAAGTGGCAGGCCCTGTGGCGCGGCCGCAGGGCCTTCGACGAGCAGTGGCAGCCCAAGCTCGCGGTGATCAAGGGCCAGGCGGGCCCGGCCGAGCGCGACCCGCACCGCGTGGACGGCCTGTCGGGCGCGACCATCACCAGCAACAGCATCACCCGGCTCGTGCAGTTCTGGCTGTCGGAGGCCGGCTACGGCCGGTGGCTGAAGAAGCTGCGCGAGCAACCCGGTGCACGCGAAGGAAAGGCCGCATGAACACGGTTTCCACGCTTGGCGCCGGCGCGGCGAGCGCAGCAAGCCCCGCCGCCCGCCCCTGGTGGGGCGGCAGCGAGCGCCGCGCGCTGGTGGCGCCGCTGGTGGACAACAACCCGATCGCCGTGCAGGTGCTGGGCATCTGTTCGGCGCTGGCGGTGACGACGCGGCTGGACAAGGCGCTGGTGATGGGCATCGGCGTCACGCTGGTCACGGCGCTGGCCAACTTTGCGGTGAGCCTGGTGCGCAATGCCACGCCGGGCTCCATCCGCATCATCGTGCAGCTGTCGATCATCGCGTCGCTGGTGATCGTGGTCGACCAGATCCTGCGCGCCACGATGTACGAGCTGTCGCTAGAACTCTCGGTGTACGTGGGGCTGATCATCACCAACTGCATCGTGATGGGGCGCGCCGAAGGGTTCGCGATGAGCAACCCGCCGTGGCGCTCGCTGCTGGACGGCATCGGCAACGGCCTGGGCTATGCCGGGCTGCTGCTGGCGGTGGCTTTCGCGCGCGAGTTGCTGGGCGCCGGCAAGCTGTTCGGCGTGACAGTGCTGCGGCCCACCACCGAAGGCGGCTGGTACGAGCCGAATGGGCTGATGCTGCTGGCGCCTTCGGCGCTGTTCATCGTGGCGCTCCTGATCTGGCTCTTGCGCACGCTGAAGCCGCAGCTTCAGGAGAAAGACTGAGGTCGTGATGGAGCACTACCTCGCCCTCTTCGTGAAGAGCCTGTTCCTGGAGAACATGGCGCTTGCCTTCTTCCTGGGCATGTGCAGCTTCCTCGCCTGCAGCAAGAAGGTGGACACCGCCCTCGGCCTGGGCGTGGCGGTGGTGTTCGTGCAGGTGCTGACGGTTCCGCTGAACAACCTCATCCTGAAGGGGCTGCTGGTCGAAGGTGCGCTGGCCTGGCTGCACCCGTCGCTGGCGCAGGTGAACCTGAGCTTCCTGGCCTTCATCCTGTTCATCGGCACCATCGCCGCGGTGGTGCAGGTGGTGGAGATGGCGGTGGACCGCTTCGCGCCGAGGCTGTACACCACGCTCGGGGTGTTCCTGCCGCTGATCGCGGTGAACTGCGTCATCCTCGGCGGCGCGCTGTTCATGCAGGAGCGCGACTACACCTTCGGCGAAAGCGTGGTGTTCGGCGCCGGCTCGGGGTTGGGCTTCGCGCTGGCCATCGTGGCCATGGCAGGGGTGCGCGAGAAGATGAAATACAGCCACGTGCCCGACGGGCTGAAGGGCCTGGGCATCACCTTCATCGTCGCGGGGCTGATGTCGATGGCCTTCATGGTCTTCTCGGGCGTGCAGCTCTGAACAGCAACCGGTGAGGGCCCCATGACCGTCGTCGCCGTTGCCGTGCTGATGTTCACCGCGGTCATCCTGGCCCTGGTGGCGGTGCTGCTTTCGGCCCGGCGCAGGCTGGTGGCCAGCGGCGACGTGACGATCGTCGTCAACGATGACCCGGCCAAGGCGCTGAAGACGGCGGCGGGCAACACGCTCTTGGGCGCGCTCGCGGGCAACGGCATCTTCATCCCCAGCGCCTGCGGCGGCAAGGGCGCCTGCGGCGTGTGCGAAGTGGTGGTGAAGGAAGGCGGCGGCGACATCCTGCCCACCGAGACCGGCTTCATCACGCCGGGCGAGGCGCGCCGCGGCTGCCGGCTGGCGTGCCAGGTGAAGGTCAAGCGCGACATGCGCATCGAGCTTCCGGCGGAGGTGTTCAGCGTTGCCAAGTGGCAATGCAAGGTGGTGAGCAACCGCAACGTGGCCACCTTCATCAAGGAGCTGGTGCTGGCACTGCCCGAGGGCGAAGACGTGCCGTTCCGTGCCGGCGGTTATGTGCAGATCGAGTGCCCGCCGTACCGCGTGAGCTTCCGCGACATGGCGATCGAGCCGCCGTTCAGCGAGGACTGGGACAAGTTCGACCTGTGGCGTTTCAAGTCGCAGGTCGACGAGCCGGTGGTGCGCGCGTACTCGATGGCCAACTACCCGCTCGAGAAGGGCCTGTTGAAGTTCACCATCCGCGTCGCGTTCCCGCCCGGCTACAAGGAAGACATCGCGCCGGGCAAGATGAGCAGCTGGCTGTTCAGCCTGAATCCGGGAGACCCGGTCACGGTTTCCGGCCCCTACGGCGAGTTCTTCGCGCGCGACACGCCCGCCGAGATGTGCTTCATCGGTGGCGGCGCGGGCATGGCGCCGATGCGCTCGCACATCTTCGACCAGTTGCTTCGGCTGAACACCCAGCGCAAGATGACCTATTGGTACGGCGCGCGCAGCCTGAAGGAGGCGTTCTTCGTCGACGAGTTCGACCAGCTCGCCGCCGCGCACCCGAACTTCACGTGGCACCTG
Source organism: Rubrivivax sp. (assembly GCA_016789865.1). Lineage (GTDB taxonomy): Bacteria > Pseudomonadota > Gammaproteobacteria > Burkholderiales > Burkholderiaceae_C > Rubrivivax. The sequence continues at coordinate 7,237 of JAEUPC010000044.1, forward strand.
GCGCTCTCCGAGCCGCTGCCGGAGGACCACTGGGCGGGGCCGACCGGCTTCATCCACAAGGTGCTGCTCGACAACTACCTGAAGAACCACCCGGCGCCCGAGGATATCGAGTACTACATGTGCGGCCCGGGCGTGATGAACAAGGCCGTGATCGCGATGCTGCTCGACCTGGGGGTCGAGCGCGAGAACATCATGCTGGACGACTTCGGTTGAACGGAGGGACGTGACCATGAGCACCTTGACCGTCGCCGAACTGGTGAAGGACCGTCGCGCCGACGAGTTGATCGCGCTGCCGGCTTCGGCCAGCGTGGCCGACGCCGTGGCGGTGATGCGCGAGCGCGAGGTGGGCGCCATCCTCGTGATGACCGAGGAGAACCTCGTCGCCGGCCTGTTCTCCGAGCGCGACTTGCTGGTGCGCGTGGTCGACGCCGGGCGCGATGTCAAGACCACGCCACTGTCGCTGGTGATGACGCGCGACGTGAAGTTCGTGTCGCCCACCACCACCACCGAGGCGGCGCTGGCGCTGATGCACCTGCATCGCTTCCGCCACCTGCTGGTGATCGACGGGCCGCATGTGTTTGGGCTGGTGTCGATGCGCGATCTCGTGGTGCAGATGATCAAGAGCGGCGAGGGGCGCTACGAGGCGGCGGTGCGGGCGGGGGGCGGGATTTCGCTGCAGCCGGATCCGCGGACTCGGTTGGGGGATTGAGGTGATCGGCATGTCTGCGAGTCATCGCGTGGGCGGCCTGCGGAGGTTGTGGCGGCAAGGCAGCGGGCGGCACGGCGGCGGCGCGCAGAGCCGGCGGTCGGGCCCTGGGGGCCCGACTTCCCTGCGGTGCTCGGGCTCCTGGCCCGCGCCCGAACTCGCTGCGCTCAAACAATGGGCGCGAGTCAGTTTTGGATGCGCGCGAGTACGCGCGCGGCCAGGAGCCCTGGCCTTGCAGGCCGCGCCGGGCCAGGAGGCCTGGCCGCTCGCCAGGCACAAACAGTCCCCCGGACTGTTTGTGTCCGGGCTCGCCTCCTCGGCGCCGCCAATGCGCGCCGCCGCCGTGCCGCCCGCTGCCTTGCGCATACGTCGCGCCCCTCCGAGTGAATGGCCCTCGGCCACCGACCGGTCTGCTGCTCAGGTGGGGGTGGGCCAGGGCCTGGGGCGCATTGGCGGCGTCGAGCAGCGCAGGGCTTCTGGCGGCGCGTGTACTCACGCGCATCCAGAACTGACTCGCGCCTACTGTTTGAGCAAAGCGAACGCAGTGAGCGGAGCGAGTTCAGGCGCGCGCCAGAAGCTCGAGCAGCGCAGAGAAGTGAGCCCGCATCGCGGGCTGACCGCCGGCTCTGCGCCCCAGGCCCTGGCCCACCCCCGCCTGAGCCGCCACAACCTTCGACGAACCAGAGTCGCAGCAAGCGAGTCACTCGAAGCGACGCTCATGGAGCACCTGACATGACCGACAACCTCCACAGCAACACCACAAGGCTGGATGCGGTGCTGTCCCCACGCCGCCGCCAAGTCCTGGGAATGCTGGCTGCTTCCGGAGCAGCCATGCTGAGTGCCGGCTGCGGCGCCAGGCCCACCGCCCGCCGCCACGCCATCGTCTTCAGCGGCGCGACGATGGGCACCACGTTCAGCGTGCGCATCGCCGGCGGCCCGCCCGCGGGGTTCGCGCCAGGTTTCGAGCTGACGGCTCGCACCGCTGTGCTGGCGGCCTTCGACCACGTGGTGCAGCGCATGTCCACGTTCGAGGCGGCCTCGGAACTGCGGCGCTTCAATGCCCATGCCGCCACGACGCCGTTTGCGTTGAGCAGCGAGACGCTCGCCGTGCTGCAGCGCGCGCAGCAGGTCGCCGCCGATTCGGGCGGTGCGTTCGATGCGACGGTGGCGCCGCTGGTCGGTGCCTGGGGCTTCGGTGCGGGCGCCTCGGCGCGTGAAGCGCGGCCTTCGGCCTCGGCGCTGGCAGCGCTGGCTGAAGGTGTCGGCTGGCGGCAACTCGTCGTGGACACCGAGCATGGCCAAGCTCGCAAGCAGGCACCCGCGCTGCAACTGGACCTGTCGGGCATCGCCAAGGGCTACGCGGTCGACCGCGCGGCACAGGCGCTCCAGGCGCTGGGCGTCGAGCGCTACATGGTCGAAGCCGGCGGCGAAGTCCGCACGCGCGGCCTCAACGCCGAGGGCCGGCCGTGGCAGATCGCCATCGAGAAGCCCGATGCCTGGCCGCAGCAGGTGCAGCGCATCGTGCCGCTGCAGGGCCTGGCGATGGCCACATCGGGCGACTACCGCAACTTCTACCAATTGGGCGGGCAGCGCATCAGCCACGAAATCGACCCCGCCACCCGTGCCCCGGCCGCGCACGCGCTGGCCTCGGTGAGCGTGGTGCACGAAGAGTGCATGAGCGCCGATGCGTGGTCCACGGCGCTGTTCGTGCTCGGGCCGCAGCGTGGCCTTGCGCTGGCCCGCGAGCGCGGGCTTGCCGCGCACTTCATCGTGCGCGATGGCGATGTGCTGCGTGAGGTCACGACGCCCGCGTTCGATGCCGTGCTGGCTGCTTCAGCCAGGCAGCGCACCACCTGACCCAGCGACCCATGTCCGCCACTGCGCTGGCCATCGTCATCGCCTCGCTCGTGCTGGTGGGTGCCAGCGTGGCCGCCATGGCCATCGGCGTGATGTTCAGGCGCCCGTGCCTGCGCGGCAGCTGCGGCGGCCGCGAGGTGCGCGGCCACGACGGCGAGAGCCTGAGCTGCGCCACCTGCCCGAATCGGCGGCGCGGCGCCGGGGAGCCGGGCACTCGGTAGCACCCGTGCGCCCTTGTCAAGCGACCGCGGGGAGCCCCACAGGATGACGCGCCCAGGAGCAAAGCTGAAGGTCGGCCTCTTCGTGCCCTGCTACGTCGATGCCTTCTTCCCCGAGGTGGCGATCGCCACGCTCGAACTGTTGGAGCGCTTCGGCTGCGACGTGCACTACCCGCTGGAGCAGACCTGCTGCGGCCAGCCGATGTCCAACAGCGGCTGCGAGGTCGACGCCGCCGAGGCCGAGGCGCTGTTCGTACGCAACTTCGCGGGCTTCGATCACATCGTCGGCCCCACCGGCAGCTGCGTGCACCACGTGCGCGAGCACTTCACCGCCATCGAGCAGACGCCGGTGGTCACCGAAGTGCGCATGCGCACCTTCGAACTGGTGGAGTTCCTGCACGACGTGCTCGGCGCGCGCGAGTTTCCGTGGGCCGAGTTTCCGCACACGGTGGGCCTGCACAACGGCTGCTCCACGCTGCGCAAGCTCGGCACCGCCAGCTACTCCGAGATCGTGATGCCCGCGTTCTCCAAGCCGCTGGCGCTGCTGTCGGGCGTGAAGGGCATCACCTTCGCCACGCCCGAGCGGCCCGACGAGTGCTGCGGCTTCGGCGGCACCTTCAGCGTGTACGAAGAGCCGGTGTCGGTGCGCATGGGCCAGGACAAGGTGCGCGACCACCAACGCGCCGGTGCCGAGTACATCGTCAGCGCCGACATGAGCTGCCTGATGCACCAGAAGGGCTGCAGCGAACGCCTGGAGTTGCCGGTGAAGTTCATCCACATCGCGCAGATCCTCAATGGAGCACGCGAATGAGCCAGCGCGTCGATCATGCTGAGGCGTCGAGCGAGTTCATCGCCGCCACCGACCACCTGGAGTTCCACGACCGGCGCCTGTGGGACCTGCGCAAGAAGCGCGACCGCGCCACGGCCGCGGTGCCCGAGTGGGAACAGCTGCGTGACCTCGCCTCGCAGATCAAGGAACACACGCTCACGCACCTGGCCGAGTACCTGGAACAGTTCGAGCGCGCGGCCTGGGCGAACGGCGTCACCGTGCACTGGGCGCGCGACGCCGCCGAGCACAACCAGATCGTGCACACCATCCTCACTTCGCACGGCGCGAAGACGCTGGTGAAGAGCAAGTCGATGCTCACCGACGAGTGCGAGATGCGCGCGTACCTGGAGCCGCGCGGCATCGAGGTCATCGAGACGGACCTGGGCGAGCGCATCCAGCAACTGGACGACGAGCCGCCCAGCCACATCGTCGTGCCGGCGGTGCACAAGCTCAGGGCCGATGTCGCCGAGGTCTTCGGCCGCACGCTGGGCACCGACCCCACCAACCACGACGTGCACTACCTCGCCGAGAGCCAGCGCCGCACGACGCGGCCGAGCTTCCTGACGGCGGATGCCGGCATGACCGGCGCCAACTTCGCGGTGGCCGAAACCGGCGCCATCGTCGTCTGCACCAACGAGGGCAATGCCGATCTGTCGGTGCACCTGCCCAAGCTCTACATCGCCTCGATCGGCATCGAGAAGATCATCCCGCGCACCGAGCATGTGCCGGTGTTTGTGCGCATGCTGTCGCGCAGCGCGCTCGGCTCGCCGATCACGCAGATGACCAGCCACTTCCGCCGGCCGCGCCCGGGCACCGAGATGCACATCGTGCTGGTGGACAACGGCCGCGCCGAGCGGCTGGCGATGCCCGACTTCTGGACCTCGCTCAAGTGCATTCGTTGCGGCGCCTGCATGAACACCTGCCCGGTGTACCGGCGCAGCGGCGGCCTGAGTTACGGCGCCACCTACTCGGGGCCGATCGGCGTGATCATCGACCCCACCTACGACCTGCGAAAGTACAGCGCGCTGCCGTTTGCCAGCACGCTGAACGGCAGCTGCACCGCGGTGTGCCCGGTGAAGATCGACATCCACCGGCAGATCTACACCTGGCGGCGCATCGTCGCCGAGCGCAACGCGCTGCCGTTTGCCAAGAAGCAGGCGATGAAGATGGCCGGCAAGCTGATGGCCAGCCCGCGCCTGTTCCGCGCCGCGGTGGAAGCCGCCGGCGCCGGCGTGGAGTACCTGCCGCGCGTGATGCTCTACAACCGCTTCAATACCTGGGGCAAGCAGCGCGAGGTGCCGGGGGCGCCGACGACGACGTTCAGGCAGTGGTGGCTGAAACACCGCGGCCACGGTTCGCCGGCGGCTGCGAACGGCGGCGGCACCAGCGACGATGCGGGAGCCACGCGATGAGCGCGCGCGACGACATCCTGGCGCGCGTGCGCCGCAGCCCACCCGCCGCGCGGCCGTTGCCGGTGTGGCCCGCGTTCGCGGCGCCCGGCACGCCGACCCCGGCCGCCTTCGACGAGTTCGCTGCCGCCTTGCAGCGCATGGGCGGCAAGGTGGCCGACGCCACGGCGCCGGCTGACGTGGCGGCGCTCGTGGCGCGGCTCTTCCCCAGCGCCCGGGTCATCGCATCGGCGGCGCCCGAAATGCCCGGCCACCGCCCGCTGGCGACACTGGCCCACCCGCGCGAGCTGGACGATGTCGATGTCGGCGTCGTGCGCGCGGCCTTCGGCGTGGCCGAGACGGGCTCGGTGCTGCTGACCGAGCGCGAGCTTGTCGTCGAGGCGCTGGGCTTCCTCGCCCAGCACCTGGTCGTGCTGCTCGACCCGGCGCGCGTTGTCGCCACGCTGCACGACGCGTACCTCGATGCCGCGTTCCGCGACGCGCGCTACACGATCCTGATGACCGGTCCCTCGGCCACCGCCGACATCGAAGGCGTGTTGATCCACGGCGCGCAGGGCATCCGCAGCCTGACCGTGGTGCCCTGCGCTGCGGGCTCTTCAGCCTCTTCCGCCTGATCCGGCGCACGGCTCAGCGGGCGGGCGGGCGGCGTGTTCGCTGACCGCTGAAGGGCTGAAGGGCCGAAGGGCTGAAGGGCTGAAGGCCGCCCGAGAGCTTGTCGCCCCCCGCATCCTTGATGCCGGTCAAGAGACCAGGCGGGCGCCGTTGCGCGCACTCACCGGCGTTGATGCATCGCAACGCGGTCGGGAACGCGCACGCGCAGTCTGTGCGTTATGGGCTCAGCCGATGGGCCCGCACGAGGAGACGCATCATGAGACTGTCGCGGCGCGGTTTCATCCAGGCAACGGCCACGACCGGCGGCGTGTGGCTGCTGGGGCTGCAAGGTTGTGCCACCACCCCGGGCCCGGTGTCGTTCCCGATCACCAGCGCCATGCAGGTGCGCAAGGCCAAGGCGGCCGCGCCGGCGCAGGGTGAGTGGGTGGCCAGCACCTGCCAGGGCTGCACGCAGTGGTGCGCGATCCAGCTCTTCGTGCAGGACGGGCGCGCGGTGCGCGTGCGCGGCAACCCGATCTCGAAGACGAACCACGGCTACTGCTGCCCGCGCGGCCACCTGATTCCGCAGCAGACCTACGACCCCGACCGCGTGAAGGTGCCGATGAAGCGCACCAACGCGCTCAAGGGCCGCGGCGTCGACCCGCGCTGGGTGCCGATCACCTGGGACGAGGCGATGAACACCGTCGCCGACAAGATGATCGAATTGCGCAAGGCCGGCGAGGCGCACAAGTTCGTCTACATCCGCGGCCGCTACTCGTCGACCTCCACCGACATCCTCTACGGCGCGCTGCCGCGCATCTACGGCAGCACCAACTACTTCAGCCACAGTGCCATCTGCGCCGAGGCCGAGAAGATGGGCCCGGGGCTGACGCAGGGCTTCTACGGCTACCGCGACTACGACCTGCCCAACACGATGTGCCTGGTGACCTGGGGCTGCGACCCGCTGGCGTCCAACCGCGAGGTGCCCAACACCATTCACCACTTCGGCGGCATCCTGGCGCGCGGCACGGTGATCGCCGTCGACCCGCGGCTGAACAACGTGGCGGCCAAGGCGCACGAGTGGCTGCCGGTCAAGCCCGGCACCGACGGCGCGCTGGCCGGCGCCATCGCGCATGTGCTGCTCGTCGAAGGCCTGTGGAACCGCGAGTTCGTCGGCGACTTCAAGGACGGCAAGAACCTCTTCGTTGCCGGCAAGGCGGTCGACGAGGCCGCTTTCGCCGAGAAGGAGACCCATGGCCTCGTGAAGTGGTGGAACCTCGAGTTGAAGGACCGCACGCCGGCCTTCGCCGAGCGCGAGACGCTGATCCCCGCAGCGCAGATCGTGCGCGTGGCGCGAGCGATGGCCAAGGCGGCGCCGAAGGTGGCGCTGTGGATGGGCCCGGGCGTGGCCATGAACCCGCGCGGCACCTACGCCTCGATGGCCGTGCACGCGCTGGCCGGGCTGCTGGGCGCCATCGACGTGGAGGGTGGCACCTGGCAGGCCTCCAGCGTGTCGGTCGGCCGCTTCCCGAGCAGCGACGCTTACCTCGACGACGTGGCCAAGGGCGCCTCGAAGTTCAAGAAGCTCGACGGCCGCGGCGAGAAGGACATGCCGGCGATGATGAACGCGCGCCCCGGCAGCGGCGTGGTCACCAACAACATCGCCAACGGCATGCTGAAGGACCCGCTCGCCTGCAAGGTGCTGATGGTCTCGTGGGCCAACTTCAACTTCTCGTGCACCGGCGCGGAGCGTTGGGACCGCGCACTGGCCAAGGTGCCGTTCTTCGTGCACATGGTGACCAACCCCTCGGAGATGACGCAGTTCGCCGACATCGTGTTGCCCTCGACCTTCAACTCCAGCGAAGGCTGGTCGGTGGTCGGCAACATGGGCAACGGGGTCGGCTATGCGTCGATCCAGCAGCCGGCCGTCAAGCGGCTGTGGGACGTGCGGCAGGAAGAGACCGAGATGGTGTGGATGCTGGCCGACAAGCTCAAGGCCAAGGGCTTCCCGAACCTCTTCGACTACCTGAGCAAGGAGTTCAAGGACCCGGAGAACGGCAAGCTCGCGAACAACGAGTTCGAGTTCGGCGAGATCGCCGCCAAGGTCTCGAGCGCGCCGTTCTGGAAGCCAGCCAACCCGTTGCCCGGCAACAAGATCGCCGGCTGGGCCGACTTCAGGAAGCAGGGCATGTACGCCGGCGCCAAGTACCCGCTCAAGCGCGGCTGGGGCGGCAAGTTCGCCACCGCGACGAAGAAGTTCGAGTTCTACAGCGAGACGGCCAAGAAGGGCCTCGAGGAGCACGCCAAGAAGCACAACACGACGGTCGACGACATCATGGCGGTCAGCGGCTACGTCGCGCGCGGCGAACTCGCCTTCGTGCCGCACTACGAGCCGCCCAAGCGCCATGGCAGCCGCGAGCAGTATCCCTTCGACTTCATCGACTACAAGAGCCGCCTGAACCGCGAAGGCCGCTCGGCCAACCTCACCTGGTACCAGGAGTTCAAGAAGGTCGACCCCGGTGACGTGAGCTGGGACGACGTGCTGAAGATGAACCCGGCCGACGGCCGGCGCCTGGGGCTGAAGACCGGCGACATGGTCAAGGTGGCTTCGCCCGCGGGCGCCATCACCGTCAAGCTCAAGCTCTGGGAGGGCGTGCGCCCCGGCACCGTGGCCAAGTGCTACGGCCAGGGCCACTGGGCCTACGGGCGCGTGGCGGCCAAGGAGTACGGCAAGACGCCGCGCGGCGGCAACAACAACGAGATCCTGGTCGACGACTACGACCGGCTCTCCGGCAGCACGGCGCGCAACGGCGGCTTCACCGGCGTGCAGGTCACCCGGGCCTGACCTCGGCAGCGCAAGCCACAGGAGAACACCATGAGATACGGAATGGTCATCGACCTGCAACGTTGCGTGGGCTGCGGTGCCTGCGCCTTTGCGTGCAAGGCCGAGAACAACACACGCACGCGCGCCGACGGCCAGAGCTTCAACTGGGCCGACTTCGTGATGAAGACCGAGGGCACGTTCCCCAACGTCACGCACTGGGTGATGCCGGTGCTGTGCAACCACTGCAGCGACGCGCCTTGCGTCAAGGCCTGCCCGGTGCGCGGCGAGAAGGCGATGTACAAGACGCCCGAAGGCATCACGATGTACGACTCGGCCAAGTGCATCGGCTGCCGCCAATGCCAGGAAGCGTGCCCGTACAGCCACAGCACGCTCGGCGACGAGAGCCTGGACGGCCAGACCTACAGCGTCATCAGCTACAACAACGCCGACAGCGACCCGCAGCCGTTCTGGGCCGACAAGGGCGCGGCGATCGCGGGCTGCACCGCCTCGGGCGCCGAAGTCGCCGCCAAGGCCGGTGCCGCGACGCCCACGCTGAACCGCTTCGCCGCGGCCGAGGCACCGCCGACGCGGCCCAAGGACGTGGTGGAAAAGTGCACCTTCTGCTACCACCGTGTCACGCAGGGCCTGCAGCCGGCGTGTGTGGAGGTGTGCCCCTCGCAGGCGCGCATCTTCGGCGACCAGGAAGACGCCAATGCGCCGATCAGCAAGATCCTGGCGGCGCAGAAGTCCTTCAGGCTGCTGGAAGACAAGGGCACGAAGCCCAACGTGCACTACATCGGCAAGTACAGTGTTCGTGCCTGAACGCATGTCGCCACGCGAACCGCGCCCGGCACCGGCGCTGCCGCCGCAAGGCAGCGCCGACGACCCGCGCCTGCCGGCCGCCGCGCGTGACGCGGCCCGCGCCGACCTCGCCCGCTACCTCGCGGCCTGCTACTACGAGCCGGGGCCGGAGTTCGCCGAAGAGCGGCTGTTCGAGTCGCTCGCCACCGAGGCGGCGCGCGTCGACCCGGCGCTCGAAGCGTTGGCGCGCCGGCTGGGCGCGGCGTTCACCGCATTGCCGCTGCAGGAACTCGCCGTTGACCACGCGCGGCTCTTCCTCGGCCCCGGCGCGGCGCTGGCGCGGCCTTACGCCTCGGTGTGGCTGACCGGCGAGAACCGGCTGATGCAGGCGCCGGCGCAGGAGGTGAGCGAGCTGTATGCGCAAGGCGGCTTCGAGCTCGACGCCTTGTTCCACGAGCCGCCCGACCATGTCGCGGCCGAACTCGAGTTCCTCTACCTGCTCATCCACCGCGGCAACGTCGCGCGCTACAGCGGCGACGCGCAGGCCGAGGCCGAAGTGGCCGCGCTGCGGCAGCGCTTCGTCGATGGCCACCTCGGCCGCTGGCTGGGGCCCTTCCTGCTGGCGATGCACGAGGGCGCCGAGACCGGGTTCTACGAGGCGCTCGCCGAGCTGACCGAGGCCTTCGTGCGCGGCGAGGCGGTGGGCTTGCCGGGCGAGGGTTAGCCCACCGAGTCGGCGGGGACGGCCGGCGAGTACGCTCGGGCCCATCGACACCGCCTCCACCTCTCGCACCCTCCGCGCCGCCGATGGCGCGGTCATCGCCTTTCGCCGCCACGCCGCGGCCGAGCCGGGCGCGGCGCCGCCGCTGCTGCTGATCCACGGCCTGGCGAGCAACGCCAGCCGCTTCGAGGAATTCGCCGAGCAGACGGTGCTCGCCCGGCGGCACACGCTGCTGCGCGTCGACCTGCGCGGGCATGGCGAGGCGGTGACACGCCGGCGCACCGGCACCGATCTGTGGTGCCATGACCTGGCCGAGGTGCTGCGCGCCGAGGGCGGTGAGGCGGCCGTCGTCGTCGGCCACAGCCTGGGCGCGCAGGTGGCGCTGCACTTCGCGGCGCGCGTGCCGGCGTGCGTGCGCGGGCTCGTGCTCATCGACCCGGTGTTCCGCCCGGCGCTGCATGGCCGCTGGCCGCTGATCGCGGCGGCCTCGCCGCTGTTTGGCGCCGCTGCGGCGTGCGCACGCGCGCTGAACGCCACCGGCCTGCACCGGCGCCGGCTTGCGCCGCTGGACCTGCGCGCGCTGGACCGCGCTGCGCGCGAAGCACTCGCCTCACCGCAGGCCGAGCAGGCCTTCATCGCGCAATACAGCTCGATGTGGGCCGATCTGCGGCACGTGCCGCTGGCCGTCTACTTGCAGGACCTGGTGGAGATGTTCCGGCCGGCGCCGGCGCCGCGTGAGCTGGCGGTGCCGGTGCTGGCGCTGCTGTCCACCGGCGCCACCTTCGCAAACGCCGATGCGATGCGCGCCGCGCTGGCCGGGCCGCGCGTGACCTTGCAAGCGATCGAGTGCCACCACTGGCCGCTCACCGAGCGGCCGGTGGAGGTGCGCCAAGCCGTCGAGAGGTGGGTCGAAGCGCAGCTCGAAGCTCAGGTCAAGCCGTAGTTCGCACCGCGGCCAGCTCAGGGCTTGGGCTTGGAGACCGGGTAGCCGGCCTTGGCCCAGTCGTCGAACTTCATGTCGGCCGAGGTCACGTTGGTGAAGCCGAGGTCCATCAGGCTCTTGGTGGCCAGCGCGCAGCGCCCGCCGGTGGCGCAGTACAGCGTGAGCTGGCGGTTCATGTCCACGGCGCCCGGGAAGCCGAGTTCCTTCCAGATGCGGAACTCGATCAGGCCGCGCGGCACGTTGATGGCGCCGGGGATGAAGCCGTCGTCGAACTCGTTCTCGTTGCGCACGTCGATGATCGTGCCGAGCGCCTTCTTGTCGAAGGCCTCCTTGAACTGCGGCAGGCTGATGGTCTTCACCTGCTTCTTGACCGCAGCCACCATCTGGCCCACCTGCGGCGGGTAGTTCGGCGGCGGCGGGGCGGCGGTCTGCGCCAGCAGGGCGGCAGGCAGCAGCGCGGCTGCGGCCACCGCGGCGGAAAGCAGGAATCGGCGGGTCTTCATGAGGGTCCTCCTTGTGGGTCGATGGAACCTGGGTAAAACGGGATTCAGAAGGCCGCTCCGGGCACGAGGCGGCTGGCCTGGCCGGCCCCCACCATCACCCAGCGCAGCAAGTAGCCGCCGGCCAGCACCAGCAGAGCCGGCAGCAGCGTGTGAGGAATGCGATGCCCGAGCTCCAGCGCCTGCAGCGCCATCGGCAGCACCAGGCCGAGGCCGACGACACCGAGCCAGAACACGAGCGTGTAGGGGCCACCGAGCAGCAACTGCGCCGCCGCAGCGTGCGAGGCCGATGAGGTCAGCAGGTTGATCAGCAGCAGGCCGATCAGCACGAGCTCGACGGCCAGGAAGCCGAGGTCGGCGCGCGTCAAGCTGCGGCTTGCGGCAGGCTCGGGCCGTGCCGCGCCGAGCGGCTGCACGAGCGCCGCAAACGCGCCGCCGATCAGCCCGCCGGGCGGCGTCGAATCGCCGCGCAGGCGGCCGGCCAGGTGCAGCATCGCCGCGCCGGCCGACAGGCCTGACACCAGGAACAGCGGACCGAGGATGGCGCTGTTCCACAGCGGCCGCGCCACCATCGTGTTCAGCAGGATGCCGGTGTAGATGCCGAGCGCGACGCCGAGCCCGATGTTCACGCCGCCGATCGCGCGCAGCCACGCCGGGCGCGCCAGCAGCGCGTCGGAGACGCGGCCCAACACCGGCAGCCGGCGGCCGAGCGCCGGCCAGGCCTCGGGCAGCCGCACCAGCGCAGCGAGCAGCAGCGCGCCGTAGACCAGGATCAGCACCCACGAGCCCCACGACATCGGCGAGGCCGGCTCGAAGGTGAGGAACACGCGCCAGACGTACAGCTTGTGCGCGAGGTCGAGGAACAGCGCCCCCATGCCCAGGTTGATGAGCACGAAGCCCAACAGCGGCGCCTGCAGCGAGAAGAAGCGCCTGGGGTCGTCGCCGCGCGCCACGCGCAGCATCGCCAGGCCGCCGAGGATCATCAGGCCGGCGACCAGGCCGCCGAAGAACAGGTAGATCGGGATCTCCCAGCCCCACACGTGCAGCTGCGGATCGACCCCGGGGTTGTGGCGAGTGGTGGTGAGTTCGAGCATCGCAGGACCGCCTTCAGGTCGCAGTCAGGTCAGATAGAAGTCGCGCGGCTTCGTGCCCGCCTCGGGCAGCAGCGTGTGGTGCGGCCGCGTGCGCAGCAGCTGGACGACGTTGCTGTTCGGGTCGTCAAGGTCACCGAAGTGCATGCAATGTGTCGGGCACACCGAAACGCAGGCCGGGTCCTGGCCCGCCTTGACGCGGTGGATGCAGAAGGTGCACTTGTCGGCGTAACCCTTGGGGTGGATGAAGCGTGCGTCATAGGGGCAAGCGGCCAGGCACGCCTTGCAGCCGATGCACTTGTTGGCGGTCACGAGCACCACTTGGCCGAAGGGTTCGACATGGCTCGCGCCGGTGGGGCAGCAGCTCACGCAAGGCGGGTTGTCGCAGTGGTTGCAACGCTCGGAGCGGATCTCCATCGCCAGGTTCGGGAAGGTGCCGCGCACCTCGGTGGTGATCCAGTCGCGGCAGTAGCCCGCGGGCACGTCGTTCTCGGTCTGGCAGGCGACCACGCAGTCCATGCAGCCCACGCACTTGCGGGTGTCGATCACCATGCCGAAGCGGGGGGTGGCGCGCGCCATCTCAGGCCTCCTTCACGAAAGTGACGAAGTTGCCGTGGATGCTGGTGGCGCCCATCAGCGGATCGGTGCGGTACTTCGTGTTCAGCTGCGCCGCGCTGGCGCCCTTGCCGTAGGCGCGCTTGAGCGCCTTGTTGGCGTGGCCGAAGCCGTAGACCATGTACAGCGTGTCGGGCCGGATGCGCTGCGTTACCTTCACGCGCAGCGGGTTGCTGAGCACGCCGTCCTGGTTCTTCAGCTTCACGAACTGGCGGTTCTTCAGCCCGGCCTGCTCGGCCGTGCTGGCGTGCACCCAGAGCTCGTTGTCGGGCATCAAGTCGTGCAGCAGCGGGTTGGTCTGCGTGCGGCTGAAGGTGTGCACCGGCGCGCGCCCGGTGACCAGCGGAAAGAAGCCCGCCGGTGGCTTGTCGGGCGGCGTGTACTTCGGCACCGGGTCGAAGCCCTTGGCGGCGAGCTGGTCGCTGAAGAACTCGACCTTGCCCGAGGGCGTGTCGAACGTGAGCGAAAGGCCGTCCTCGACCGTGATCGGCTCGGGCGCGGCGAGCTTGACGCCGTCGCGCTTCAACTCGTCCCACGACAGGCCCGAGTCGTCGATGCGCTTCTTCAGGTACTGCTCGATGTCGTCGAACGGCATCGACTCGGGCACGCCGAGCTTGGCCGACAGCTGCTTGGCGATCCACCAGCCCGGCTTCTGGTCGTGCGGCGGCGCCACGACCGGTTGGCGCAGCGCGAGCCAGCCGCGCCGGCCCCAGCCGGTGAGCAGCTCGTCATGACGCTCGAGGAACATGGCTTCAGGCAGCACGATGTCGGCGTAACCGGCGATCTCGCTGGGCACGGTATCGACGACGACCAGCAGGTCGAGCTTGTCGATCGCCGCCAGCGTCTCGGCCGGGTTCGGCAGCGCCTGCATCAGGTTGGTCGAGTAGACGAACCAGCCTTTGATCGGATACGGCTGGCCGGTGAGCGTGGTCTCGCGCAGGCCGGTGGTCACCGCCTCGTCGGCGAACGGGTAGCGCTCGTGGCCGGGGTTGTCGGCCAGCGGCTTGTCGGACTTCGGATACGGCGGCAGCCCGTAGGGCTTGACCTTCATGCCGGCCGAGACGTACAGCCCGCCGCGCCGGCCCCAGTTGCCCAGCAGCGCCGACAGCAGCGCGACAGCGCGGCTGCGTTGCGTGTCGTCGCCGTTCCAGTTGACGCGCCGGCCCGGGTGGATGATGGTGCGTGGCCGGTGCGCGGCAAATTCGCGCGCGGCGGTGCGGATGAGCTCGGCATCGAGGCCGGTTTCGGCCGCGGCCCACTCGGGCGTCGCGCCTTCGAGCGCCTTGACGAACTTGTCGAAGCCGTGGCCGTGGCGCTGCACGAAGCCGCGGTCGTAGCGGTCTTCGTCGACCAGCAGCTTGCACCAGGCCAGCAGCAGTGCGAGGTCGGTGCCGGGGCGGATCGGCAGCCAGTACTTGGCTTTGCTCGCCGCCACCGAGTGGCGCGGGTCGACGACGATGATCGGGATGCGGCGCTCGACCGCGCGCGCGAACTCCTGCACCTGCGTGTTGTGCATGTTCTCGCCCAGGTGCGAGCCGATCAGCACCAGACAGTCGGTGTTCTCGATGTCGGTGGGCTCGGGCGAGCCGAGGCCGCTGCCGAAGGTGAGCGCGAAGCCCACGTCGCGCGGCCCGCGGCACTGCGCGTACGACGGCCCGGCATAGTTGATGACCCCCCAGCTCTTGAGCACATGCTGGAAAAAGCGCTGGCCGAAGCCGTGGTTGAACAGGGCCACCGACTCGGCGCCGTGTTCGGCCTTGATCTTGGTGAGGCCCGCGGCGACGGCGGCGATGGCCTCGTCCCAGCCGACCGCCTTCCACTGCTCCTTGCCGCGTTCGCCCACGCGCATGAGCGGCTGGCGCAGTCGGTCGGGGTCGTAATGCGCGCCCACCGCCCCCGTGCCGCGCGGGCACAGGCGGCCGCGGCTTTGCGGGTCGAGCGGGTTGCCTTCGAACTTCCACAGCTTGCCGTCGCGCACATGCGCGATGCCGCCGCAGCGCCAGAAGCACATCTCGCAGAAGGTGGGAAGGGTCGTCACTTCACCCGGCGCGGCTGCACCTGCCGCACCGAGTGACCAGACCGCGGTGCCGGCCGCCGCGGCACCGAGCGTGCCGCTGGTGATCTGCAGGAAGCGCCGGCGAGTGAAACGCGAACTCATGATCGAGACCTTCAAGGTGTCAGGCGGAGCATCGTCAGGCGGTCGGCTTCCAGTGCGCGAAGCGTTGTTCGAGCCGGCGCAAGCCGAAGCCCATCGCCACCAGCACGCCGACGAAGAGCGCCACCCACCCACCCATGCCGATGCCGGTGAGCGCGGGCAGCGTCAGCTCGCCCACCTGCCCGGCCTTGATCCAGGCCTCGAGCCCAGGGGTGAATTCGGCGTAGCTCCACACGCCGGCGAGGATGCCCAGTGCGAACACCCACGCATCCTTGCGGCCGATGGCTGCCGCGGCGATGGAGGTGCCCGGGCAATAGCCGCCCACCACGAAGCCGGCGCCGAACAGCAGGCCGCCCAGGGCGGCGGCGGCGAAATTCGTCGGCTCGACGTACAGCGCGCTCAGGTCCAGCCAGCCTGCGGCCGAGAGCACGAACAAACCGGCCATCGCCGTGACGATGGCGCTGAACATCACCTTCACCACCGCCATGTCGTGCAGGTAGAACACCGCGGTGAGCTTGCGCGCGCTGCCGAAACCGGCGCGCTCCAGCGCGAAGCCGAAGCCGAAGCCCAGCATGAGCGCGATCAGCAGTTCCGCGACGGGGGTGAATTCAACGGTCGAGCTCAGCGGCAGCATCACAGCCACTCCTTGCGCACGAAGTACGCCAATCCATAAGCCGCCGCGAACACGGCGAGCATGAAGACGAGGCTGCCCACGTTCAGCAGCGCGCCGCCGGTGAGCGCCTGCCCGCTGGTGCAGCCCTTGGCGATCTTGGCGCCGTAGGCGACGATGAAGCCGCCGAAGAACGCCAGCGCCAGGCGCGTGCCGTCACCGATGCGCGGCCCGCGTTCGATGCGCAGGCCGAGCCGGCCGCCTTGCCACCCCGAGAAGAACGCGCCGAGCGCGGTGCCCAGCAGCAGCAACAGAGTCCAGTTCGCCAGCGGCGCGCCTTCGTTCCAGTAGCGCGCGTGCACGGCGTTGGCCTGCACGCCCGCCGCGGAGAAAAGACCGGCGAGCCACGTGGCCACGGCCGAGAACGCCGCGGTGGCACCGAGCCCGCGGCCGGTAATGACGTAGGTGGCCAGCAGCACGGCGCCGAGCAGCGCACCGGCGACGTAGGGGTTCCACAGCGGGCGGGCACGGCGAACCGAAGACCCGCCGTGCCGTTGTGCGACCGCTGGCTTGGTGAGAGCGACTGACATCGCGGCACCCGCTTTCATGGTTGACTCTTCATCGTGGGCTTGTTTGGCTTGTTGCGCAATCAAGCAAGCGTTGGGAGTATTGAAGCGCGCGTGGGGCCCAGGGGGATTGATCAGCCGCAACGCGCGGCTGAAAAGCGCGCGACTCAGAGGCGCGGGGTGGCCAGCGCGAAGTCGGCCTCGCGCCACGCCGCGGCGAACCGTGCGGCGGTCTGCGCGGCTGCGCCCCGCTGGTGCAGCGCACGCTGCGCCTGCATGAGCCCGAACAGCGACCAGCCGTTGTCGGGGTAGTGCCGCAGGTCCTGCGCGAAGGCGCGTGCGGCCTCGGCGGGGCGCGAGGCCGCCAGCAGCGCGGCCCCGAGCGCCTGCCGCGTGGGCGCGAGCCACAGGTGCGGCTCGTCGGGCGCGAGGCCGTCTTCGAGCGTCACCGCACGGGTGAGCGGTGCCAGCGCCTGCCCGGGCGTGCCTGCCGCGAGCGCCAGATCGGCCTGCAGCGTGAGCTGCGCGATCTCCAGCAGCGTGAGCGCCGCGTGCACGCCCTTGATGCGCAGCGCCGCCAGCGCCGGCGTGGCCGCGATGCGCGCCATCGCATCACCTTCGCGCCGTGCCGCATCAGCATCGCCCTGGCGCGCGAACGCGGTGGCCCGCGCGCAGTGCCACAGCGCCAGCGCGTAGGGCGCGTCGCCCTCGGGCGGCGGCACCGCGGTGGTCAGCTGCGCCCAGCGGCCGAAGCGCACACGCACCAGAGCAGGCAGGGCCTGCAGGTGCTGCAGCGTGCCGGGCACCGGCGCGCCGCGCGGCACGCCCTGCGGCCCGCACCCGGCGACGAAGGCCTCGTCGGCGGCAGCGACGGCCAGCGTGCCGCGGCCCTGCATCGACGCCGAGGCCCACAGGAAGTGATGGTTGTGCGCCACATAGCCCACGCGGTAGGCGCCTTGCGCATCGACCTGTTCGAGGTAGCGCAGGTCGGCGACGATCGCGCGCTCGTTGGCGAGGGTCGCGGCGGCATAACGCCCCAGCCGCATGTCGATATGGGCCGGCATGTGCAGCAGGTGGCCGCTGCCGGGCACCAGCGTGCGCAGGCGGTCGGCCTCGCGCTCGGCGCGCTCGGGCGTGGCCGAGCCTTCCATCAGGTGCACCCAGGCGTGGTTGGCGCCGGGGTGAAGCGGGGCGAGCGCAAGCGCGTGCTGCAGCCGCCGCTCGATGGCCGGCGTCCACGGCTGCGGCCGGCGCGCGCGGCCTTGCCACCAATCGTAGGGGTGCAGATTCATCAGCGCCTCGGCGGCCAGCGTGGCGATGTCGGCGTCGCGCGGGTGGCGCTGCACGAGTGCGGCCAGGCGCCTCTCGTACGTCTCTTCGTCGACCGCTGCGCTGCCCGCCACCGGGTGGCGCAGCCGCAGCGCATCGATGAGGTCGCGCCAGCGCGGCGGCGCCGCGGCGCGCAGCGTGCGCGCGCGTTCCAGCGCGGCGTGCACGCGGTCGGCGTCGGCTTCGGCGAGGTCGGTGTTCACCGTCGGCCCGAGCGACCACGCCAGGCCCCAAGCGGCGGCGGCGCAGCCGGGGTCTGACTCCAGCGCGCCGGCGAACGAGCGCGCCGCCTCGGCGCCGTTGAAGCCCCAGGCCAGCACCATGCCCTGCGCGACCTGCCGCCTGGCCAGTGCCGAGGCGGAGGCATCGGCCACCTGGTACCCGCCCATGCCGTCGAACAGGGGGGCGTGGTGCGCGCGAGACCCTGCTTGCGCACCCGCCCAGGCGGCGGGACGCACCGCCGCCCAGGCACCCGCCAGCTGCAGCGCCTGCATTGCGCGCCGCCGCGTCCAGGCCCCGTGCAGCGTGCTATCTTTGACGCGGTTGCGCACCTGCTTCATTCCCGTGCTCTTCGCACCTTAACCTGAACGAGAGGATCCGATGCACAAGCTCTTGTCCCTTCTTGCCGTGGCCGCCTTCGCCGTGGCGCAGGCGCCTGCGGCTGCCCAGACCCAGCCGGCCAAGCCGGCGGCCTCGGCCGCGGCGGCCTCGGGCGGCGCCAAGCCCGCGGCGGCCGCCAAGCCCGCGGCCAGCGCGGCCAGTGCCGCCAAGCCCGCCGACAAGAAGAAGGAGAAGAAGGGCGGCTGCTGACCGGCCGATCGGCGCCGCGCCGCCTTCGATGGCCGCCTGCGGGCGGCCATCGTCGTTTTCACGCGTCGTTTCAGGGCGGGCCTCTGGCCACCCGGGCCGCCGGTGGGCACGACGCCGGCACCTTGGCCCTGGCTGCCACGGGTCGTGAACGGGCCTTGCGGAAGATCAAGTCCCGGTGCGCAAGAACCGTGGCGCGCACCGAAGCCGCGCCCGGCGTGCCTTGAATCAAGGTGGCCGGGAAGGGAGGCGAGCACCCTTCGGGTCATCCCAATGGGTTGACAAGGAGAGATTCATGAAGAAGACCCGCCTCACCGCTGCCGCTTTCGCCGTGGCCCTGCTCGCTGCCTGCGAATCGCCGCTGCCGCCGGCACCGCCGAACACGCTGATCGCCGCCAAGGTGACCAGCGCCCCTGACATGAAGGCCGGTGCCACCGACCCGGTGTGGCGCGGCGCGCAGCCGATGGCCTTCAAGGCGGTGGACGGCGTCAACTTCGCCAACGGCAAGGGCGAGACCACCGGCACGATGAAGGCGGTGTACACGGCCGATTCGCTGTACCTGCTCATCCAGTATGCGGATCCGACGAACTCGGTGCGCCGCAGCCCCTATCAGAAGCAGGCCGACGGCAGCTGGAAGCTGCTGCGCGACCCCGCCAACAAGGGCGGCGACGACAACATCTACTACGAGGACAAGTGGGCCATCCTGTGGGCCGCCAGCCCGGTGCGCAACTTCGACCGCCAGGGCTGCACGGTGGCGTGCCACCTCGGCGAGGGCAAGCCCTACGGCAACAAGTACACGCGCGACGAAGGCGAGATCCTCGACATGTGGCACATGAAGGGCCTGCGCACCGGCACGCTCGGCTGGGTGGACGACCAGTACACCGACCACACCCGCTATGACCCGCAGAAGAGCCCCAACGCCGGCCGCAAGGGCGACCCGGGCGGCCCCGAGTACGCCGCCATCAAACTCGAAGGCGGCAAGCCCGTCTCGATGCACAAGAGCGGCATCGCGGCCAACGCGCCCGGCGGCCAATACTGGGTCCGCCAGGGCGACGAGGTGCCGTTCGACGACAGCCGGTTCAAGCCCGGCGACGAGGTGGCCGGCCACGTCAGCATTCCGCTCAAGGGCGACCGTGCCGACGTGCGCGTGGCCGTGAGCTGGAAGGACGGTGTGCACACCTCGGTGGTCAGCCGCAAGCTCACCACGGGCAGCAAGTTCGACGTGCAATGGAGCGACCTCAACGCGCGCTACACGTTCGGCTTCGCGGCCTTCGACAACGCGCAGGTGCGGCACGCCACGACGGACGACGCGCTGGTGCTGGTGTTCGGGAAGTAGGCGGCCCGACGTGGTGCGCCCGGCGGGGTGTGAGCCGGGCGCGCCACAATGCGCCCCATGGGCGCCCGCTACCTGACGCTGAACGACAAGCTCTACGACTACGTGCTCGCGCACTCGCTGCGCGAGCACCCCGCCCAGGCCGCGCTGCGCGAAGCCACGCGCACGCACCGCGCCGCCGGCATGCAGATCGCGCCCGAGCAGGGGCAGTTGATGGCGATGCTGGTCAAGCTGATGGGCGCCCGGCGCGCCATCGAGATCGGCGTCTTCACCGGCTACAGCGCGCTCGCCGTGGCGCTGGCCCTGCCCGAAGACGGCCGCCTGCTCGCCTGCAACATCAGCGACGAGACCACGCGCATCGGCCGCCCGTTCTGGCAGCAGGCGGGCGTGGCGCACAAGATCGACCTGCAGCTGCGCCCGGCGCTGCAAACGCTGGAGGCGCGGCTCGCCGCGGGCGAAGCGGGGCAGTACGACTTCGCCTTCATCGACGCCGACAAGACGAGCTACGACGCCTACTTCGAACGTTGCCTGCAACTCGTGCGCCCGGGCGGGCTGGTCGTCATCGACAACACGCTGTGGAGCGGCGCAGTCGCGCAGGGCCCGGGCAAGGATGCCGACACGCGCGCGCTGCAGGCGTTGAACGCCAAGCTGCACGGCGATGAACGGATCGATCTGGTGGTGCTGCCGTTCAGCGATGGGGTGACGCTGGCGCGGCGGCGGTGAGGCAGGACGCCTCGGGCCGGCGCCGGACAACGGCAAACCCCGGCCGGCGCCGGCCCCGGTGTGCCCGCTCGGAGCGTGCGCCGGGGCCGCCCTTACCGTGTTGCCGCCGGCCGGCGCGCGCCGAAGTGGTCCTTCAGCGCCTGCGTGAAGCGTTGCCGGCCGTGCCGGCGGCGTTCCAGCAGGCCGACGTGGCGCTGCACCGTCACGCGCGGCAGCGGCACCACGCGCAGCGCCTTGTCGTGCTGCCACTGCAGGTTGGCCAGCCGCGGCACGATGCTGATGCCGAAGCCCTGGCGCACCAGCTCGACGATGGCCTCCACCGAATTGAGCTCCAGGCCCTCGGTCACCGTGGCACGGCATTGCGACAGCGCCTCATCGACGAGATGGCCGGTCCAGGTGCGGCGGTCGAAGCGCATGAACGGGCACTGCGCCAGCATCTGCAGCGCCGCCTCGGGCAGCGCGAAGTGCGGGCGCGCGGGCACCACCAGCACCATCGGCTCGCGGTACAGCGGCGTCCAGGTCAGCGCGGCCGGCAGGCGCAGCGGCGGCTGCGTGACCACCGCCGCATCGAGCTCGCCCCGCTCCACGCGTGACATGAAGTCGGCCGACTGGCCGGCGAACAGCGTCACCTCCAGTGCCGGGTGGGCGCGCTTGATGGCCCACAGCGCATCGGCAAAGGCGCCCATCAGCGCCGACACCAGCGCACCCATCACCACGGTGCCGCCCAGCTCGCTGCCGCGCGGCCGCGCCAGCAGCTGCTGCCAGCGCCCGACGATGTCCTTCACCTGCGCCAGCACGCGCCGGCCCTCGGTGTTCAGCACCACCGAGCGGCCGCTGCGGTCGAACAGCGCCAGGCCGAGTTCGGCCTCGAGCGCGCGCACCTGCAGGCCCGCGGCCGCCGCGGTCAACCCGACCTCGGCGCCGGCGGCGGCGAAGCTGCCCAGCCGCGCCGCCGCGGCGAAGGTCTGCAGGGTGCGCATCGAAGGCATGGCGGGCGATCGGCGTTGAAGGGGGTGCGAGGGGTGCGAGGGGTGCGAGGGGCGCGAGGGGAGCGAGGGGAGCGAGGGGAGCGAGGGGAGGCAGCTGCGGTGCTGCAAAGGAATGCTTGCGCTCAGCCGCAGAAACATTCGCTTTTGCTTTGCAGCGCCGCAGTCTATCGTCGCCGCCCGATGGTCGCCGAACCCGCCGCGCATCCCTGTGCCGATCCCCCCGCCGCAGCCCGGCCCGCCGAGTTGCAGGTGCGCATCTGGCGCGGCAGCGGTGAGCAGGGCGCCTTCACCGAGTACCGCGTGGCGCGGCGCGACCACCAGACGGTGCTCGACCTGGTCACCGAGGTGCAGCGCACGCTGGAGCCGACGCTGGCCTACCGCTTCGCCTGCCGCGTGGGCATGTGCGGCTCGTGCGCGATGACGGTCAACGGCCTGGCGCGGTGGACCTGCCGCACCCATGTGTCCAAGGTGGTGGGCGCCGACGGGCGGCTGGAGATCGCGCCGCTGGCGCATCTGCCGGTGATCCGCGACCTGGCCACCGACATGACCGCGTTCTTCGACAAATGGGCGCGGGCCCAGGGCCACTTCCACGGGCGCACCACGCGCCACGACGACTTCGCGCGGGTCTCGCCCGCTTCACCCGAGCGCCGGGCCGCCGACGCCGGCATCGAGTGCATCGGCTGCGGCGCCTGCCACGGCTCGTGCGACGTGGTGCGCTGGCGCCCCGATTTCCTCGGCCCGGCGGCGCTGAACCGCGCGTGGACGCTGGTCAACGACGTGCGCGACGCGGCGCGCACCGAGCGGCTGCGCGCGGTGGCCGGCGACGCCGGCTGCCACGCCTGCCACACGCAGGGCTCGTGCACCGAACGCTGCCCGCGGCAGATCGCGCCGACGCTGGCCATCGCCGGGCTGAAGCGCGTGGTGGCGCGCGCTGCACTGAAGGGCGAGCTGTGACGCAACCGCTGAGGCGACCTGAGGCGCAGCCTGTGCATGCCGCGCACGAGGCCGTCGCGCAGGCGCGGCGCTGGGCCTGGCAGCGCCTGTCGGCCCTGGTGCTGGCGCTGTGCGTGGTGGTGCACCTGGTGCTGATGATCGTGGCGGTGCGCGGCGGCCTGAGCGCGGCCGAGATCCTTTCGCGCACGCAGGGCAGCGTGGCCTTCGCGGCGTTCTACGGGCTGTTCGTGCTGGCCTGCGTGGTGCATGTGCCGATCGGCCTGGCAACCATCGCGCGCGAGTGGGGGCGCCTCAGCGACCGCGCCGCGCTGTGGCTGTCGCGCGGCTTCGCGCTCGTGCTGCTGGTGCTGGGGCTGCGCGCGGTGCTGGCGGTGGTCAGCCCGGGGGCCTGAGCGATGCGGCGCAACGACCACCGTGCCCATGGCCACCCGGCCTGGTGGGCCTTCTGGGTGCACCGCGTCTCGGGGCTGTTGCTGGCGCTGTTCCTGCCGCTGCACTTCATGGCGCTGGGCCAGGCGCTGGCCGGCGCGCCGGCGCTGGACCGCTTTCTTGCCTTCACCGACCACCCGTGGGTGAAGGCCGCCGAGTGGGGGCTGGTGGTGCTGCTGGCGCTGCACCTGGCCGGCGGCGTGCGGCTGCTGCTGATCGAGTTCGGGCCGGCGGCCGGGTTGCGCAAGAACTGGATCGCCGGCGGGCTGGGTTTCGCCGTGGCGGCGGGCCTGGCGTTTGCGCTGGCGCTGGTCGGCTGAATCACCCCGGGCGCCGGAAGCAGGTGAGCGCATGAACATCGACCTTCAGGCTGTCGAAGAGGCCGCCAAGACGCTGTACATCCGGGCGCTCAAGCTGCTGCCCCCGGACATCAAGCAAGGCATCGCCGAGCTGCGCCAGCGCGAGACCGCGCCGCTGGCGCAGGGCGTGCTCGGCACCATGGTGCACAACATCGCGGTCGCCGAAGCCACCGACAACCTGCTGTGCCAGGACACCGGCATCCCGATCTACAACCTGCGCATCGGCCGCGGCGTGCAGGTCGATGGCCACGCGCTGAAGCAGGCGGTGCGCCGCGGCTGCGAGCGCGCCACGCGCGAGTACCCGCTGCGCAGCTCGGTGGTGCACCCGCTCACGCGCCGCAACGAGCACACCTCCTGCGGCATCGAGGTGCCGGTGATCCACATCGACTTCGACGACACGCCCGACACGCTGTCGATCGAGATGGTCCCCAAGGGCAGCGGCAGCGAGAACGGCTCGTTCCTGCGCATGGCCGTGCCGGCCGAGGGCGTGGATGCGATCAAGACCTTCGTGGTGGACTGCGTGCTCGGCGCCGGCGGCAAGACCTGCCCGCCCACCATCGTGGGCGTG
>JAEUPC010000037.1 GCA_016789865.1 Rubrivivax sp.
CGAGGTGCCGGCCGACAAGGTGGCCGACTTCGCGATCGACTTCGACGCCTGCAAGTCGTTCGTGCGCGCGGGCAACTCGGGCAAGATCCTGCTCAAGCCGGTGCTCGCGGTGATCCCGATGCTCAGCGACGCCGGGCAGCGTATCGAGGGCTGGCTCGATGCTTCGCTGGCGGGCCCCGGCACCAAGGTAACGGCTCAGCTGGCGGGCCGGCCGGTGCGCGGCACGCCGCCCGCGGCCGACGGGAAGTTCGTGCTCTACCCGGTTCCCGCCGGCACCTACGACCTCGTCATCACCGCCGACGGGCGCGTCAACGCCGCGATGACCGGCGTGCCGGTCACCAACGCAGCCTTCACCACCATCGGCAGCGCCACCGCGCGCATCGACACGCCGGTGTCGGTGGCACCGCCTGCGGGCGGGGCCAGCGCCCCGGCGGGGCCGGCCTCCGCAGCGGTGAGCGGCACGATCACGCTCAACACCAGCACCACCGACATCGGCGGCGAGGTGCGCGCGACGCAGAGCTTCACCGGCGGGCCGACCCTCGAGGCCGGCAGCGCCAACGCGGCCAGCACCACCGGCGCCTACTCGATCACCCTGCCCACCGGCGCTCCGGCCAAGGTCGCGTACGCGGCCGGCGCGACGACGTTCACCTTCACCGCCGACACCCCGCGCGCGGGCCTGTACAAACTCGAGGCCACCGCCACAGGCTTTGCCACGGCGAAGACCGCCGACATCACGCTGACCGCGCCGCTGACGCAGAACTTCACCTTCCCCTGACGAGGCCGCTCGGGGGCACGAAGCCGCAGGCCAATGGTGTGGGCCGCAGGTGCGGCCGCACGCAGCCGCATGCGCCTTCTGCCGAGGGCCCGCCGCTATGATCCGCGGCCCTTCATGAACGCCCCCGCCTCCGCCACCGGCACACTCAACCCGGCCCAGCTCGAAGCCGTCTACCACCTCGACGGCCCCTGCCTCGTGCTGGCCGGCGCCGGGTCGGGCAAGACGCGCGTCATCACGCACAAGATCGCCAAGCTGCTGCACGCCGGGCTCGAGCCCAGACAGATCGCCGCGATCACCTTCACCAACAAGGCCGCCGCCGAGATGCGCGAGCGCGCCCGCGCGCTGGTCGGCCCGCGCGCGGCGAAGGCGTTGGTGATCAGCACCTTCCACAGCCTGGGCGTGCGCATGCTGCGCGCCGACGGCGAGCGCATCGGCCTGAAGACCAACTTCAGCATCCTCGACAGCGACGACGTGCTGGGCGTGCTGCGCGACTGCGGCGGCAGTTCCGACAACGCGCTGGCGCGCCGCTGGCAGTGGGCGATCAGC
The DNA here is from genome assembly GCA_016789865.1 of Rubrivivax sp. Lineage (GTDB taxonomy): Bacteria > Pseudomonadota > Gammaproteobacteria > Burkholderiales > Burkholderiaceae_C > Rubrivivax. Next base: position 1,322 of record JAEUPC010000037.1, read on the forward strand.
CTGTGGAAGAACCAGGGGCTCGATGTCGATGCCGCCGAGGCGGCCGCCGGCAACGACGACGAGCGGGTCGCCGCTCGCGTGATGCGGCGCTATCAAGAGCGGCTGGCGGCCTACCAGGCGGTGGACTTCGACGACCTCATCGGCCTGCCGCTGGCGATGATGCAGCGCGACGCCGAGGCCTGCGCCAAGTGGCAGGCGATGTTCGGCCACGTGCTCGTCGACGAGTACCAGGACACCAACGCGGTGCAGTACGCGCTGATGAAGGCGCTGGTCGGCGGCGCGCCAGGGGCGGCGGCCGCGCCGCCTGGCCGCACGCCCTTCACCGCGGTGGGCGACGACGACCAGAGCATCTACGGCTGGCGCGGCGCCACCATCGAGAACCTCAAGCGCCTGCCGCTGGACTTTCCTGCGCTGAAGGTCATCGCGCTGGAGCAGAACTACCGCAGCACCGGCCACATCCTGCGCGCGGCCAACGCGGTGATCGCCGGCAACCCCAAGCTGTTCGAGAAGAAGCTGTGGAGCGAGCTGGGCGAGGGCGAGCCGGTCAAGGTGATCGAGTGCGACAGCGAAGAGCACGAGGCCGAGCGCGTGGTGGCGCGCATCCAGGCCCTGCGCGGCGGCAGGGTGGGCGAGGGCGGCGGCATGAAGTTCGCCGACTTCGCGGTGCTGTACCGCGCCAACCACCAGGCCAAGGTGTTCGAGCAGAAGCTGCGCGCCGCGCAGATTCCGTACAGGGTGAGCGGCGGCCAGAGCTACTTCGACCGCGCCGAGATCAAGGACCTGTGCGCGTGGCTGCGCCTGATCGTCAACAACGACGACGACCCGGCGTTCCTGCGCGCCGTGACCACGCCCAAGCGCGGCATCGGCCACCAGACGCTGGCCGCGCTCGGCGAGTTCGCGGCCAAGCGCAAGGAGAGCCTGTTCGAGGCCCTCTTCGCGCCCACGCTGGCCGCGGCGCTCAAGGGCAAGGCCATCGACGGGTTGCACGAGTTCGGCCGCTACGCCAACGAACTGGAGCACCGCGCCCGCCACACCACGGGCGGCGAAGACGCCAAGGCGCTGCTGCTGCAGTGGCTGCAGGACCTGCGCTACGAGCAGTACCTGTACGACAGCGAGGAAAGCGACAAGCTTGCCCAGGCGCGCTGGAGCAACGTGCTCGACTTCGTCGACTGGATCGCGCGGCGCTGCGGCGGTGTGCTCACCCAGGAAGGCGGCACGTTCGAGACCGAGCGCCACAGCGTGTTCGAAGTGGCGCAGACCATCAGCATCATCATCAGCATCGCCGAGCGCGGCGAAGACAGCGACGTGGTGACGCTGTCGACGCTGCACGCCGCCAAGGGCCTGGAGTGGCCGCATGTCGTGCTGGCCGGTGTGAACGAAGGGTCATTGCCGTTCAAGGGCCAGGAAGAACAGATGAGCGCCGAGCGGCTGGAAGAGGAGCGCCGCCTGATGTACGTGGGCATCACGCGCGCCCGGCGCACGCTGGCCGTGAGTTGGTTGAAACGCCGCAAACGCGGGCGCGAGACGGTGGCTGGCGTCCCCAGCCGCTTCCTGGCCGAGATGAAGCTGGACGAGGTGGCGACCAAGGAAGACCCGCGCGAGCGGTTGAAGCGCCTGCGCGCGGAGCTGGCCGCGCGTGTGCAGGCCAGCGAGGCCTCTGCGGCAAAGGCCGCGGAGGACGCGAAGGCGGGCGCGCCGACATGAGCAGCGCCATGCCTGGCGACATGGGCGGCGACACGCCGATGCCGCCGCGCGAACGCGCGTGGCTGGCCGCGTTGGTGGCCTGCGCGGCCCTGGCCATCGCCTCGGCGCCTTGGGCGCTGGGCGTTCCGGCGCTGAACTTCGTCTTCAAGCCGCTGGCCACGCTGGCGATCATCGCCCACGCCACCGGCCGCGGCGAGAGAGACGGCCCGCCGGCGGCTGTGCGGCGCTGGGTGCTCGCCGGTCTGTGGCTGTCGCTGGCCGGCGATGTGGCGCTGCTGTGGCCGAAGGAGGGTTTTCTGCCCGGCCTCGTGAGCTTTCTGCTCGCGCACCTGGCCTATCTGGTGGCCTTCACGCGGCGGCAGCGCTTCGCCGCGTGGTGGCCGGCGTTCGTGGCCTATGCGCTCGTCGCCGGCCTCGTGCTCGCGCGCCTGTGGCCCGGCGTGCCGGCGGCGCTGCAGGCGCCGGTGGTCGCCTATGTGCTGTGCCTGGCGTCGATGGCGGCACAGGCCGCGGTGCTTTGGCACCGGGGCGAACCGCGCGGGCGCGTGCTCGCGATCGGCGGCGCCCTCTTCGTCGCCTCCGACGCGCTGCTGGCCACCAACAAGTTCGCCGGCCCGCTGCCGCTGGCCAACCTGTGGATCCTCGTCACCTACTGGTCGGCACAGTGGTGCATCGCGTCGTGGCTGGCGCCGCGGGCGTCGGCGCGGTGATCGGGCGCCGGCCCGCGGCTGATCGGCCGTCGTTGCGCTGCTGACCAGTGGCGCTCAGCGCACCACGCCGAACACCCCCGTCTCGCGCAGGAACGTGGTCGCCAGCAGCGTCAGCGGCGGGCCGTCGTTCAGCACGTAGGCATGCCCGCCCGGCGCGCCGCTCCAGGCGTGCGCCAGCCCGGGCAGCAGCCGCTGGCGCAGCACGAGCCGCTCGCCGGCACGGTACTCGGCGCCATCGTCCAGCGCCGTGCGCGCAAGTTCGCCTCCGGCCCGCTTCCACACATGCAGCGCCTGCGCCACCAGCTGCTCGGCGCAGCGCGGCGCCACCACGTCGTCGTCGGCGCCATGCAGCACCAGCAACGGTGCGCACCGCTCGATCAGCAGCGTGGCGATCGTCGGCGAGATCGCCAGGCCCTCCTTCATCACCTTGCGCGGGTCCTGCAGACTGGCGCGGCCCAGCAGCGGCGGCGCCGCTACCGTGACCACGGCGTCGAAGCGCGCGGCGTGGTGGAAGGCCAGCAGCGCCGCCAGTCCACCGCCAGCCGACAGGCCCACCGCCGCGACCTGCGACACGCGCACCTGCGCTGCGGCCGCTTCCAGCGCGTGCAGCACGACGTGCAGCTCGCCCTGGCCGTTCTGCGCCGGCGGGTGGAACCAGTTCCAGCAGCGCCATGCATTGGCGCGCTCGCGCTGCTCGGGGCACAGCAGGCGGAAGCGCTCGCGGTCGGCGGCGGCCACCAGGCCGCTGGCGTGCGCGAACTCCATCGCGTGCTGGCCGCAGCCGTGCAGCAGCACGACCAGCGGCGCCTCGTCGCCGTCGGCCAGGCCAGCCGGCCGGTACAGCGCACAGTCCCAGTGGCCTTGTGCCCACGGCCACGGCCACCAGGTCCAGCGCGCCACCTGGGCCTGGACTTCCATGCGCAGCCAGCGGCCGCGCCACAGGCCCAGCCGTTTGGCGAGCCAGTTGCGCAAACGCTGCCACTGTGGGCGCAGAGAGAGCCACTTCATTTCGAAGGGGACCCTAGCACAGCGCGTTGACGGTCGAGCGCCTCGCCGTACGCTTCACACCGGACGCCGCACGGCGCTTCGGACTCAGCGCCTCGGCCACGGCGCCTCACACCGCCGGCCGGACAACCGCTATCGAGCACCCGCGCCGAGCGCCAGCCACACCAGCGCCAGCGAGATCAAGGTCACCGGCACGCCGATGCGCGCGTGCGCCGCCCAGCCGATGCGCACGCCGGCCTTCTCGGCCAGGTCGACGACGATGAGATTGGCGATCGAGCCCACCAGCAGCAGGTTGCCTGCGAACGTGCTGGCCAGCGCGAGCATCACGCCGGCCTGCTGCGCGCCCGCGCTGCCGGCCTCGCCCAGGTGCGGCAGCAGCAGCATCACCGCCGGCACGTTGGACACGGCGTTCGACAGCAGCGCACCCAGCACCAGCAGCACCCCGGGCTGCTGCAGCACGATGCCCTGCGCGCCGAGCCACTGCACCGCCCAGGCCGCCAGCCCGGTGCCCTGGAAGGCGTGGTTGACGACGAACAGGCCGATGAACAGCAGCAGCAGCTGCCAGTCGACATAACCCATCACCTGCGCAGAGTGCAGCCGCCGGCTGAGCAGCAGCACGCCGGCGCCGACCAGCGCCGCCACGTCGCGTGGCCAGTCGCTGAACAGGAACACCCACATCAGCACGCCGGCCACGAGCAGGCCCTTGGCCGTCTGCAGCCGGTCGAACGGCGGCGAGTCCTCGTCGGCCGAAGTCGGCACCGTGGGCACCACCGTGGCCACCGGCGCAGCGGGCGCCGCCTGCACCTCGTCGCGCCGCGCCCGGCGCCGGTCTGCGTAGGCCAGCCACAGCCACAACGCCAGCAGCGACAGCGCCACCGGCACCAGCGCCGCGACGACATAGCGCCCGAACGGCAGCCCGAGCACCGAGCCGATCAGCATGTTCTGCGGGTTGCCGATCAGCGTGGCGGCCGAACCGATGTTGGCCGCGCACGCCAGGCCCACCAGGAAGGGCAGAGGGTCGACGCGCCGCTCCAGGCAGATGCGCGCCACCACCGGCGTCATGGCCAGGCAGATGACGTCGTTGGAGAACACTGCCGACAGCACCGCCGAGACGACGATCAGCGCGGCCAGCAGGCCGTTGCGCGCCAGCGGCAACGTGCCCACCGCACGCGTCACCTCGGCATAGAAGCCGCCCAGCCGCATCTGCGCTGACACCACCATGAAGGCGAACAGCAGCACGATGGTGGGCAGGTCCACCGCGCGCGCCGCCTCTTCCAGCGACATGCCGGTGAGCGCGATCATCGCGATGGCGCCCAGCAGCGCCACGCCCGAGCGGTCGAGCTTGAAGTGCGGCAGGCCGCCCAGGAACATGCCGAGGTAGACGACGCCGAAGACCGCAACCACGCCCCACTGGTGCGGCGCGAGTTCATGGAGCTGGGCGGGCAGGGTCAAGCGCTATGCGGGGCGACCGGGGTGGCGCGCATCATAGGTGGCACCCCAGCCGCGTGCCGAGCACGCGGGACCACGCTGGGCGCCGTGGAACGCCGTGGGGCACCGGTGTGCGCCGTGGTGCACTGTGGGGCGCCGTGGGGCGCAGCGGATGCGCCGCCGGTGCGCACCGGTCGCGCCCGCGGGTACGCTGCGGATTGCGCGGGAGGCTGCGTCGCGAATGCGGCGAGGCACATGAACGAGGCATCATGCCCTCCCGCGATGCCCACCCTCATCCCGATGCCCGCCTTGTTCCTCCACCGCCCGCGGGCTGGCCGCTGGCGGACCCTGCCCGCGGTGCTCGCGCTGGCCGCCTGCGGGCACGCGCCTGCGGTTCTGGCCAACGACCTCGCCAGCCGCGTGGCACTTCACGAAGGCGAAGGCGGCACCACCTGTCAGGCCTACCTCGGCGGCGCGTTGCCGTGGCAACGCCCTGGTGGCGACTGGCGCGACGCGCAGGGCCGGCTGCACGGCGCGCAGGCCTTCGACGTGGCCAGCGCCACGCCGCTGGGCGCCGCGTGGGACGCCACCCGCCCGCTCACCCGCTGGCTCGCCGAAGGCCGGCGGCGCGCCGCGCTCTTCTTGCGCGCGCAGGGCGGCGCCGACGCCGTGCACTTCCACAGCCGCGAGGCACGGCCCGGCGACCGGCCGGTGCTGGCGCTGGAGTGGGCCGATGGCGGCCGCGACCTGCTCGCGCCCAGTGGCGACACGAACCTCGATTGCTCCACCATCCGTGCCCTGGGGCGGTTGCCGGCACTGACGGTGTCCGAGCGCATCAACGCGCTGCTGGAGTTCACGCTGCCGGCCGCCCCCGCAGGCCGCAAGCTGCAGCGCGCGCGGCTGGTGCTGGCGGCCGTCGGCACGCCGGGGCGCGCGAGCATCGGCCTGTTCGAAGCGGCGCTGCCCGCTCTGCCCGCCGGCGCCGCGCAGATGGGCCTGGCGGCAGGCTACCCGGGCGACCGCGGCATCGAACGCGACCCGCAGGTGGTGTACGCGGCAAGCTTCGACGACGGGGCGTGGGCCCCGCGCTTCGCCAAGGGAAGCCACGGCGAGCTGCAGGTGGTGGGCGACGACGCTGCCCTTGGATTTGCGCCACTGGCCGGGCCCGCGCTGCGCGTGAGGTTCAAGAAGGGCAGCAACTACGGCGCCACGCTGCGCGTGCTGCTGAAGGACCACGGCGGCGAGCCCGAGGAGCTGTTCTTGCGCTACTACCTGCGCTTCGGCCGCGACTGGAACCCCCTTGTCGACGGCGGCAAGCTGCCGGGCCTGGCGGGCACCTACAACCGTGCCGGCTGGGGCGGGCGGCGCGCCGACGGGCACAACGGTTGGTCGATGCGCGGCGCTTTCGCGCGGGCGTTCCCGGCCGACCACCCGCTGCACGGTATGACGCAGCTGGAAAGTTATGCCTACCACGCCGACATGCCCACCGACTACGGCGAGGGCTGGGTGTGGCCGGGTGCGCTGGTGCCGCGTGAACGCTGGACGAGCGTGGAGCAGCGCGTCAAGCTGAACCGGCCGGGTGCGGCCGACGGCGAGCTCCAGGCCTGGGTCGACGGCCGCCTCGTACTGCACCGCAAGGGGCTGCGCTACCGCCACACCGACACCCTGCGCATCGAGAGCGCGTGGCTGGACTTCTACCACGGAGGTACCGCCACCTCGCCGCACGACCAGCACGTGTTCATCGACAACGTGGTGGTGGCCAGGCGCTACATCGGCCCGATGGCCGCGGCCAGCGCTGCCGCCGCGCCGGGACGGCCGGACAAGCCTTGATCGGCCGCGTCGCGCCGCTGCGCCGTCCGCCCGCAGGCCACCTCCCGGGCGTGCGCATCGATGGGACAGCGAGCATGAGCGCGCCGGGCCGCTCCCAAGCGCTCATACCGGAGCGCTTCAAGCGCGAAGGTGTTCCACCAGTGAGCGCGCCGGGCCGCTCCCAAGCACTCACACCGCAGCGCTTCAAGCGCGAAGGTGTTCCAGTCGGCGCGTGGCAGGTTGCGCGCCTCTGTGCGGTGGCCGCCTTCGCAGCGGCGCTGGCGGCAGCCAGCGCAGCCGCCGCCACCACGACTGCCGAGCGCGCCGGGGCCCACCCACCACCGGCGGCCAGCGGCATCACGTCACGAACGGATGCGCGCGCCAACGTTGCCGACCCGCCGCGCAGCCCGATGGCGATCCGCATGATGGCCTGCACCGTGTGCCACGGCCCGCAGGGGCGCGCCACGCAGGCCGGCTACTTTCCGCGCATCGCCGGCAAGCCGGCCGGCTACCTGTTCAACCAGCTCGTGCATTTCCGCGACGGCCGGCGGCACCACGCCGCGATGGTTGACCTGGTGCAGCACATGAGCGACGCGTACCTGCGCGACATCGCCGCGCACTTCGCTGCGCTCGATCTGCCGTATGCGGCCGCCCCACCCGCGGGAGCCTCGGCGGCCGTCCTGGTCGCCGGCCGCCACCTTGTCGAGCAGGGCGACGCGGCGCGCAACCTGCCGCCTTGCACAGCGTGTCACGGGCCGCGCATGACCGGCGCGCTGCCGGCCATCCCGGGGCTCGTCGGCCTGCCGCGCGACTACCTGCTGGCCCAGTTGGGCGCCTGGCGCCATGGCGAACGCCGTGCCGCCCTGCCCGACTGCATGGCGCAAGTCGCTCAGCGGCTGCGCCCGGACGAGGTGGAAGCGGTGACGCTGTGGCTCGCCACCCAACCCACGCAAGGCGACATGAAGCCCGTGCCTGCAACCGCCTTGCCGCAGCCGCTGCCGATGCGCTGCGGCGACCTCGGGCCATGACGAGCGCCGCGCGCCGCACGGGCATGGCCGGCATGGCGGCCGCGGCAGCCGCGATGCTTGTCGCGGCCGTGGTCGGCTGGGTGGCGTGGCGCAACGTGGCCGGCCAAGAGCCTGTGCAGCCGCGCGGCGCCGGGCCTGAATCCACGGCCGATGCGGCACTCGCGCAACGCGGCGCCTACCTGGCCCGCGCCGGCAACTGCCAGGGCTGCCACACCCGCCGCGGCGGCGCGCCGAATGCAGGCGGACGCGCGATCGCCACACCGTTCGGCGCCGTGTACTCGTCGAACCTCACGCCCGATGACGACACGGGCCTGGGCCGCTGGTCGGCCTCGGAGTTCTGGCGCGCGATGCACCATGGCCGCTCGCGCGACGGCCGCCTGCTGGTGCCGGCGTTCCCGTATCCGAACTTCACGCGCATCACGCGCGAGGACTCCGACGCCCTGTTCGCCTGGCTGCGCACGTTGCCGCCGGTGCGCGAGCCGCAACGAGCGCACGAACTGCGCTTTCCGTACAACCTGCAGCCTGCGCTGGCGGTGTGGCGGGCGCTGTACTTCACGCCCGGGGTGTTCGTGCCCGAGCCGGGCCGCAGCGCGGCCTACAACCGCGGCAGCTATCTGGTCAACGGCATCGCACACTGCATGGCCTGCCACGCGCCGCGCAACGCGCTGGGCGCGACCCGCGAGGGTCCGGGCGAAGCCGCGGCCGCGCAGGGCTCGCTGGTGTCGGCGCAGAACTGGTATGCCCCGTCACTGAGTTCAGCCGATGAAGCCGGGGTGGCGCACTGGAACGGCGACGAGGTGGTGGCGCTGCTGAGGACCGGCGTCGCGCCGCGCGGCTGGGTGATGGGTCCGATGGCCGAAGTGGTGTTCCGAAGCACGCAGCATCTGAACGAACGCGACCTTCGCGCCATCGCCGAGTACCTGCGCGCGTTGCCCCAGGTCGCCGCGCGGGCCACGGTCCCCCAGCGTGGCCGGATGGGTGAGCAGTCCGGTCGGCGCACCGAGGCCTTCGCCGCTGGCGCGAAGGTGTACGAGAAGCACTGCGCCGCCTGCCATGGCGGCCGCGGCGAGGGGGCCGATGGCTACCTGGCGCTGGCCGGCAACCGCGCCGTCACGATGGCCAGCCCGCACAACGTGATCAAGGCCATCCGCGACGGCGGCTTCGCCCCCACCACCCTGGGCAACCCGCAGCCGATGGGCATGCCGCCGTTCCACGGCGTGCTCGGCGACGAGGAGATCGCCGCGGTGGCGAGCTTCATCCGCCAGGCCTGGGGCCACGGCGCCGCGCCGGTGCAGGCCCTCGACGTGCTGCGGGCGCGCTGATCGCTCTGCGGCGCCGGCAGCGCCGCGACGTTGACGACGCTGTTGGCGCGGCCGGGGCCGCGGCTGCAATTGCGCGGCCCGGAGCGCGGCGCCGCACTGCGCCGCAGGCACGCGGGCTACGACGGCAGGAAATCCACCGGCCAGCTCACGACCATCGCGTCGACATCCTTGGTGCCGAAGTCGAACTGGCGGATGCGGGCGACGAGCTTGCGCTCCAGATCGTCGTTCTTCAGCTCGCTGCTGAGCACGCGGCAGTCGACCACCGCGCCGCTGGGGTCGATCTTCAGCTGCACCACCACCTTGCCCTGCAGCGAAGCGTCTTCGCGCAGTGCGCGGTTGTACAGCGCGTAGATCGCGCCCTTGTTGCGCTCGAAGACGAGCTTGATTTCCTCGATGGAGCGGCTGGCCTTGCCGCTGCCGCTGCGCGTGAGCTGGCCGCCGGCGGCGCCCGGCCCGGCCCCGGCGCCACCACCGGCACCGGCGCGGCCCGTGCCGCCGGCACCACCGCCGCCCGCGCCACCGCCGCCACCGCCGCCGGCATGGCCCTCGACCACTGTGGTGGCACGCCCGGCCAGGCCGCCGCCGCCAGTGTCGCGGCTGTAGGCCGCGGTGTTCAGGCCGCCGCTGCCGCGGCCGGCCGTGGAGGTGATCATCGCGCGCGCGGGCAGCCCGGCTTCGGTGCCCGCACCGACACCCGGGCCCTGCCCGGTGCCGACGCCCGGCCCGGGGGCGATGTCCTGCCGCAGCTGCACGGCCGCGGGCGCGGCGGCGATGGCCGCGATCTCGCTGCTGGCGGCCAGCAGACCCACGCCGGTGGCGCGCCGCCGTGCCGCGGCGATGGCTTCGCCGGGCGGCTTGTTGGGCACGGGCTTGCGCGCTTCGGGCACCGGCGCGCGCTCGTCCTTGCGCGGCGGTTCGGGCTTGGGGGGCAGCGTCTGGTCGGCCAGCGGCTTGTCGGCCTGCGCCACCTGCGGCGGTGGCGGCGGCGCCGGCGGCGTGGCCTGCCGCTCGAGCAGCAGCTTGGCCAGGGGCGGCGGCAGCGGCTGAGCGCGGTGCGCGTCGGGTTCGGGTTTGGGCGCGAACGGCAGGATGATCAACAGCAGCAGCGCCGCGCCGAGCACCCGCCGCGTGATGCGGCGAAAGCGCTCCTCGTCGTCGGCGGCGATGGACCACGCGAGCACCGGCTCGCGGAATGACACCGCGCCCAGTGACTTCAGCGAAGCCCGCGGCGAGCGCCTGGAAGACCCGCGGTCCGAGGACCCGTGCACGGGCCGGGCGGCCGCAGCAGCAGAGGCGGCGGCCATCAGGCGTCCTTCCCTTCCTTGCGCCGCAGCGCGAAGGAGACGTCGCCGAAGTTGGCGCTGGCGCAGGTCACCATCACCTTGCGCAGCACGGCGTAGGGCACGTCCTTGTCGCTCATGATGGTGATGGCGTTGGTGGCCTTCTTGTTCTCGGCACGCACGGCCACGCGCTGCGACTGCTGGTCGAGCTCGGTCTTCAGCGTGGCGATCAGGTCGCCGGGTTGCCTGGCCACGGCGGCGAGGTCGGCGACCTTGCGGCCTTCGACGAGGATCTCGCTGTCGCTGACCACCAGCACGACGGCGGGCTTGGGGTCCTTGTCGGCGCTGGACAGCGGCAGCTGCACGGCCTTGGGGCTGGGCAGCGTCTCGATCGGGCCGACCTGCGCGAGCAGGAAGAAGATGAGGATGGTGAAGATGTCGATCAGCGCCACCAGGTTCATGTCCACCGACGAACCGGCGCGCTTGCGCGCGGCGCGCTTCTCGCTGGCGCTCAGGGTTGCGCTCATGGCCGTGCTCCGGCGAGGGCCGGTGCGGCCACGGCCGCAGCGCCCGCCGCCTTGATGGCGACGGTGCCGGCGCCACGCACCGGGGCGTCGCCGATGGCGATGTCGGGGAACAGTTCGGCCATCACCACGCGGGCCTGGCCGTTCTCGATGCGCGAGCTGGGCGTGGCGCGCACGGCGTCCATCACCTGCACGATGCTGTCGTAGCTGGTGTCGGCCTCGGCCAGCACCGAGACCTCGGTCTTGTCCGGGAACTTCTGCTTGATCTGGACCATGAGCGCGTTCAACGTCTTCAATGCCGCGCGGCCGTTGCCGTTGGCCGCGGCAGGGACCGAAGCCGCCGCCAGCGGTGCGCCGATGGCGTTGGCTGCGCCCGGGTTGGCCTTGTCGATGCGCTGGATGAGGCCGCCGACGCGGTCGCCGACCTCGTAGGAGTCTTTGCGGATGACCACTTCGAGCTGCAGCTCGCCGGCCTTGATGCGGTCCAGCGGCCCGCCGGCGCTCGGCGCGGGCAGCGCCAGGTCCATCACGGACAGCCGCGTGAACACTGCGGTGGAAAGCAGGAACGGCACCAGCACCACGATCAGGTTGATGAACGCGGTGACCTCGAGGTGCACGGCCTCGCGCTTCAGTCGGCGCTTGCGCATGAGCAGAGGTCTCGGTGGGAGGGGCAGACGGTGCCGGCCGCGCGGGCGGCAGGCGTTGCGTCGTCAGGGCAGCGGCGCGCGGGGCTCGCTGGTGTCAGGGGCATGCGGTACCGATGCCCGGTCAGCGGCTGGCCGGGGCCGCGCCCGCGTGCTCATAGGCCGGCGTGGACATGCGCTGCACCAGGTTCAAGAAGGTGATCTTGGCCGCCTCCAGGCTGTCGACGATCTCGGTGGCGCGGGCCTGCAGGAAGCTGTGGATGAGCAGGAACGGAATGGCCACCATCAGCGCGAACGCGGTGTTGTTCATCGCGATCGAGATCGAGGCCGACAGCAGCTCGGCCTTCTCGGCCGGGTTCACCGCCGCCACCGCCGTGAAGCCCTTGATCAGGCCGATGATCGTGCCCAGCAGGCCGACCAGGGTGATGACGTTGGCGAAGGTGGCGATGTAGTGGGTGCGCTTTTCCAGCCGCGGCACGATTTCCATCATGCCTTCTTCCATCGCGTGTTCGATGTCTTCGCGCTTGCGCGAGCCGCTCATACGCTCGATGCCGTTGGCCACGATCTTGCCGATGGCCGAGTCGCTGCGCGCGGTGATGCCGTGCACTTCGCGGAAGCGGCCGCTTTGCAACATGGGCAGCACCTGGTCCCAGACCTTGCGGTTGTCGGCGCGCGCGCGGCGCAGGAAGATGAAGCGTTCGATGGCGATCGCCAAGCCGATCGACATCAGCGTCAGGCTCGGATAGAGGAAGGGACCGCAGTCGACGAAGAACTTCACCACGGTTTGGAAGGCGTTCATGGCGGGGGTGGCTCCGGAAGATTTGCCCTGGCAAGGCTAAGGATGGGCACGGGCGCTGTCGGTGGCGGGCGTGCAAGTGGCTCGGCAAATTTGTAACAGCGGCCCTGGGATCAGGGGAGGGAATGCGTCACGCCGGGGCGCGATGGCGCCGATCGGAACTCACGCCGAGGGGCGAAACAGCCCGCGGCCGCCGCGAAGCCGGGGTTGCCCTGCCGGCGGGCGCGCGCTGGAAGACCCCGGGCTGAGGCCTACTTGGTACCCAGGGCCCGCGCCGCGCCGGTGGTGGGCCCGGCGACCGCGGCGCGGATCTGCTGGTCGTAGCTCACCTGGCGGCGCAGCACCTCACGGTCGATGGGCGCCAGCGCCTCGTCAACCACACCGGTGACGGCGCGGCCGCCCATGTTGCCGTGCAGCGGCTTCTTCCACGGCACGATGTACAGCACCTTGGGCAGCTCTCGGTTGCCGATGATCTGCGTGCGTTCGAGATCGGCGCGGTCTTGTGCCCGCACGTGGGTGGGCACCGCCAGCGGACCCGCCACCGCCAGCGCCAGCAGCCACCCCGCCCAGCGATGTGGCAGGGTGGGCCGCGGAGCACGGGCATGGACCCCACGGCGAAGGTGCGAAGCGCCGGTGCGATGCATGTTCGTCACTCCTTGTCCTTGTGCGCCGACGGCGTGCCGCCCGGGGCCGGTGCCCCGTTGGCCGGTGCCGAGGCGGCGAGTTTCGGGTCGGCCTTGCGGCTGCGCAATTCGGCCAGCCACTTGTTGATGGTGGCCGCTTCGCCAGGCAGCAGTGCCGCGCTGCGCGTGTACAGCTCGGTGGCTCGCGCGGCGTCTCCCAGGTAGACGTCGTACAGGATGGCCAGGTTCATCAACGCACCGGCATGCGTCGGGTCGAGGTCCACCGCCGTCTCGTAGGCCTTGCGCGCGTGGTCGAAGCGGCCGAGCGCCCGCCACGTGATGCCCGCCTGGTTGTGGAACGCGGCCTGCTTGGGGGCGAGCTTCACGGCCTCCTGCAACGCAGCGGCCGACTCCTCCAGGCGCCCGGCCTTGCGATGAATCAGCCCGAGGTTGGCGTGCGCGCCGGCGAGCGCCGGGTGCTTGTCGACGAGCGCCTTGAACGCGCGCTCGGCTTCGGGCAGGCGGTTGGCGCGCAACATGCGCACCGCCTCGTCGAAGCTGGCGCGCGTGGTCGCATCGATGGGCGGCAGTGGGGGGTCCACGGGCGCGGAGGGCGGAGCCGGCGCCTCGACCACCGGCGCCGGCGGTGGCGCCGGGGGCTCCACCGGTGCGGCCGGTGCCGGCTGCGCCACCGGCGACGCGATGACCAGCGGCGGCGGCGCCTCGGCCGACTGCGGCGCGCTGCCGAAGAACGGAAATCCGGCGCAGCCCGAGAGCAGCATCAGCGATGCGGTCAGCCCGAAGGCGCGGCCGCCGCGCGAAGCTGGTCCGGCAGGCGCCGCGAGCCCGGCTTGGCCGGGCGGGCGGCAGCGCCCTCCTGGGCAGGAGGCGCCGAAGGCGCCTCTCGAGAGGGCTGGGTCAACGAACCACATCGAGGGCCTCCTCGCTGCGCTCGGTCTTGGCCCAACGTACCGGCTTGAGCGTGGCGAGCGCCGCCAGGCTTTGCTTGATCCATTCGTCGTAGAGACCCTGCTGCGTGCGCCGCGCATTGGTTTCGTGCAGCTGGATCGCCTTTTCCTCGAACGGGAAGGCCTGCTCTTCAAGCAGGACGTTGTACTGCTCGAGTTCGAGCTTCTTCAGGTTGCGCGGACGCTGGGACCCGAGCATGGCCTTGCCGAAGTCCTGGTACAGCGCCGCGGTGTGGAAGGTGGCCGCGGTCACGGCCTCGGCGGCGCCATCGGCGCTGGCGTCGGCATAGGCCTTGAGCACGGTTTCCATGCTGGCCTTCTTGCGCTTCAGGTTGGCCGCCAGCGGCTCGACGAGCCTGACCTTGTCGTAGGCGTCGCGCAGCGGCCGTGCGAGTTCGATCGCCGCCAGCGACGACAGCGCCTTCGATCGCGGCGTGCGCGCCGCACCGCCGGCCAGTTCGAGCGAGCGCAGCGCCTTGGTCCAGGCCACCGACTTGGCCGCCTGGCCGTCGGCTCGCGTGAGCTGCACCAGTTTCCAGCGCGCCTCGGTGGCGGCCTCCAGCGGCTGCGGCCACGCGCTCGCATAGCGCTCGTAGGCGTTGATCACCTGGCGGCGCGCGGCGGTGGCAGGCGCCTCGGCGAGGGCCTTCTCGTGCATCTCTGCCGCCTGCCACTGCGCCGAGCGGCGCAGCGCCGGGTCGCCGGCCGATGCCGCGATGCGGTCGAACTCGCCGGCCGCGGTCGACCAGCGCTTCTGCTCGGTGTAGGCCAGCGCCAGCTTGGCCGGCACATCGGCCTGCAGGGCGTGCGTGGGGTGGCGGCGGCGAAAGTCTTCCAGCGACGCCGTGGCCGCCGGCCAGTCCTTCAGGCCGATCAGCGCCGTGGCGACATCGAACTGCGCCGCCGCGCGCATGCTTGCCTGCGGCGCCAAGGTGGCCAGGCGCTCGAAGTGGCCGATGGCCTCGCGCATGAGGCCGGCGCCGCGGGCCGCGTCGCCTTGCTTGTAGATGGCGGCGGCGCGCCGCTCGGCCAGGTCGCCTGCTTCGCGCGTGCCGCTGCCGGCGCGTTCCATTGCCTGGCCGAAGGCCTGTTCGGCCTCGGCGAACTGCTGGCGGTCGAAGGCGCTGACGGCGATCACGGTCCACGCGGTGCGCTGCTCTGCGGTGCTGGTGGAGCCGGCCAGCGCCTGCCGCGCGACGCGGGTGGCGCCTTCGGCATCGCCCATCTTCAGCAGCGACTCGGCGGCGTGGGTGGTGACGCTGCCGACGCGGCCGTCTTGCGGGAAGGCGGCGGCAAACCTCATCGCGCTGGCCACGCTGGCGCGCTCCAGCGCCACGCGCTCGCCGGCACCGGGCGCGCCCTTGGCCTGCTCGGCATAGGCCAGCAGCGCCGCGTAGCCGGCATCGGCGGCCCTGGCGAAGGCCGGCACGGCGGGCTTGGCCGGTGCTGTGCTGGGCGACAGGCCGGCCAGCGCCGCCAGGGCGTCGGTCGGGCGGCCATAGGCCACCGTCTCGTACTCCACCATCGCGGGCACGAACTGCCTGTCCTCGAACAGCAGCTCGGCCAGCAGGAAGCGCTGCTGCACGACCTCACCGTCGTCGGGGAACGCCGTCAGCAGCTCGCGGTACCAGCGCACGGCCTCCTGCAGGTCGGCACGCGACTTGGTCTGCTGCGTGGCCGCGTGGTGGTGCCGCGCGAGTTCGGCCAGGTGCGTCTTGACGCGCGGCTGTGCCGCCCGCCAGCCTTCGTCGTTGGCCTTGCGGAATTCGCTGGTGCGGCCGTAGCGGCTGACGAAGTCACGCTTGGCCTCCAGCGCCAGCGTCGGGAAGCCCTTGGCCTCGTGGATGTCGATGACGCGGGCCAGCAGCTCGGGCGCCGGCGTGGCCAGCGGGCGCAGCCGTGCGTAGAAGGCCAACGTGTCGGCAGCGTCCTTCGGGCGGTCCTGCTTCAGGAACAGCTCGGCCAGCTCGATGTAGACGCGGTGCTCGTAGCCGCGGCGCACATCGGCCGGGTTCTGGCTCGTCACGTATTTGCCGATGGCCGCCGCGCCTTCGAGGTTGGCCAGCGACAGGCTCATCACGCGATGGGTGTCTTCGAGCAGCTCCTTGTCGGCCCGCGTCAGATGCGCCAGCGGGTCGGGGCCAGGCGAAGGCGGCCCGCCGAGCTTGACGTCCAGCACCCTGAAGAAGGATTCCAGCGCCTCGTCGAGCTTGGCCTGCTTGAACAGCGACCAACCGCGCATGTACAGCGCACGCTCGGTGAAAGGCGTGGTGGTGCTGCTGCGCAGCACGGTGTTGTAGGCCTCGCCGGCGCCGGCGTAGTCGCGCGTGGCGAACAGCAGCTCGCCGCGACGGAAGAAGACCTCGTCGCGGTGCACCGTGTCGGGGTAGACCTGCGTGATGCGGGTCAACGTCTTCAGCGCCGCTTCGAGGTCGCCGCCTTGCTCCTGCGCGCGCGCCAGCTGGTAGAGCACGCGGTCGTTGCCGGGCGCATTCGGGTGCTCGCGCAGCACCTTCTCGTATTGCGCCACGGCGCCCTTGTAGTCGGGCACGGCGCCGCCGTCGGCCGACTTGCGGTCGGCCAGGTCCATCTCGAGGTCGGCCAGGCGGCGCATCACCTCGGGGCGCTGCGGCGCGTCGCGGCCGGCCACGTCGAGGAAGGCGCGGTAGGCCGACATCGCCTTCGCTTCGTCGGTGGCAATGCCGCCTTCCTTGGGGATCTCGACGCTGCGCCTAGCCAGCGTGGCCAGCGTGGGGGCGTCGTCGCCGGGCGGGCGCTTGTTCGGCTCCTTCGTGGCGCAGCCGGCCAGCGCCGCCAGCGCCGCCAGCGCCGCCAGCGCCAACGGGCCAGCCAGCGCCAGCGTGCCCGGTCGGCCGGGTTCGCTGTGCCGGCGAAGGGGCCCAAGTGGCCGAAGAGCCCGAAGAGGCTGCCCGGCGACTTTCATCGCTTGGGGCCCTCCGCCGCCGCACCCTCGGCCGGGCGCTCGCCCGGCCTGTCGGTGCGGCGCTCCGCAAGCTGGGCCCGGTCGTGGAGTTGCGCGATGCCCAGCCGCGCCTGCACGGCGTAGAGCTCCAGCCGCTCCTGCTGCTGCTGCAGCGCCGCCACGGCGATCTCCTGCAGCTGACCGGCCTGCTCGTCGCGCAGCGCCGCCACCTGGGGGATCAGGCCGGCGATGCGCTGGCCGAGCGCGGCGATGCGCGCGGCGAAGCGTTCGAAGCGCGCCGGCTCCTCGGCCGCGGCGCGCACCAGCGCGGCGTCGCGCTGGCGCGATTCGGCCACCGCTTCGGCGGTGCCGCGAAGCGCCTTCTGCGCTTCCCACAGGCGGGCCGGGAATTGCTGCGTCAGCTGCCACGTCAACGCCCCGGCCACGCGGCGCAGCCGTTCGCGCGCCGCGTCGGCTTCGGTGTCGCTGGCGGTGGCGCCTTGCAGCGCGGCCTGGCCCTGGCGGATGCGCTGCAGGTGCGCGCGCTCGCGGGCGTCGGCCAGGGCCTCGACATCGGTGGCCGCTTGCGCCGCGGCCAGTTCGGCGGCGATGGCGGCGCGGCGCCGCTCGAGGCCGTCGATGTCCATCGCGCCGGCCTTCTCGCGCATCTTCGGCAGGCGGTCGGCGAAGGCTTGGCGCCGGTTGGCCAGCATGTCGTGGTAACTCGTCAGCTTGCCCTGCCAGCCTTCGAGGTTGCCGCCGATGAAGACCAGGTCGTGCAGGTTCTTGAACGCCTCCTGGAACTCGTGCCCGGCCATCACCGGCGCCAGGTGGCCGGCGTGCGGCATGTCCGGCAAGCGCTCCAGCCCGCCGAGCCAGCCCATGCCCGAACGCGGGTTGCGTTCCAGCATCGCCTGCACGAAGCGGCCCCCGCGGATGGCGGCCATCGACTGCTCGAGCGCGCCCCGCTCGCCCTGGAACGCGGCCACGGCCTTCTGGTAGCCGTCGAGCGCGGCCGCGTGCGCGCCGGCTTCGGCCAGCGCGAAGGGCCAGGCGATGTTGGCTTCCACCGCGGCGGGGTCGCTGACCGGCCGCTCGCGCAGGTCGCCGAAGGGCACCAGCGCGTGCCTGGGCTCACCAAGCTCGAGCGCGGCCCAACCGTAGCCGAGCAACGCCTTGCCCGCATCGGGGCCCTGCAGTCGCACACGCTCGAAGTAGCGGCGGGCATCGGCACCGAGCTTGCCGGCCAGCGCCGTGTAGCCCAGCGCCACGTTGGCGCGGTCGCGCAGCGCACGCTGCTCTTCGTCGGCAGCGCCTTGCTGGCCGAGCGCATCCAGCAGCGCGGTGCCTTGCGGCAGGTCGCCGGCCTTGACCATCGCCACGCCGAGGTTGAAGCGGGCCACGGCGCTGGCCTGCGGCGGCAGCGTGCGCAGCAATTCGGTGGC
Source organism: Rubrivivax sp. (assembly GCA_016789865.1). GTDB lineage: Bacteria > Pseudomonadota > Gammaproteobacteria > Burkholderiales > Burkholderiaceae_C > Rubrivivax. The sequence continues at coordinate 19,531 of JAEUPC010000037.1, forward strand.
CGCCGCATGCTCGCCACGGCCCATCAAGAGCCGCGCCTGCAGCAGCACGCGCTCCTCCTGCAGCGCATCGGGCAGCGGCTGCTCGATGCGCGCCAGCGCGGCTTCGGCCGCTTCGGGCAGGCCGCGCTGGTAGCGGATCTTTGCCAGGAAGTACCAGGCACGGTCGCGCACCCTCACCGGCATGTTCTGCGCGAGCAGCCGCTCGAACACCTCGCCCGCCTCCTGGTGCAGGCCCCAGCTGAGCAGCAGGCCGCCGCGCAGCAGCTCGCCTTCGTCGTCGTGCGGGCTCACGCGCTTGAAGTGCTGCGAGACCATCAGGCCCGTGACGGCCTCGAAGTTCTTGTCCTGGAAGAACTCGAACAGCGCGTCGCCGTAGTGCGGCGCGAGCACGGGGCCGGGTTCGAAACCGCGCGAGGTGGCCGAGGCGGGCTGAACCACGGCCGACGACGCCGGCTGCTGGGCGGGCTGGGCCGCAGACGGCGCAGGCATGCCACAGAGCATGCAGCACACCACCGACCCGCACAGCCAAGCGACCGCCGCGGACCCGGCTTTGCCGGTCCGCTGGGGGTGCCCCCTGCCCTGGGTTCCGGGGGAGGCGACCGCAGGTCGCTTCGGGGGGGAGGTATTCACCACACCTTCACTTCGAACTCGGGCTGCAGCCTTTGCAGGCTGTCCTTGATGCGCAGCTCGATGTACTTGGGCTCGGTGCCCTTCTCGAACTTCATCGTCACGCCGCGCTTGTAGTCGCGGGTGTGGGGGCCGCGGCCGGTGAAGAAGGCGTCGATCGAATGATCACCGGCCTTGAGGTTGCCCACGAAGATGCGCTGCACGCCGCCGCGGTGCAGCGCCTGCACCTGCAGCGGCGTGTACAGGTGCGCGGCCACGACCTTGTCGTCGAGCTTGATCTGCACCGACTCCAACTCGAACAGCTTGCCGACGTCCATGGAGACGAACAGCGCCACCTGGGTGCCGGCCGGGAACAGCAGCTCTTCTTCGAGCACCAGCAGGTCGCGATTCAGGCGGATGACCTCGGCCTTGATGTCCTGCACGCGCTGGTCGAGGCCGGCCGGCGCCGCTCCGGGCGTGGGCACGGGCGGCGCGACAGGCGCCGAGGCGGCCGTCGCAGCGGCCGTCGCAGCAGCTGGCGCGGCCGCCGGGGCCGAGGCCGGCGCGGCGGGCGCCGCGGGCGCGGCCACCGGTGTGGCTGGCGGCGTGGTGGCCGGCTGCGCGACAGCCAGCGTGGCGCAGGCCAAGGCGGCGGCCAGCCCGGGGCCTGCGCGCCGCAGGAAGATGTTCGAGATCGACAACATGGCGTTTGGCACTCCCCGTGCGCTGTGTGGCGGCCCGGACGACACCTTCAGAACCTGGCCGACAGCAGCAGCTGCAGCAAGGTGGCGTTGTGCGAGTACAGGCCCCCTGTGCGCACATCGGTGAAGTCGTTGAATTTGAACTGCTTGCGCTCCAGCGAGCCGGTGAACTTGGTATCGAATCGTGCCCACGAGCCGCCGAAGGTGTAGGTGGCCTTGGCCACCACCGAGTTGCTCGTGAAAGTGCCGAGCTGCCGGTTGCGCGACACGAACAGCGTCTCCGACTGCGCGTTGTCGCTGTAGAACAGCGCCTTGTCCTGCGTGTAGTGGCGCCAGCTCGCCTCGGCCAGCCAGCCGGCCGCCACATGGCGCGCAGCGCCCAGCTCCAGCGTGTGCGCGGTGACGTCCCAGTTGTCCCAGAAGTAGCGGTACTCCACGCGCAGTGCCGTGCGCGCGGCACCTTCACCGTAGTCGTACAGGCTGCGCAGCTTGACGGCGCGGCTGGAGCGCGTGCGCGGCACACGCTCGGGCACGGTGGCGCCGAACACGCGCGCGGCGCGGTACGGGCTGCCGAGAAAACCGGCGTCCGAGATGGCCTCGACGTTGGCGCTCATCAGCCAGCGCGGCGTGAGGATCTGCGTCAGGCCGAAACGGTATTGCCAGTGCTTGGCCACGTCCCGGAACGCCGGGTCGTAGGCCCGGCGCACTTCGTCGGCGCTGCGCGTGAACCCGAGGCTCACCGTGGTCATGGCGCCGAACACCTCGTGCGCCGCGTCCAGGCTGGCGCTCTTCACGTCGTAGTCGGGCTCGCGGCTGGTGTACAGCCCCGCCGTGACGAGCGTGTCGCGCACCAGCCAGTCGGCGCCCAGGTCGTAGGCGGTGCGCGTTTCCTTGAACGGGCTGGCGGTGGTGACCACGTCGATCGACGCATTGCTCACCGCATCGACGTAGTACCCGGCCGACAGCGACACGCGGTCGGCGAGGCTCTTGCGCACCAGCAGCGCCGGCCCCTGGGCCTTGACCCCGCCGCCGTCGTAGTAGTGGTACACGGCCTCGGAGCGGTCTTCGGGCAGCGTGGCGGCCTGGGCCTGCGGGGCGATGAGCCCCGGCGCGAGGCTTGGCGCCAGGCCCGGCAGCACATGCCTCAGCAGGCGCTGCAGCCGGCGCACCCGCCAGCCGGCAGCCACCGCCGCTCGGGCGAGCCGGGCGCGCAACCCCTCAGTTGCAGCCACAGCCGCCCCCCTGCACGCCGACCGCACCGCGCGCCCCTTCACGCACCAGGTGCACGTGCTCGCGGTGCTTTTCTACAAGCGCGCCGCGCGAAAACTGCATCAGCGGGTCGGCCAGCCGTTCGCGCTCATAGGGCTTGACCCAGGGCTGCGGCATCGAGCAGCCGGCACCGAGCAGCGCCGCGGCGGCCACGCCGGCAGCGGCGGCACGGCGCAGCCGGCCGGCACGCGGCGCGGGGCACACGGCACGCGCCATCGTCGGGGCCTGGGTGGAAGAGGCCATCTCGATGCTCCTGTGAACCATCACTCCTTCACCAGCGCGCGCACCTGCGCGTCGTAAGTGGCCTCCACGCCCTCGCGGTAGCCCTTGTGCACGTGGCGCACCTTGCCGTCGCGGTCGATGAGCACGGTGCCGGGCATGCTGTCCAGCGCGTAGCGGCGGCTGACCGCCTTGTCGGTATCGAACAGCACCGGGAACTTCAGTCCCAGGCGCGTGGCCAGCGCCACCGCCTGCTTGGGGTCTTCGTCGATGTTGACCCCCAGCAGCACGAAGCCGGCGCTCCTGTACTTCTCGTAGATGCGGTTCAGGTGCGGCATCTCGATCTTGCACGGCCCGCACCAGGTGGCCCAGAAGTTGACCAGCACGACGCGGCCGCGCAGCTCGGCCAGGCGCAGGTTGCCGCCTTCGGCGCTCTTCAGCGTGAAGTCGGGCGCGGGCATCGAAGGCGCCACGGCCGCGCGCGCGCGGCGCGGGCCCGCCAGCGAGCCGAACAACGCCGTCGCGCCCAGGCTGGTGAGCAGCACTCGGCGGGCGTGCAGCCGGATCGAGGGGTCGTGCATCGTGTCTTTCATGCGGTCGCTTTCGTGCATCGACGGTCTCAGAAGACGACCGAGAAACCGATCGCGATCTCGGGGTTCTGCGTGGTCTCGCGGCGGCCCAGCAGGTCCAGGCTGAACATGTGGTCGCGCACCTCGGCGTTGAACGCCAGGCGCTGGTTCCACAGCAGGCGCAGGCCGAAGCCGACATCGATGGTCTGCTTCTTCTGCCCGGCGAAGTCGGTGGTGCCGGCGCCGGCGAGGATGTAGCCCTGCGAGAGCTTGGCCGTGCCCTTGCCGAAGAACACTTCGCCGGGCAGCAGGTTGTAGCCCATCGACAGCGTGTAG
>JAEUPC010000052.1 GCA_016789865.1 Rubrivivax sp.
CTGCGGCGTGCTGATCACCAGCACCTCGCGCATGCCGGCCAGCATCAGCGCCGACAGCGGGTAGTAGATCATCGGCTTGTCGTACACCGGCAGCAGCTGCTTGCTGACGGCCAGCGTGGCCGGGTGCAGCCGCGTGCCGGCACCACCAGCGAGGATGAGGCCCTTGCGCATGGGCGGCGATTGTGCGCTGACCCCCGGGGGCTTCAGGCCGTCAGCGCCCGTGCACCTCGGCGAGCATGCGCTCGACGCCCGGCTGCCACATCGGCAATGCGAGACCGAAGGTGTCGCGCAGCTTGCGGGTCGAGAGGCGCGAGTTCAGCGGCCGCTTCGCCGGCGTCGCGAACTCGGCGCTGGTCACCGCCTTCAGCCCCTGGGCCGGCAGGCGCAGCGCAACGCCGTGTGCGCGCGCCCAGTCGAAGACCTGGCACGCGTAGTCGTACCAGCTCGCCTCGCCCGAGGCCACGCAGTGGTAGGTGCCGCCGAGCTCGGGCGCGGCACGCAGCCGCAGCAGGGCGTGCGCGGTCACGTCGGCCAGCAGCTCGGCACCGGTGGGCGCGCCGACCTGGTCGTCCACCACGTCCAGCGTGTCGCGCTCGGCGCCCAGGCGCAGCATCGTGCGCGCGAAGTTGCCGCCCCGCGCTGCGTACACCCAGCTCGTGCGCAGGATGAGGTGGTGACAGCCGCTCATGCGGATGGCGCGCTCGCCTTCCAGCTTGGTGCGACCGTAGACGTTCAACGGCCCGACGGCGTCGTCTTCCTCGCGCGCTTCGCTGCCGCTGCCGTCGAACACGTAGTCGGTGCTGAAGTGCACGAGCAGCGCTTCGCACGCCTCGGCCTCGTCGGCCAGCACGGCCGGCGCCGCCGCGTTCACCACCCGCGCGAGTTCGGGCTCGACTTCGGCCTTGTCCACCGCGGTGTAGGCCGCGGCATTGACGATCACCGCCGGCTGCACGCGCCACACCAGCGCGCGCAGCGCCTCGGGATCGGTGAAGTCGGCGCGCCGGTCACCCGCCGAGTCGAAGTCGCAGGCCACGATCTCGCCCAGCGGCGCCAGCGCACGCTGCAGCTCCCAGCCGACCTGGCCGTTCATGCCCAAGAGCAGGATGCGTTGACTCATCGTGGCAGGAGACCGCAGCGCGCCGCGCCTGGCCTAGCGGGATTGATAGTTGGCGGCCACCCAGTCGCGGTAGGCGCCGCTTTGCACATCGGCCACCCAGGCGGCGTGGTCGAGGTACCAGCGCACCGTCTTGCGGATGCCGGTGGTGAAGGTCTCGGCCGGCCGCCAGCCGAGCTCGCGCTCGATCTTGCGCGCGTCGACGGCGTAACGGCGGTCGTGGCCGGGCCGGTCCTTCACGTGCGTGATGAGGCGCACGCAGGAGCCGGCGGCGCCGGGGCGCAGTTCGTCGAGCAGCGCGCACAGCGTGCGCACGATCTCGATGTTGGGCTGCTCGTTCCAGCCGCCGATGTTGTAGGTTTCGCCCGGCCTGCCGCGCGCCAGCACGGCACGCAACGCGGTGCAGTGGTCACCGACGTAGAGCCAGTCGCGCACCTGCAGCCCGTCGCCGTACACCGGCAGCGGCTTGCCGGCCAGCGCGTTGACGATCATCAGCGGGATCAGTTTCTCCGGGAACTGGTACGGCCCGTAGTTGTTGCTGCAATTGCTGGTGAGCACCGGCAGCCCGTAGGTGTGGAACCAGGCGCGCACGAGGTGGTCGCTGGCCGCCTTGCTGGCCGAGTACGGGCTGTTGGGCTCGAACGGATGCGCTTCGGTGAAGGCCGGCGCCCCGGGGGCGAGGCTGCCGTAGACCTCGTCGGTACTGACGTGCAGGAAGCGGAACGCCCCGCGCTCGGCCAGCGCCAGCGACTGCAGATGCACGCGGGCCGCTTCGAGCAGCGTGAAGGTGCCTTCGACGTTGGTCTGGACGAAGGCCGCCGGCCCGAGGATGCTGCGGTCGACATGGCTCTCGGCAGCGAAGTGCACGATCGCCCTGGGCCGATGCTCGGCCAGCAGGCGGTCGACGAGCGCACGGTCGCGGATGTCGCCGCGCACGAAGACATGACGCGCATCGCCGGCCAGCGCGGCGAGGTTGCGCAGGTTGCCGGCGTAGGTGAGCGCGTCGAGGTTGACGATGCGCTCGGCGCCGGCATCGCCTGGCTGGGCGAACCAGTCGAGCACGAAGTTGCTGCCGATGAAGCCGGCGCCGCCCGTGACGAGCAGGGTCATGCCGATCGCTCCTTCGCGCTGCGCCCCGCGGAGCTCAGCTCCTTCCGTAGGTGTCTTCGAAGCGCACGATGTCGTCCTCGCCCAGGTAGCTGCCCGACTGCACCTCGATGATCTCCAGCGGCACCTTGCCCGGGTTGCGCAGCCGGTGCACCTGGCCCAGCGGAATGTAGGTGCTCTGGTTCTCGGTGAGCATGATCACCTTGTCGCCGTTGGTCACCTCGGCCGTGCCGGAGACGACGATCCAGTGCTCGGCGCGGTGGTGGTGCATCTGCAGGCTGAGCGAGGCGCCGGGCTTGACCATGATGCGCTTGACCTGGTGCCGCGGGCCATGGTCGATGCTGTCGTACCAGCCCCACGGGCGGTGCACCTTGCGATGCAGCACCTGCTCGCCGCGCTGCTCCTTGCCGAGCATCGCGACGATGGTCTTCACGTCCTGGCTCTTCTCGCGGCTGGCCACCAGCACGGCGTCGGGCGTCTCCACCACCACCACGTCGTCCAGGCCCACCACGCTGACCAGGCGGCTCGTGGCATGCACGAGCGTGTTGTGGCTGTCGGCCACCAGCGCGTCGCCCACCGCGGCGTTGCCGTCCTTGTCGTGCGGCAGCACCTGCCACACGGCGTCCCAGGCGCCCAGGTCGTTCCAGCCGGCGTCCAGCTCCTGCATGCGGATGTCGAGCACGCCGGGGCACTTCTCCATCACCGCGTAGTCGATCGACTCCGCAGGCACCGCGGCGAATTCGGCCTTGCCCGGGCGCACGAACGCGGCGTCGGTGCTGCGCGCCGCAAAGGCGGCGCGGCAGGCTGCGGCGATGTCGGGCCGGAAGCGCTCCAGCGCGGCCATCCAGACCGACGCACGCAGCACGAACATGCCGGCGTTCCACGAGTATCCGCCGGCCTCGAGGTAGCGCTGCGCGGTGGCGGCATCGGGCTTCTCGACGAAGCGCACGACGCGTTGTTCGGGGGCCGCGCCCGGCGCATCGTTGGCGCGGCCGCCCGCCTCGGTGCGGATGTAGCCATAGCCGGTTTCCGCGCGCGTGGGCTTGATGCCGAGGATGGCGATGGCGCCGCCTGTGGCCTGCCGCACCGCACCGCGCATCGCCGCGGCGAAGGCGGTTTCATCCGGGATGACGTGATCGGCGGGCGTGACCACCAGCACCGGGTCGCCACCGCCTTCCAGCGCCTGCAGCGCGGCCAGCGTCAGCGCCGGCGCGGTGTTGCGGCCCATCGGCTCCAGCAGCACGGCGGCCGGCTCGCTCTTCAGTTCGCGCAACTGGTCCAGCACGAGGAAACGATGCTCGTCGTTGCCCACCACCAGCGGCGGCTGCACGGCGATCTGCCCGTCGGCCAGCCCCTGCAACCGCGCCACCGCCTGCTGGAACAGGCTGGTGTTGCCGCTGAGCACGAGGAACTGCTTGGGATAGCCCGCGCGCGACAGCGGCCACAGCCGCGTGCCCGAGCCGCCGGCCATCACCACCGGCACGACGGCGATCAGGTCCGCCTTCTTGGCGCGACCCGCGTCCTTGGGTGCACTCATCCTTCGAATCCCTTGGGGTTCTGTTGTTGCCAGCGCCAGCTGTCGGCGCACATGCGGCGCAGGTCCAGCCGGGCCTGCCAGCCCAGCAGTTCGCGCGCCAGCGTGGGGTCGGCCCAGCAGGCGGCCACGTCGCCGGGCCGCCGCGGCTCGATGCGGTAGGGCACCGGCCGGCCACTGGCCGCCTCGTAGGCGCGCACCACTTCCAGCACGCTGGCGCCGCGGCCCGTGCCCAGGTTGACGGTGAACGAGCCGGGCGCGGCGAGCAGCCTGTCCAGGGCCGCGACGTGGCCCGCGGCCAGGTCGACGACATGGATGTAGTCGCGCACGCCGGTGCCGTCGGGCGTGGCGTAGTCGTTGCCGAACACCGACAGGTGCGCGCGGCGCCCCACCGCCACCTGCGCCACGTAGGGCATCAGGTTGTTGGGCGTGCCGCGCGGGTCCTCGCCGATGCGGCCGCTTTCGTGGGCGCCCACCGGGTTGAAGTAGCGCAGCACGGCGTTCTGCCACGCGGCGCGCTTGGCGGCTCCTTCGAGCGTGATGGCGTCGGCCGCAGCGAGGTCGGCGACGATCTGCTCGCCCATCAGCTTGGTGTGGCCGTAGGGGTTGGTGGCCGAAAGCGGCGCGCGCTCGGTGATGGGCAGCTCGCGCGGATCGCCATAGACCGTGGCACTGGAGCTGAACACGAAACGCCTGACGCCGTGGCGCTGCATCGTGCGGCACACGTTGACCAGGCCGCCGAGGTTGTTGGCGTAGTAGTCCAGCGGTTTGGCGGTGGACTCGCCCACTGCCTTGAAGGCCGCGAAGTGCACCGTGGCGTCGATGCGCTCGCGCGCGAAAAGCGCCTCCAGGGCCGCGGCATCGCCCACGTCCAGGCGCTCGAAGCGCGGCGCCTGGCCGGACAGTTCGGCCAGGCGTTCGAGCACCACCGGCGAGCTGTTGGAGAAGTCGTCCACGCCGATCACGCGGTGACCGGCGGCCAGCAGCGCGAGCCAGGTGTGCGAGGCGATGTAGCCGGTGGCGCCGGTGAGCAGGACGTTGGAAGACATGGCGGCAGACAAGAGCCGCGCATGCTATTCGAGGCCCTCGGCGCGCCCGGCCCCGCCGCCCCGCCCGGGTCGGGTGCAACGCAAGGCGTCGTGCATTTGTGCCCAGCCGGCCGGGCCGGTGCACCCCGCTGCCTACAATGCCGCGGCCATGCTCGATGCCCTCGCCCAGCTGCTTGCGCCGCCCGCGCTGGAGCGTGTGACGCTGGTGCTCAACCACGTGCTGCGCGCCGAACCGGTGGCCCTGCAACGCCTGGTGCCGCATGCCGGGCGCGAGCTGGCCGTGACGCTGGCCGACTGGCCGGCGCTGCTGCCGCCCGCGCCGGCGCTTCGCTGGCGGGTCACGCCGGCCGGCATGCTCGAATGGTGCGGCCTGCCGCAATCAGCGGTGCCGCCGGTGCCGCCGGCACAGTCAGCCGCTCCCGCGGCGGCGGCCGGGGCCACAGGGTCCGCGGCCGCCTCGGACGCTGGCGCGGCGCGTGCCGACCTGCGCGTGATCATCGATGCGCACAACCCCGCGGCGCTGCTGGCCCGCGCCCTGGCCGGCGAGCGCCCGGGCGTGAAGGTGGAAGGCGACGCGGCATTCGCCGCGGACATCGGCTGGCTGCTGGAAAACCTGCGCTGGGACGTGGCGGCCGATCTCGAACGCCTGTTCGGGCCGGCGGTGGCCGGCCAGCTGCACGAGTTCGGGCGGGCGCTGGGCCGCGGGCTGCTCGGCGCACTGAACGCCGCCGCCGGCCTGGCACCCGGCGCCTGGGCCGGCCCGGTGGCCAGCACGCTGGCCGAGAAGGTCACGCAGGTCACGTCGCGGTTCGGCCCGGGCCGCCGATGAAGCGCTTCACGCGCCTCGTCTTCATCATCGTCACCGTCCTGCGCTTCGGGCTGGACGAGGTGGCGCTGTCGGCGTTTCGCCAGCGCTGGGTGCGCGCGCTGGTGCGCATCGTCACGATCGGCCGGCGCCTGGACGCGCCACGCGGCGTGCGCCTGCGCGAGGGTCTGGTGCGCCTGGGCCCGATCTTCGTCAAGTTCGGCCAGGTGCTCTCCACCCGCCGCGACCTGCTGCCGCCCGAGGTGGCCGAGGAACTGGCCCAGTTGCAGGACCGCGTGCCGCCGTTCCCGGCCGCGGCCGCGCGCGCCATCGTCGAGCGCGCCTTCGGCCGGCGCATCGAGGACATCTTCGAGTCGTTCGAAGCCGAGCCGGTGGCCAGCGCGTCGATCGCCCAGGTGCACTTCGCCACGCTGAGCGGCACCCCGGCGCAGCCCGGCCGGGCGGTGGCGGTGAAGGTGCTGCGCCCGGGCATGCTGGCGGTGATCGAGAAGGACCTGGCACTGCTGCACCAGCTGGCCGGGTGGATCGAGCGCCTGTCGGCCGACGGCCGGCGCCTCAGGCCACGCGACGTGGTGGCCGAGTTCGACACCTACCTGCACGACGAGCTCGACCTGGTGCGCGAGGCGGCCAACGCCACGCAGCTGCGGCGCAACGTCGGCGACCTGATCCTGGTGCCCGAGATGGTGTGGGAGCTGTGCCGCCAGGACGTGATCGTGATGGAGCGCATGCACGGCATCCCGATCAGCCAGACCGCACGGCTGCGCGAGGCCGGCATCGACTTCAAGAAGCTCGCGCGCGACGGCGTGACGGTGTTCTTCACCCAGGTGTTCCGCGACGGCTTCTTCCACGCCGACATGCACCCGGGCAACATCTTCATCAGCGTCGAGCCGGCCACCTTCGGCCGCTACGTGGCGCTCGACTTCGGCATCATCGGCACGCTGACCGAACGCGACCAGCAGTACCTGGCGCACAACTTCATCGCCTTCTTCCGCCGCGACTACAAGCGGGTGGCCGAGCTGCACATCGAAAGCGGCTGGGTGCCCGCCGGCACGCGCGTCGACGAACTCGAGGGCGCCATCCGCACCGCCTGCGAGCCGCACTTCGCGCGGCCGCTGAAGGACATCTCGCTGGGCCAGGTGCTGATGCGCCTGTTCCAGATCTCGCGCCGCTTCAACGTCCAGATCCAGCCGCAGCTGGTGCTGCTGCAGAAGACGCTGCTGAACATCGAGGGCCTGGGCCGCATGCTCGACCCCGAGCTGGACCTGTGGACCACCGGCAAGCCGTTCCTCGAGCGCTGGATGAGCGAGCAGGTGGGCTGGCGCGGCCTGACCGAGCGGCTGCGCGACGAGGCGCCGCGCTACGCGCGCATGCTGCCCGAGCTGCCGCGACTGGTGCACGACGCGCTGGTGCGCCGCGCCGACGACACCGGCCGGCACCTGCTGCACCAGCTGCTGGCCGAGCAGCGGCGCACCAACCGCCTGCTGCAGGGGTTGCTGTGGGCGGGCCTGGGGTTCGTCGGCGGGTTGGTGGTGGCGACGGTGGCTTCGCACCTGTGGTTGCGGTGACTCGCGGCCACGGCCGGGCCCGGGGCTGATCAGGGGTTTGCCTCAGGGCGCGGCACCCCTGCCGCCCTAAACTTCGCCCCGCGCGGCGCGGGGCCGCCCGGACTTCGGCCCCCAGGGCGGCGCATGGTCAGGCGCGCGCCGCCGCTTCCCGCATTCGCCACGGAGTGCCACGTGCTCATCACCTTCGTCGTCGCCTACCTTGCCGTCACCATCACCATCGGCCTGCTGGCCGCGCGGCGTGTGCACAACGCCAAGGACTACATGGTGGCCGGCCGCTCGCTGCCGCTGTACATGAACGTGGCCACGGTGTTCGCCACCTGGTTCGGCGCCGA
>JAEUPC010000039.1 GCA_016789865.1 Rubrivivax sp.
AGCCGATGAGCGCCGCCGTGAAGCCCGCGACGTTGAATCCATCGAGGAGCGAGGCGGCCGCCCAGAACATCAGCGCGTTGATCACGAAGAGGAACAGGCCCAGCGTGAGCAGCGTCACCGGCAGCGTCAGCAGCACGAGCAACGGCCGCACGAGCGTGTTGAACAGCCCGATCACGAGGGCCGCCACGAGGGCCGAGCCGAAGCTCGCCACCGACACGCCGGGGTACAGGTGGGCCACCAGGAGCAGGGCCGCGGCGAGCAGCAGCCAACGTGCGAGTGTCTTCATGCGAGGAGGATAGCGTGGCAAGAAAGCATCTCTTACCTAGGAAAAACGCTTCTCATCACCTATGAAGCGCATTACCATCGCGCCTGCCCGGAAGCCCCGTACCGAACGAGGCCCCTCGAAGCAGCGCAAGGCAGAGTGAAAACGAAGCCCTGCGAAGAAGCGAGAGGAACCCCGCATCAGGCCCGCAGAGGCCGAAGAAAGCAGGCTCCGGCATCCGACTCAACCACTGACGGAGATCACTCAAATGGCAACTGCGAAGAAAGCTGCGAAGAAGGCCCCGGCGAAAAAGGCCGCTGCGAAGAAGGCCCCCGCCAAGAAGGCGGCCACGAAGAAGGCGCCGGCCAAGAAGGCCGCCGCGAAGAAGGCCGCTCCGGCCAAGAAGGCAGCCCCGGCCAAGAAGGCAGCGACGAAGAAGGCCGCCAAGCCCAAGGCCCCGGCCACGAAGCGCACCCCCAGTGCCGCCTTCATGAAGCCCATGACCCCGAGTGCCGCGCTGGCCGCCGTGATTGGCGACAAGGCCCTGCCGCGCACCGAGGTCACGAAGAAGGTCTGGGAATACATCAAGAAGAACGGCCTGCAGGACAAGGTCAAGAAGACCATGATCAACGCCGACGCCAAGCTGAAGGAAGTGCTGGGCAAGGCGCAGGTCTCGATGTTCGAGATGACCAAGGCGATCAGCGGCCACCTGAAGTGATCAGGTTTCGCTGAAGTGCACAGGGCCCCGGTGGGGCCCTTTTCCTTGGCGCCCTGCGGGGCGCCTTTTCGTTGGCGGAGGCCGGGCTGCGCTGGCACGGCGGCGGCCTCCACAGGGCCCGCACAGCCCCGCCACGGCGGCTGGCGGGCACGCCGGCCGCCTCACCCTACCAGCAGCCCTGCAGCCCTCGCCGTGGCCATCAGGCCGCGCGCAAACTGCTCGTAGCCGGCCGCGTTGGCGTGGATGGCATCGCTCTTCAGGCGCTCGTCGCCGAGCACCTCGGCCCAGCCCTGGCGGTGCAGCGGGATGCGCAGCGCCTCGGCCAGCTCGCCGTACATTGGGTGGTCGGTGAGCGAGCCGGTGAACTTCGCCGCCAGCGTCGGCCGCGGCACGGCGATGAGCAGCAGCTGCGCGCCGCTGTCCCGGACAAGCTCACAGGTGCGCTGCACGTTGGCGCGCGTCGCGCCCTCGTCCAGGCGGCGCAGGAAGTCGTTGCCGCCAATGCCCAGCAGCACGAGCGCTGGGCGGTGCTCTTCCAGCAGCGGTGGGGTGCGCGCCAGGGCCTGCGCCGTGGTGTCGCCCGGCACGCCGGCGTTGACCACCTGCCAGCCGGTGAGGCGCGCCAGCACGGCAGGGTAGCTGGCCTGGTCGCCGCCCGCGCCGGTGCCATAGGTGAGCGAGTCGCCGAGCGCCAGCACGGCGGCCCCGGCCACGACCGGCTGGCCGCGGATGGTCTTGCGTCCGCTGCAGGCGGGGAGCACGGGCCCCGCCACCGCGAGCGCCATTCCCTGCAAGCCCCGTGCGATCCAGCGCCGGCGTGCAACGTCGGCACTCGATTGCCTGTCCACGGGCTGGCCGCCTTTTGCGGGATCAGGGCGTGGATGGGCCATCCAACTCAGTGTAGGCCGCCGGCATGGCCGCCGCGAGCGCATGCTCCGGCCAACGCCAGCGCACCGCCGCTTCGCGCGGCGGACTTGCCGCCTCGGGCCGCAGACCGCGGCAGGCTCTTGAAGGTCGCGCCTCAGCTCACTTCGGGGCGCGGCCCTGGGCCCCCAACGCAGCGGCGATCGCCGCTTCCAGCGCCGGCCGGTCGGCGTCGCGGAAGCCGGCGTGCTGCAGCAGCACCTGGCCGTCGGCGCCGATGAGCACGGAGGTCGGCATGGCCTTGGCGCCGTAGCGGGAGGGTGTCTCGCCGGCACTGTCGAAAGCGATCGTCAGCGGCGTCGCCATCTGCGGCTGCAGTGCGCGCAGGAAGGCATCGGCGGCGCTTCGTTCGCGGTCGACGTTGACCGCCACGACACGCAGGCCCGCCGCGCCATGGCGCGCCTGCATCGCCGACATCCACGGGAACGACAGCTTGCACGGTCCACACCAGGAGGCCCAGAAATCCAGCAGCACGACCTTGCCGCGCAAGGCCTCGAGTTGCACCGGCCCGTCGAGGCCGGGCAGGGAGAACACGGGCGCCCGCTGCCCGGCTTCGATGGCGAAGGCCGGCACCGCGGCCGCGACGAGGCCGGCGACGGCACCGGCGCAGAAGACGCGCCGGGGCATGGCTGGCGGCTCGACCTCGGTCAAAGCCGTCGTCCGCCGCGTGCGAGCCGCGGCCTCCGAGCGGGAGTGGTTCAGGGTTCGGGTTGCGTGGGTCACGGGTGGCGCCCTTTCATTCATCGACGATCCAGTGCGGTGCGCCCTGCGCGGCGAGCCAGGTGCGCGCTTCGGGCCCCTGCAGCATGGCCAGCGTGGCGAGCACGCCCGCCTCGGTGCAGGTGGGTGCGGCCACGGTCACCGAGCGCGGCGCATTGCGCACGGGCCAGCCGGTGCGCGGGTCGAGCAGGTGGCCGTAGCGCACGCCGTCCTTGAGCAGGAAGCGGCGCGCATCACCGCTGGTGGCCAGGCCCCCGGCCGCGAGGGCGATCACGCCGGCCGCCGCGGCTTCCCCCCCCGGCTGCTCGATGCCCACAGACCATGCGCGTCCGTCGCTTCGCGGCCCGCTCACCGCCAGGTCGCCGCCGAAGTTGACGAGCAAGGGCGCCGCCGTGCGGGCGCGCAGCAGCGTCAGCACGCGGTCGACCGCGTACTCCTTGCCGATGCCGCCGAGATCGAGCTCCATGCCTTCGGGCAGCGTCAGCAGCGGCCGCTGCCACTGCACGCGCGGCCAGCCGACACGCTGGCGCAGACGCTCCACGAGCGCCGGCTCGGGCAGCGTGCTGCCGCCGTCGAAGCGCCAGGCGGCGCGCAGCACGCCGCTCGTGACATCGAAGAGCCCGCCACTGGCGGCGTGGCAGTGCGCAGCGAAGTCGAGCAGGTGCGCGGTCTCGTCGTCCACGGCCACGGGCTGGCCGCCGCTGGCGTGCAGCATTGCGACGACGCTGTCGGCGCGGTAGCGGCTGAACTTGCGTTCGATGCGCAGCGCCTCCTCGCGGGCGAGCGCCAGCAGGCCGGCCGCCACTTCGCGGCTCACGCCCTCGACCAGCACTTCACAAGGGCTCGCCATGGCCTGGAAGCGGCCGCGCCAACCCCCGGCGGTGGCGACAAGGGTGTCGTCCGCCAAGGCAGCGGGTTCGCTGCTCGCGCCGGCGTCGGCCCGCTCAGTGCCGTGAGGCCCGGCCACGCGCACGAATCAGAAGCTCGTGCTGTAGCCCAGCAGCACGAGGGTTGCCTTCACCGTCGGCGCCAGGTCGAGCGACTGCAGCGCGCCGGGCGCGTTGCCCGGCCGGTCCGGCTGTTGGCGGTAGCTCTCGAGGCGCAGGCTCCACTCCGAGACGGCGCTCGTCGCCAGGCCCATCTTCACGCCCAGCGTGTGGGCCTTGAACGCCGCCAGGCGCGGGTCGGCCGAGGCAGCGTCGAGCGTGGCGCGGTGCGTGGTGCTGGACCACTCGCCGCCCTCGACGAGCCAGCCGCGCCAGAAGTCGGCCGCGCCCTGGCGGTACACGCGCCAGCGCGGCTCGACGTGCAGGCCCTTGGCCACATCCGGCAGCTCGAAGCGGTAGCGCGTGTCGAGCGTGTGCGCGCGCACGCCCCAGTTGTCCTGGTAGTAGCGGTAGGAGACGTCAAGCACGTCGCGCGTGAGGTGCACCTTGTTCTGCCAGTACAGGCTGACGCGCGTGCGTGACTCGGGGCGCTGCTCGCTCACGTATCGGTCACCGGCGAGCAGGCCCGTGCCGCCGTCGATCACCGACAGCACCTTGTAGGGGTCGTTGTGATAGCCGCTGCCCCGCCCGAGGCCGAGGTTGAGCTGCATCAGCCATTGCCGGTTGACCACCTGCGTCACGCCGAGCAGCAGGTCGAGCACGTTGCGCGTCTCGTCGGGCTTGCGCTCGGGGAGCGCGCCATTTGCAGGCCGCAGCCCCACGGGCGTGCCGCCCACGGGCTTGCTGCGGTTGCCCTCCAGCGCGAGGCCGAAGGTGAGCGTCGTGTTCTTGTCGTTGAAGTCGCGCGCCAGCGCGGCGCTGAAGCCGAGCGACTGGAAGTCGTACTCCGAGGACACATTGGCCACCAGCGACAGGCGCTGCGCCTCGCCGAACGGCCGCTCCATCGAAGCCGCGAGGGCCACCCGCCGGTCGTGGAAGCTCGTGTCCAGCGGCGGAGCGCCGGCCGCGATGGTGTAGCTGCTGTTGCCCGACGGCGACGTGAAGGTCTGCGGCACCGGCTGCGGTACGGCGCCGTTGGGCGAAGCGCCGGTCAGCGAGTCGATCGTGACCTTCAGGCCCATGCCGACCTCGTTGCCGTCGGTGCGCCGGGCGCTGATGACCGGCTCGATGGCGCGGATGCGCCCGCCGGCCTCGTTGTAGAAGAGCACGGCGCTGTCGATCTTCCAATCGGCAGACGGGGCGGCCGTCGTGGGCGTCGGCGAGGCCGGCGCGGTGGCTGCCGGCGCCGCGGTGCCCTGCGCCAGCGCGGCGGCCGGTGCCAGCAGCGCGGAGGTGGCGGCGGCCAGCGCCGCGCGCAAAGGCGAGGTGGCAGCGGGTGCCGCCGGTACGGTGGTCAGTTGCATCCGCAGCCCCCGCCCCCGAAAGCGCGGCCGCCGGTGGCGGCCTCCTTGCTGAAGTAGATGTGGTCGTCGATGCCACCGGCGACGGGCGCCGCGTCGAGTTGCATCGAGGGCTTGGCGAGCAGGTCACGCTCCCAGGGCTTGACGCCGAGCTGGCCGCAGCCGGCAACGACGCAGGCCGCCGCACACAGGGCGAGCCCGGCCGCGCGCCGCGCGGCACGTGCAAAGGTCGAGGGGGTCATCGGAGAAGAGCGCCACGAACGCAGCGCACAAGAGTCACGTCACCCGGGAATCTACGCAGCCAGCTGAAGCCAGCCTGAAGACGCCTGGCCGCCCGGTCACGACGCGTAAGGCCGGGCACCGGCCGGACGCGCCACCGCGCAGCACGACACGCACCGCGCACGACCGAGCACGACCGAGCACCGGTGGCGCGCTAGAGCCGCTAGAGCACGCTGCGCAGGAACTGCCCCGTGTGGCTGTCCGCGTGCGCGGCCACGGCCTCGGGCGTGCCCGCCACCACCACGGTGCCGCCGCCGGCGCCACCTTCCGGCCCCATGTCGATGAGCCAATCGGCCGTCTTGATGACGTCGAGGTTGTGCTCGATGACGACGATGGTGTTGCCCGCATCGCGCAGCGCGTGCAGCACGCCCAGCAGCAGGCCGATGTCGTGGAAGTGCAGGCCGGTCGTCGGCTCGTCGAGGATGTACAGCGTGCGCCCGGTGTCGCGCTTGGACAGTTCCAGCGCCAGCTTCACGCGCTGCGCTTCGCCGCCGCTGAGCGTGGTGGCGCTCTGGCCGAGCTTGATGTAGCCCAGGCCCACGTCGAGCAGCGTCTGCAGCTTGCGCGCGATGGACGGCACCGCGCCGAAGAAGGTGTTGGCGTCCTCGACCGTGAGCTCCAGCACCTCGGCGATGTGCTTGCCCTTGTAGAGGATCTCCAGCGTCTCGCGGTTGTAGCGCTGGCCGCGGCAGGTGTCGCACGGCACGTAGACGTCGGGCAGGAAGTGCATCTCCACCTTCAGCACGCCGTCGCCTTCGCAGGCTTCGCACCTTCCGCCGGCGACGTTGAAGCTGAAGCGCCCCGCCCCGTAGCCGCGCTCGCGCGCCGCCGGCACTTCGGCAAACAGCTCGCGGATCGGCGTGAACAGGCCCGTGTAGGTGGCCGGGTTGCTGCGCGGCGTGCGGCCGATGGGGCTTTGGTCCACCGCGATCACCTTGTCGAAGTGCTCCAGGCCTTCGATGCGGCCGTGCGGCGCCGGCTCGGCGTGGCTCTGGTACAGCTTCTTGGCCACCGCGGTGTACAGCGTGTCGTTGATCAGCGTGCTCTTGCCCGAACCCGAGACGCCCGTGACGCAGGTGAAGAGCCCCACCGGCACCTCCACCGTCACGTCCTGCAGGTTGTTGCCGCGCGCATGGTCCACGCGCAATACCTTGTTCTCGAACAAGGGCTCGATCGGGTCACCGGGCTGCATGCGCCGCGCCGGCACCGGGATCTTCAGCGCATGCGCGAGGTAGCGCCCGGTGAGCGAGAACCCGTTGGCCGCCACCTCGGCCGGCGTGCCCTCGGCCACCACCTCGCCGCCGTGCACACCGGCGCCCGGGCCCATGTCCACCACGTGGTCGGCGGCGCGGATCATGTCTTCGTCGTGCTCGACGACGAGCACGCTGTTGCCCAGGTCGCGCAGGCGCTTGAGGGTGCCGATCAGCCGCTCGTTGTCGCGTTGGTGCAGACCGATGCTCGGCTCGTCCAGCACGTACATCACGCCGGAAAGCCCGCTGCCGATCTGGCTGGCCAGGCGGATGCGCTGCGCCTCGCCGCCCGAGAGCGTGTCGGCGCCGCGGTCCAGGCTCAGGTAGCCCAGGCCCACGTCGTTGAGGAAGCGCAGGCGGCTCCTGATCTCGCGCACGATCTTGCTGGCAATCTCGGCCTTGGCGCCTTGCAGCTCCAGCGTCTCGAAGTGCGCCAGCGTCTGGGCCAGGGTCGCGCGCTCGACCTCGTAGATGGCCAGGCCGCGCGGCGGCGGCGGCGAGCCTTCACCTGCCGGCGAGGCGAACGGTGGATCCTCCGGCACGCTTGCCACCGCCGGCTGCAGGAACACGTGCCGCGCCTCGCGCCGCAGGCGCGTGCCTTCGCAGGCCGGGCATGGCTTGGCGGCCTGGTAGCGCGCCAGTTCCTCGCGCACATGCGCCGAGTCGGTTTCGCGAAAGCGCCGCTCGAAGTTGGGGATGATCCCTTCGAAGGGGTGCCGGCGCTTCACGGTGCGCGTGCGGCCGCCGGGCCCGTCAGCCTTGTAGACGAAGGGGATGTCGTCTTCGCCCGAGCCGTACAGCAGCACGTGCCGCGCCTCCTTGGGCAGTTGCTCGAACGGCATGTCGATGTCGAAGCCGCAGTGCCGGGCGACACTTTCCAGCAAGCTGAAGGTGTAGGCGTTGCGCCGGTCCCAGCCCTTCACCGCGCCGGAGGCCAGGCTCAGGCTCGGGAAGGCCACCACGCGCTCGGCGTCGAACGCCGTCACCTGGCCGAGGCCGTCGCAGGCGGTGCAGGCGCCCACCGGCGAGTTGAAGCTGAACAGCCGCGGCTCCAGTTCGGGCAGCGAGTAGCTGCACAGCGGGCAGCCGAACTTGCTGCTGAAGAGGTGTTCGCGCGGCGCCGCGCCGGTGCCGCCACCGCCATCCATCTCCAGCCCGATGGCGCGCCCGTCGGCGATGCGCAGCGCCGCCTCGAAGCTCTCGGCCAGCCGCTGCTTCATCGGCGGCTGCACTTTCAGCCGGTCGATGACGACGTCGATGTCGTGCTTCTCGGTCTTCTTCAGTTTCGGCAGCGCGTCGGCCTCGAACACCTGGGCTGCGCCCTGGCCGCCGGCGCGGATGCGAAAGCGCACGTAGCCGCGCGCGCGCATGTCCTCGAAGAGATCGGCGAACTCGCCCTTGCGGTCGCGCACCACGGGCGCGAGCAGCATCAGCCGCGTGCCCTCGGGCAGCGCCAGCATCGCATCGACCATCTGGCTCACGCTGTGCGCGGCCAGCGGCAGGCCGTGGTCGGGGCAAAACGGCGTGCCGGCGCGCGCGTACAGCAGGCGCAGGTAGTCGTGGATCTCGGTCACTGTGCCGACGGTGGAGCGCGGGTTGTGGCTGGTGGCCTTCTGCTCGATGCTGATGGCCGGGCTCAGGCCCTCGATGACATCGACATCGGGCTTGTCCATCAGCTGCAGGAACTGGCGCGCGTAGGCCGACAGGCTCTCCACGTAGCGCCGCTGGCCCTCGGCATACAGCGTGTCGAAGGCCAGGCTCGACTTGCCCGAGCCCGACAGCCCCGTGATCACCACCAGTGCGTGCTTGGGGATGTCGAGGTCGATGTTCTTCAGGTTGTGCGTGCGCGCCCCGCGCACGCGCAGCATCGGGGCCTCGCCGGACGGGCCGCGCCAGCGGGGTGGGTCGGTGGCGGGCGCGGCGGGCGCCCCGGCGGCCTGGGCGGCCTGAGCAGCCTCCAGGCCCGGCGGGGCGGAGACGGCGAGGTCGGGTGCGAAACGGGTCATGGACGGCCGATGCGGGCAACCGGCCATGATAGACAGCACGTGCTGTCAGGGCTGCGCCGCCAGCAGCCGCAGGATCTGTTCGCCGTAGCGCTCGAGCTTGCGGGCACCCACGCCGCTGATGCCGGCCAACGCCTCCAGCGACGACGGCCGCTGGCTGGCCATCTGCGCCAGCGTGGTGTCGTGAAAGACGACGTAGGCCGGCACGTTGTGCGCGCGCGCCACTTCGGCGCGCCAGCTCTTCAGGGCAGCGAAGCGGGCCGCCGCCTCGCCGGCCAGCGACATCGGCGCCGCCGGCGCCACCGCCCCCTCTTCGCCGCCGCGGCGCGACACGCCTGCCGCCTCGCCGCGCCCGCGGCGCCCGCGCGGCACGCGTGCCGCCTTCTGCGCGGGCACGCGCAGCCGCACCGGCACCTCGCCGCGCAGCACGGCGCGCGAACTGTCGGTCAGCGCCAGCGTGTTGAACTCGCCTTCGGCGCGCAGATGCCCCAGCGCCAGCAGCTGGCGCACCACGCCGCGCCATTGCGATTCGGACAGCTCGGCGCCGACGCCGAAGGTGCTGAGTTCGGCGTGGCCATACTGCTCGACCCGTTCGTTGCGCTTGCCGCGCAGCACATCGATCAGGTGCACGGCGCCGAAGTGCCGCGGCGCGCGCCAGCCGCCGTGCTGCTGGAAGCGGTAGATGCACGACAGCAGCTTGCGCGCCGCCTCGGTGCCGTCCCAGGTGGCAGGCGGGTTCAGGCAGTTGTCGCAGTTGCCGCAGGCCGGGCGCAGCCGCATGGGTGCGCCGCGGCCCTGGGCATGGGCGGCAGGGGCGGCATCGGCGGAATCGGCAGCAACGGGGTCGGCGGCCGAGGCAGGTGCATCGGCGGCACCCGCATCATCCGCAACCTCGGGGGCTTCCACAAAGTCCGGGCCGCCGACCTGCGGCCCGCGGTAGCTCTCGCCGAAATACACCAGCAGCCGCGCGCGCCGGCAGTCGTGCGCCTCGGCCAGCGCCAGCAGCGCGTCGAGCTTGCCGCGCTGCACGCGCTTGAAGTCCTCGTCGGCCTCGCCCTCGTCGATCATGCGGCGCTGCTGCACCACGTCCTGCAGGCCGTAGGTCATCCAGGCGTCGGCCGGCTCGCCGTCGCGGCCGGCGCGGCCGGTCTCCTGGTAATAGCCCTCGATGTTCTTGGGCAGGTCGAGGTGGGCGACGAAGCGCACATCGGGCTTGTCGATGCCCATGCCGAAGGCGATGGTGGCCACCATCACCAGCCCCTCGTCGCGCTGGAAGCGGTCCTGGTTCAGCCGGCGCGTCTCGGCGTCCATGCCGGCGTGGTAGGGCAGCGCGGCGATGCCCTGCTCGACGAGCCAGGTCGCGGTCTCCTCGACCTTCTTGCGGCTTTGGCAGTAGACGATGCCCGCGTCGCCTTCGTGCTCGTCGCGCAGGAAGGCCAGCAACTGCTTCTTCGCGTCGTCCTTCTCGACGATGGTGTAGCGGATGTTCGGGCGGTCGAAGCTGGCCACGAACAGGCGCGCCGCGGCGAGCTGCAGCCGCTGCACGATGTCGGCGCGCGTGTGGTCGTCGGCGGTGGCGGTAAGCGCCAGCCGCGGCACCGCGGGGTAGCGCTCGTGCAGCGCCGAAAGGCCCAGGTACTCCTCGCGGAAGTCGTGCCCCCACTGGCTGACGCAGTGCGCCTCGTCGATGGCGAACAGGCTCACCAGGCCACGCTCGTGCAACGAGTCGAGCATCGCCAGGAAGCGCGGCGTCAGGATGCGCTCGGGCGCGGCGTACAGCAGCGTCAGCCGGCCGGCCAGCAGCTCGCGCTCGACGCGCCGCGCGGCTTCGCCTTCGAGCGTGCTGTTGAGGAAGGCGGCGCCGACGCCGAGTTCCTCCAGCGCACCGACCTGGTCCTGCATCAGCGCGATGAGCGGCGACACCACCAGCGTCACGCCGCGCCCGGCGCGCTGCCGAACGATGGCCGGCACCTGGTAGCACAGGCTCTTGCCGCCGCCGGTGGGCATCAGCACCAGCGCGTCGCCGCCGGCCACGACGTGCTGGACGATCTCGCGCTGCGCGCCGCGGAATGCGGCGTAGCCGAAGACCTCGTGCAGCACCTCTTCGCAGGCCCCTCGGCGGGCCGCGGAAGCAGGTTCTTGCGCCCGCGCGCGCGGCGCGGCTTCGGTGACGGCGGCGGCCATGGGATGCTGAATCCAGGGGTGGCGATCGTATGCCAGCCCCCTCGCCGGCCCCTTGCTGCGCAGGCCGCCGGCAAGGCGCCCCGCCCCACGGCGGGCCCCGGCCCGGGGGAGCCGCACTCCCTCGCCCGTGGTCCCTGTTCACGGGGAGGCGCGCGCGGGCCGGCGGCGAGAGGCCGGCGCGATAATCGCTCGCACACCCAGTCTCGAAGCGGAGCGCGCCATGGCCTCGGTCAACAAAGTCATCCTCATCGGCAACCTCGGCCGCGACCCCGAGGTGCGCTACCTGCCCAGCGGCGCCGCGGTGTGCAACCTGCGGCTGGCCACCACGCGCACGTGGAAGAACAAGGACAGCGGCGAACGCCAGGAAGAAACCGAGTGGCACACCGTGTCGTTGTTTGAACGCCAGGCCGAAATCGCCGGCGAGTACCTGAAAAAGGGCCGCTCGGTCTACATCGAGGGCCGCCTGCGCACCCGCAAGTGGACCGACAAGGAAGGCCAGGAGCGCTACAGCACCGAGGTGGTGGGCGAAAACATGGTCCTGCTCGGCGGCCGTGAAGGCGGCGGCATGGGCAGTGGCATGGGCGCAGAAGACGGCGGCGCCGGCGCGCCGGGCGGCTCCCGCAGCGCCGCACCGGCCGCGCGCCCTGGCGGCGCGCCGGCCGGCAAGGCCCCCGCGAAGAGCAGCACCGGCTTCGACGACATGGACGACGACATTCCGTTCTGAAGCCCCCGGGGGTGGCCTGGCAGAAGTAGGGCGCAGCGCCGCCGCCTTTGGACGAGCGGTGTTCGACCCGCGACGATCGGCAAGGCCTCGCGCCGGGCTGGTATCACGACGTAACACGCAGGCCCGCCCGGGCCGGCGCACCACCCTCGGTGAAGGGGCTGCACGAGGGGCAAAGGGCCTTGGCATGCCCCTAGGTCCCGGGGGCTTTCGGGCCTGGCCGCCTCGGTGAAGATACGGTCAAGCCACTTGCACGGCTGCGCTCGAATGAGCAGCCGCGCGAGGCACCTCGGTCGATCGCAACAGCCGGTTACCCCGCGCCCATCGGGCCGGAGCACCCTGCCGTGCCGCGTGTCGATCGGTAGGGGTGTCGTGAGGACCTGCCGGAACACTGCGCCATGAAAACACCGTCGATGCTTGCCCACTCTCGCCAGGCCGCCCGCGGTCGGGGATTCACGCTGATCGAGCTGATGATCACGGTGGTGATCGTCGGCATCCTGACCATGGTGGCCTACCCGACCTACCGCGACTACGTCGTGCGCGGCCAGATCACCGACGGCATCAACGGCTTGGCCGCGGTGCGCGCGAACATGGAAAGGCACTTCCAGGACAACCGCACCTACGCCACCGTCGGTGCGTTCACCACCCCGTGCGCTGCGGCGCCGGCGTACGGCTCCTTCAACGTCAGCTGCTCCGGCGCGCCGGACGCCACCACCTTCACCGTTCAGGCCGTGGGCAGCGGGGCGACCGCGGGCTTCACCTTCACGGTCAACCAGCTCGACGTGCGCGCCACCACGGCCGCGCCTGCAGGGTGGGGAACGTGCGCCACCCAGTGGATCACGAAGAAGGGGCAGACGTGCTGAGGACGCCGCGGATGGCAAAGGGCCACGGCCTGGGCGGCCGCGGCTTCTCGCTGATCGAGTTCATGGTCACGGTCACGTTGGCGGCATTGCTGCTCGGCCTGGCCACGCCCTCGTTCCTCACCTGGACCCGCAACGCCCAGGTGCGCACGGTCACCGACAGCCTGCAGAACGGCCTGCGCATGGCTCAGGCGGAGGCCGTGCGGCGCCAGCGGCAGGTGGTCTTCTTCCTTACCGAAAACGCTGCGTGCGACCTGGCAAACACCGCATCGGCCAACGGGCGCTTCTGGGTCATCCGCACCGTCCCGCTGCTGGACGGCGAAGGAGCCCAGGTCGTGCAGTGCGGCGCGCTCGCCGACGTGGCGGCCGGCACCACCATCACGGGACCGACGGCGCTGTGCTTCGGCTCGGCCGGGCGGCTGGTGGCCAATGCCACGCCTGGTGCAGGCGCTGGCGTCCAGTGCTTGCCGGGCAACCTGAACCGCTACGACGTGACGCGCATCGGCGCCGATCGCGCCTTGCGAGTCACCGTGTCGCTGGGCGGGCAGACGCGCCTGTGCGACCCGGCGCGCACGCTCACCGACGCACAACCCGACGGGTGCCCCGCATGACCACCTTGCCTGTGCGCCGCAGTTCGCACCGCGGCTTCTCGCTGATCGAAGTGATGGTGTCCACTGTGCTGGTGCTGGTGGGGCTCCTGGGGGTGGTCACCTTGCAGACGCGCGCGGTGCAGCTGTCGGTCTCCGCCGAGGACCAGTTGCGCGCATCGCTCCTGGCCAACGAGCTGGCCGCCCAGATGTGGACGGCGCGTACCGTCAGCCTGCCCACCACCGTCACCGACGCCTGGGCGACGCGGGCTGCCGATGCCGCCGGCGCCGGGCTGCCCAATGCGCTGGCCACGGTCACCGTTGCCGGCAACACCGCGCGCATCACGGTGGCATGGCGGCCGGTGAATGCGCCGGCATCGCAAGCCCGCCACCGCTTCGTCACCGACGTCACGCTGCCATGAGAACGCGCCCGGTCAGGCCGCGCGGCTTCACCCTCGTCGAACTGCTCGTCGCAGTGGCGCTGGGCATGCTGATCACCGTGGCCGTCAGCGCAATGCTGGTGCGACAGGAGGGCGCCCGGCGCTCCCTCACCTCGACCAACGATGTGCTGCTCAATGGCGCCCATGTCGCGCACCTGGTCGACCGCATGCTGCGCGGCGCCGGCTCGGGCTTCAGCCAGGCTTGGCAGTCCGCCTATGGCTGCCGGCTGGCCGTGGCGCGCGGCGGCACGCAGCTGCTGCCCCGAGGCTCGGACTGGCCGGCGCCCTTCGCCGCCGTCAGCCGCAGCCCGCGCCTGGCGCCGGTGCTGGTGCACTCCGGCGCCGGCGCAGGA
The DNA here is from genome assembly GCA_016789865.1 of Rubrivivax sp. Lineage (GTDB taxonomy): Bacteria > Pseudomonadota > Gammaproteobacteria > Burkholderiales > Burkholderiaceae_C > Rubrivivax. Next base: position 13,649 of record JAEUPC010000039.1, read on the forward strand.
GGCAGCGACGTGCTGGCCGTGGCCAGCGGCAATTCCGGCCTGGCAGAGGCCCCTCTGCGTGCCTTGGCCGGGTCGGCCACGGTCAACAGCGTGCGCGTGCCGGCCACGGTGGGCCTGCGGGCGAATGACCTCATCCTGCTGGCCGAGGCGGGGCGCGCCGACTGCATGCTGCAGCAGGCGGCCACCGGGTTCGCCGGAGGCGCGACCCAGCAGATCGACTTCGGCGCCGACTACAGCGCCGGCACCATCGGCACGCTGAACCTGGCGGACTTCGGCGGCGTCGGTGATGTGAGCGTGCTGCCCATGGGCAACGGCGCCGGCAACATTCCGCAGGTGCTGCTGATGGGCATCGGCGCCGACCGCACCCTCGTCGCGCTGGACATGCTGCGCCTGGCCGGCGGCGCCGACGACCCCGTCACCCCGCTGGCCGACGGCGTGGTAGAGCTGCGCGCGCGCTACGGCATCGACACCAACAACGATCGCATCGTCGACCAGTGGGTCGATCCGGCAGCCTCCCCCTGGCGAGCTGCCGACCTGATGGACGGCAGCGCCGGGGCACAAGCCAACCTCTACCGCATCCTGGCCGTTCGCGTGGCGGTCGTCCTGCGCAACGCCACGGCCGATCGCGCGGCGGTCACCGGCGCCAGCCTGCTGCTCTTTCCCGACCTCGACGCGGCGTTGCAGCACACCCGCGCCCTCGACGCGACCGAGCAACGCTTCCGCCATCGGGTGCTGGAGTTCACCGTGCCATTGCGCAACGTGATGTTGATCTGACGGGATGAATCTCTTGTCTGCCTTCTCTCCGAAGTCCCGCCGGCCAAGCCGCGGCGCCACGCTCGTCGTGGCCTTGCTGGCGCTGCTGATCCTGGTGATCGGTGCCACAGCAATCGTGCGCTCGATGAACACCTCGATGTCCAACACCGGCAACCAGTCCTTCAAGCGCGACCTCACGAATCAGGCCGAACGCGCTGCCGCGTCGGTGATGACGATCCTGCAAAGCGGCTCGCTGGCCGTCGATACGGCGCGACAAGGCAACCTGGTCGCCAGCAACTACAGCGCCACCCTCCTGCCGACCAACGCCCAGGGCATCCCGACCGCCCTGCTGGCCACCGATGCGGCCTTTGGCGCGGCGTGGAACGCGGCCAACGACATCGTCGTCGCCGACCAGGCCATCACGCTGCGCTGGGTGCTCGACCGCCTGTGCGCCAACGCCGGCGCCGCCGACGAGTCGCACTGCACGATGTCCGACGCCGGCACCACCAGCGCCGACAGCGCGAGCCAGCGCAACAGCGCGCAGAACGCGTCGGGCACCGGTCTCGGCGCGCTGCAGCGCCAGGTGGTCTACCGCCTGAGCATCCGCGCCACCGGTCCGCGCAACACGCAGTCGTTCCTGCAGACCACGTTCACGCTCTAACGATCAGGGAGCCGTCATGAACCAGCCTCGCGGTGCCGCCGGCCGCGCGCCTTGCCCGCGGCCCTCTCGCGCCCTCGTGGCGCTGTCACTGGCCGCCGGTGTTTGTTTCAACGCTGCCTGGGCCACCACCCCATTGGCCGACCGACCCGTGCTCAGCGGCATCACGCCGCCCGGCAACGTGGTGCTTGCCCTCTCGGTCGAGTACCCCACGGTGGTGAGCGTCGCGCATCTGGACACCGAGTACGACCCCGACAAGGCCTACGTCGGGTACTTCGACTTGAACAAGTGCTACGTCTACAACTGGAACGCCGTCGAGACCGAGCGCCATTTCGCCCCCGCGGGGCTGGCGACCACACGGCGCTGCACCGGGGCCCACGCCGCCAAGTGGAGCGGCAACTTCCTGAACTGGGCGACGACGCAGACCATCGACCCGTTCCGGCTCGCGTTGACCGGCGGCTACCGCGTACGCGACACCTCGACCGAGACCTGGCTCGAGAAGGCCTACGCCTCGGGTCAAGGCGGCACGGCCAACTTTCCGGATCGCAGCTTCACCGGGGGCTCGCGCGTTTCCGAGGCGACGCCGATGGACACCTGGTCGAGGCTGACGCTGCGCGTGCAAGGCATCGGCAACAAGCTGCGCTTCACGAACACCAGCAACACCGGCGACCTGTACAACGACTCGCTTCAGTCCGTCTACGACCCTGCCAATGCCGTGGCCACCGACCGCGTGTACGAGGTCAGCGTGCGGGTCAAGGTGTGCGACAACTCGGCCGCCGCCGGCGGCCTGGAGTCCAACTGCCAGGCCTACCCGGCCGGCACGTACAAGCCGGTCGGCCTGCTGCACCAGTACGCCGAGCGCATGCGCTACTCGGCCTTCGGCTACCTCAACGACCACGCCCAGAATCGCGACGGCGCCGTGCTGCGTGCGCAGCAGAAGTTCGTCAGCCCGACCTATCGCCTGACGCCGACCTCGGCCGCGGTGGCCAACGCCCTGCGCGAGTGGGACCCTGACACCGGCATCTTCAGCACCAATCCCGACAGTGCCGACGCAGCCGCCGCCAGCACCGAGTTCGGCGTCGCCATCGGGGACAGTGGCGTCATCAACTACCTCAACAAGTTCGGCCAGGTGCAGCTGGCTGGCGGTGTCGCCCGCGTCACGGGCAGCTGGTACAAGGGCCTCGACCCCGTGGGCGAGCTGTACTACGCGGCGCTGCGCTACCTGAAGAACCAGGGCAACGTGCCCGAGTGGTCGTCGATGACCGGCGCCAGCACGACCACCAAGACGCGCTGGATCGACGGCTTTCCCGTCATCACCGCCTGGAACGACCCGCTGCAGTACTCGTGCCAGCGCAACGTGATCCTCGGCATCGGCGACGTCAACACCTGGAATGACAAGAACCTGCCGGGCGTCAGCATGACCACCTCGGAGCCGACCAAGCCGGCAGCGGTGTCCGGCGACGCCACGGTCGACGCACTCGCCGCGACCAACAAGGTGGGCGCCTTGCACGGCATGGGCGCCACCCTGGGCACGACGCTGAACACGGGCTCAGGCGGCCAGTCGGGCTACCACATCGCCGGTCTCGCCTACGCGGCCAACACCACCGACATCCGCCCCGACGATGCGGCCGTGGCCAAGACTCGCGGCAAGCAGACGGTGCAGACCTACTGGATGGACGTGCTGGAGTACAGCACCTACCGCACCAACAACCAGTACTACCTGGCCACCAAGTTCGGCGGGTTCACGGTCCCCGATGACTTCGATCCCTGGACCCGCGTCACGGACCTGCCGACCTCGTGGTGGACCACCAGCGGCGAGTCCGTCGGCGGCCAGCAGCGCCCGGACAACTACTTCGTGGCGTCGCGCCCCGATACGGTCATCGATGGTCTGACGCGTGCCTTCAACCGCATCAACGAAGGCTTCCGGCAGTTCACGACCGCGTTCTCCACCTCCGCGCCGCAGGTTGCCCAGTCAGGCGTGGCCAGCTACAGCGCGAGGTACGAACCCACCGACTGGTCAGGCGAGGTAATCGCCAGCAGCACCTCCTTCAATGCCGCCACCGGGCAGCCGACGCAGACGGTGGCATGGGCCTTCTCGGCCATCCTGGACACGCAGGCCGGCGGCGCCGGCTGGGACACCGGCCGCCGCATCGCGACCTGGAACCCCGCCACCGCCGCGGCAGTGCCGTTCCGGCACGCCAACTTGTCGGCGGCGCAGCGCGCTGCCCTGGACACTTCCTACCGCAGCGGCGACGACAGCGCCGACTTCGTCAACTACCTGCGCGGCAACCGCCTGCACGAGACGAGTTCCACCGACGCGGCCAGCGCCAGGGCCTACCGTGCGCGCAGCCGGTTGCTGGGCGACATCGTGAACTCGCGGCCGCGCGTCGTCGGCCCGCCGAACGAGCCGTGGTCCTCGGCCACCAATCCGGGCTACTCCACGTTCAAGACCACCCATGCCGCGCGCGCGCCGGTGGTCTATGTCGGCTCGAACGCCGGCATGCTGCACGCGATCAACGGCAACCTCACGGGCGCCGGCGCGGGCGCGGAGCTGTTTGCCTATGTGCCCGGGCGCCTGGCCGAAGGCCCCACCGGCAGCCCCGGCACCACCGGCCTGGCGGCGCGCGGCAACCCGGCGTTCCAGCACCGCTACCTCGTCGATGCCTCGCCCTTGGTAATCGACATCGACTTCGCCCGCACGCCCGGGTCCGGCGCCATCACCCCCGACTGGCGCACGCTGCTGGTCAGTGGCCTCGGAAAGGGCGGCAAGAGCTACTTCGCGATCGACGTGACCGATCCCGCTTCCTGGACCAACGAGACAGCGGTGGCCGGCAAGGTGCTGTGGGAGTTCGCCGACGCCGACCTCGGCTACACCTACGGCGAGCCGCAGATCGTGAAGACGCGCCAGCACGGCTGGGTGCTGATGTTCGGCTCGGGCTACAACAATGCCGATGGCGTGGGCTACATCTACCTGGTCAACCCGCGCACCGGCGCGCTCATCCAGAAGATCAGCACCAACGTGGGCACCGCAGCGAACCAGGCCGGGCTGACGCATGTCCAGGCCTTCCTCCTCGACCGTACCGACGGCACCGCCGACAGCCTGTACGCGGGCGACCTGCTGGGCAACCTGTGGCGGGTCGACCTGACGCCGGACACCGGCCCCTATGCCGCGCCGACGCGCCTGGCCGCCTTCACCGACAGCGGCGGCACCGCGCAGCCGGTCACCACGCGTCCGCTGGTGGCGGTGCAACCCAACAACCAGCGCCGCTGGGTCACGGTGGGCACCGGCAAGCTGCTGGACCCCGGCGACCTCACCACCACGCAGCAACAGACGATGTACGCCATCGTCGACGGCACGGCACGCCGGTTCGCCCCCACCGCTCCCACGGGGTTCAGCTTCCCGCTCACGCGCAGCGCGCTGCGCGGGCTCACCGACGTGCGCAATGCGATCGTGCTGAACCTCTCCACCGAACAGGGCTGGCTGCTCGACCTGCCCACGGTCGCAGGCGGCCCGTCGTACCGGGTGCATACGGAGTCGACCTCGTTCTTCGGCGTGCTCGAGTTCCTGGCGATGAGCCCGGCCAGCGACGACCCCTGCCGTGCCGGCCAAAGCCGTGCCTACGCCATCGACCTGGGCACCGGCCAGAGCAATCTGCTGGCCAGCGACGGCACGACGCTCGCCTACTACACCGTGACCGATGGTGTGGCCACCGAGCAGCGCTCGCTCAGCGTCTCCGAGGCCAACCAGATCGGGCGTCGCCGACTGGTCGTGTGCACGGACCAGGGCGGCTGCCAGGCGCTGAACACCCGCACGCCCCCTGGCGTGGGGCTGCGCCGGCTGAACTGGCGCGAGCTCATCCTGGCCGATTGAGACCGGCGCCGACCCTTGGTCGGTTTTCCACCCGCGGCCCGGGGCGCGCAGCAGCGCGCCGGGTCGCGATGGCCTTGCATTCCCGATGCGTGCACAATGTGAGCCGCCAGTCCGCTCACATTGAACGCCAGGGAGGCGCAGGGGAGATGGCCGAGAACCTCGACGCACGGGCGCGCAACGACCTGCTCAACAGGCTCAAGCGCGCCGAAGGTCAGTTGCGCGGCGTGCAGCGCATGATCGAAGAGGGTCAGCCGGCCCACGACGTGGCCAACCAGATGTCTGCGGTGCGCAAGGCACTGGACAGCACCCACACGCGGTTGACCGTGTGCTACCTGAAACAGCGCCTGCACCAGACGCTGGGCCTGGACGACACCGGCGCCTCCACGCTGGAAGGCGTGCTCGAAGAGGCTCAGCCGCTGCTGGCCAAGGCCCACTGAGGCGCCCGGGGCCAAGACGAGGCCCAAACGGGCCCGTGGAGAGCCACCGGGGTGCCCCGGCCCCCCGGGCGGCCGAACGGCGCGCCTCAGCCGGGCCCGCGACGCGCCGATGCGGGCCTGCCACCGCGGGCGGGCCTGGGCGGCGTTGCGCGAGGCCGGTCTAAGATCATCCCCATGTCCCGCCCGCCCCGGCCTGGCCTGCCGCCCCCGCGCCATGCGCCTGCGATGGCGGTGCAGCGGTTGGTGGCCTGGGCCGCGGCCGGCGGCTTGCTGATGTGGGCGGGCACGCCCTGCGCGCAGGTGGCCGAGCAGCGCGGGCCCGCGGAGCCACCGAGCAAGGGCGGGTTCGTGCTCGATGCGCCGGGGCCCGGCTCTACAAACACCGCAACGGCAGCAACGGCAGCAACCGCAGCGCCGGCCTCACCAGCCCCCGCGGCACCCTCTGCCGCCGCGCCGGCTGCCGCACTGCCGCCGGCCACGAAAGCCCTGCTCGAAGAGATCAACCGCCGGCGCGCCGAAGGCGCCACCTGCGGCACGCAGCGCATGGCGCCCGCGCCACCGGTCGGCTGGAGCGACCTGCTGCACCGCGCCGCCGACGCCCACGTGCGCGACATGGCGCCGCAGCGCGGCGACAGCATCGGCCACACCGGCAGCAATGGCTCCAGCGTCGGCCAGCGGGTCGACACCGCGGGCTACCGCTGGCGCTCGGTGGGCGAAAACGTCGCCGCCGGCCGGCCCACCGCCTCGGCCACGCTGGCGCAGTGGATGGCCAGCCCCGGGCACTGCAGCAACATCATGAGCCCCGGCTTTGCCGAGGTGGCGGTGGCCGGCCTGCACCTGCCCGGCAGCACCTACGGCCACTACTGGGTGATGGTGCTGGCACGACCTTTCTGATTTCCCGAAGCAGCCCGCGGCCATCGCCCGCCGAGCCCCGGGCCAGACAACCCCAGATGGAGACCCGATGAAGATCCTCCTGCGCACCCTCAGCCTCGCCGCAGCGCTCGCCGTGGCCACCGGCGCACTCGTCGCCCCGCACGCCCTGGCGCAGGCGCGCAAGGACAGCCTCGTGCTGGCGATGACGCTGGAGCCCGCCCCCGGCCTCGACCCCACCACCGGCGCCGCCTCGGCCATCGGCGAGGTGACGCTGTACAACGTCTACGAGACGCTCACCAAGATCAACAGCGACGGCCGCGTCTCGCCGCTGCTGGCCGAGAGCTTCACGCCATCGGACGACCTGAAGAGCTGGACCTTCAAGCTCAGGCGCGGCGTGACGTTCCACAACGACGAACCGTTCGATGCGCAGGTGGTGAAGTTCGCCTTCGAACGTGCCGCGGCCAAGGACAGCACCAACAAGGACAAGGCCACCTTCGCCAACATCACCGCCATCGAGACGCCCGATGCGCACACGGTGGTGCTGAAGCTGAAGAACGGCAACCCCGACCTGCCGTTCCAGCTCGGCTCGGCCACCGCCGCCATCGTCGAGCCCAAGAGCGCCGCCGGCAACGGCACCAAGCCCGTGGGCACCGGGCCCTACAGGCTCGACGCCTGGAACCGCGGCTCGTCCATCGTGCTCGTGCGCCACGACGGCCACCGCAACGCCAAGGACGTGAAGTTGAAGCGCGTGACCATCCGCTTCATCAGCGACCCGGCCGCGCAGGTGGCCTCGCTGCTGTCGGGTGATGTCGACGTCTTCCCGCGGGTGGCCGCCGCCCGCAGCCTGAAGCAGTTCGAAGCCAACAAGAAGTTCCAGGTGCTCACCGGCGGCTCGCGCGCCAAGGTGATCCTGGCGATGAACAACAAGCGCAAGCCGCTGGACAACGTGATGGTGCGCCAGGCCATCTACGCGGCGCTCGACCGCAAGGCGGTAATCGAAGGCGCCGCCGACGGCTTCGGCGTGCCCATCGGCAGCTACTACACGCCGGGCGCGCCCGGCTACATCGACCTCACCGCGATGAACGCGCACGACCCTGCCAAGGCGCGCGCGCTGCTGCACCGCGCCGGCGTCGTGCCGCCGCTGGAGCTGACGATGACGCTGCCGCCCACGCCCTACGCGCGCCAGGGCGGCGAGGTCATCGCCGCGATGCTCGACAAGGTGGGCATCAAGGCCAAGATCCAGAACGTC
>JAEUPC010000090.1 GCA_016789865.1 Rubrivivax sp.
GTGCGCGTGCCGCTGCGGCATCCGCGTGCACCTGCGCGACGGTGTCGTGCGCTACATCGACGGCAACCCCGACCACCCGCTGAACCAGGGCGTCATCTGCGCCAAGGGCAGCTCGGGGATCATGAAGCAGTACTCGCCGGCGCGGCTGACACAGCCGCTGAAGCGCCGCGAAGGCGCCGCGCGGGGCGAGGGCGACTTCGTCCCGATCAGCTGGGAGGAGGCGTTCGCCACGCTCACCGAGCGGCTTTCGAAGATCCGTGCCACCGACCCGAAGAAGTTCGCGCTGTTCACCGGGCGCGACCAGATGCAGGCGCTGACGGGCCTCTTCGCGCGCCAGTTCGGCACGCCCAACTACGCCGCGCACGGCGGCTTCTGCTCGGTGAACATGGCCGCCGGGCTCATCTACACCATCGGCGGCAGCTTCTGGGAGTTCGGCGGCCCCGATCTCGACCGCGCCAAGCTGTTCGTGATGATCGGCACCGCCGAAGACCACCACAGCAACCCGCTGAAGATCGCGATCTCCAAGTTCAAGCGCGACGGCGGGCGCTTCGTGTCGATCAACCCGGTGCGCACCGGCTACAGCGCCATCGCCGACGAGTGGGTGCCGATCCGCCCCGGCACCGATGGCGCCTTGCTGCTGGCGGTGATCCACGAGATCCTGCGCCTGGGCCTGTATGACCGCGAGTTCGTCGTGCAGTACACCAACGGCGGCGAACTCGTGAACCTGGACGCCGAGCACGACGAGTTCGGCATGTTCGTGCGCACCGAAGTGCCGCAGGAAGAGGCCTGCTACGACCCGCAGAACAAGCTGTGGTGGGACCGGCACACGAACAAGGCCGTGCTCAGCCACAAGCCGGGTGCCGACCCCTTCCTGCTGGGCGAGTTCAAGCTTGCCGATGGCACGCCGGTCAAGCCCGCCTTCCAGCTGCTGCAGGAGCGTGTGGCCGACTACACGCCCGAGTGGGCCGCGCAGATCACGGGCATCCCGGCCGAGACCATTCGCCGCCTCGCGCACGAGATGGGCATCGTGGCGCGTGACCAGCGCATCGAGCTGCCGATCGCCTGGACCGACGCCTGGGGCAAGGATCACGACACTGTCAGCGGCAACCCGGTGGCCTTCCACGCCATGCGCGGGCTGGCGGCGCACAGCAACGGCTTCCAGACCATCCGCGCGCTCGGCGTGCTGATGTCGCTGCTGGGCACGATCGACCGCCCCGGGGGCTTCCGCCACAAGGCACCCTTCCCGCGGCCGATTCCGCCGTGCCCGCGCACACCCAACGACCCGCGCGCGGTGCAGCCCAACCGCCCGCTCGACGGCCTCGTGCTCGGCTGGCCCTCGGACCCCGACGACCTCTTCGTCAACGACGACGGCTCGCCGGTGCGCATCGACAAGGCCTTCTCGTGGGAGTACCCGCTGTCGGTGCATGGCCTCATGCACAACGTCATCACCAACGCCTGGCGCGGCGACCCGTATCGCATCGACACGCTGCTCATCTTCATGGCCAACATGTCGTGGAACTCCACGATGAACACGGCCGAGGTGAGGAAGATGCTGAACGACCGCGACGAGCAAAGCGGTGAGTACAAGATCCCCTTCCTCGTCGTCGCCGACGCCTTCCACTCGGAGATGACGGCGTTCGCCGACCTCATCCTGCCCGACACCACCTACCTCGAGCGCCACGACGTGATGTCGATGCTCGACCGACCCATCAGCGAGTTCACGGGCCCGATCGACGCGGTGCGCATCCCGGTGCTGCCGCCCACGGGCGAGTGCAAGCCGTTCCAGGAAGTGCTGATCGAACTCGGCTCGCGGCTGAAGCTGCCTACCTTCGTCACCAAGGACGGGCAGCGCAAGTACCGCGACTACCCCGACTTCATCGTCAATTGGGAAACCGAGCCCGGCAGCGGCATCGGCTTCCTCTCCGGCTGGCGTGGCAAGGGCGGCGAGAAGTTCCTCGTCGGCGAGCCGAACCCCAGGCAGTGGGAGATGTACGCACAGCACAACTGCGTGTACCACCACGAGCTGCCGCGCAGCTACCAGTACATGCGCAACTGGAACCAGGGCTACCTGGAGTGGAGCCGCGCCAACCGCATCACGCGCTACGCCGAGCCGATCCTCATCCACCTGTACTCCGAGGTGCTGCAGCACTTTCGCGCCGCCGCGCAGGGCCGCGGCCTGACACGCAAGCCGCCCGCGCACCTGAAGAAGCGCATCGAGACCTACTTCGACCCGCTGCCGTTCTTCTACGAGCCGCTGGAATCGCAGGTCACCGACCGCCACAAGTACCCGCTGGCCGCCGTGACGCAGCGGCCGATGGCGATGTACCACTCGTGGGACTCGCAGAACGCCTGGCTGCGCCAGATCCATACCTACAACGTGCTGCACATCAACACGCAGACGGCGCGCGCCGCCGGCATCGCCGACGGCGACTGGGTGTGGGTCGAGTCGCAATGGGGCCGCGTGCGCTGCCGCGCCGCGCACTCGCAGGCCGTCGAGCCGGGCACCGTGTGGACCTGGAACGCCATCGGCAAGGCCAGCGGCGCGTGGAACCTGGAGCCGGGTGCCAACGAGGCGCGCGAAGGCTTCCTGCTCAACCACGTCATCAGCGAAGAGCTGCCGGTGCGCGGCAGCGAGCACGAGCGCGTGTCGAACTCCGACCCCATCACCGGCCAGGCCGCGTGGTACGACGTGCGCGTGCGCGTCGTGAAGGCTGAAGCCGGTGAGTCTGCCGAGAGCTCGCCGCAGTTCGCGCCGATGCGCCTGTATCCCGGCATGAAGGCGCGACCTTCCGAGCTGGCGTCCTCGCGCCACGGGAGCGGCAAGCGATGAGCCGGCGCCAGCTCGCCCTGGTCATCGACCTCAACGTGTGCGTCGGCTGCCACGCCTGCGTCACCAGTTGCAAGGAGTGGAACGGCAGCGGCGCCGCCGGCCCGATGACCGACCAGAACCCCTACGGCGCCGACCCCAGCGGCACCTTCTTCAATCGCGTGATGACCTTCGAGGTGGGCGAGTTCCCGCACACCGAGACGGTGCACTTCCCCAAGAGCTGCCTGCACTGCGAAGACCCGCCGTGCGTGCCGGTGTGCCCCACCGGTGCCAGCTACAAGCGCGAAGAGGACGGCATCGTGCTCGTTGACTACGACAAGTGCATCGGCTGCAAGTACTGCAGCTGGGCCTGCCCGTACGGCGCGCGCGAGCTCGACGAGAACCAGAAGGTGATGAAGAAGTGCACGCTGTGTGTGGACCGCATCTACGACGCCCAGCTGCCCGAGCGCGACCGCCTGCCGGCCTGCGTGAAGGCCTGCCCGACCTCGGCGCGCCTGTTCGGTGACATCCACGACCCCGACAGCGACGCCTCGCGCGCCATCCGCGACAACGGCGGCTACGCCCTGATGCCCGAGTGGGGCACGCACCCGGCCAACCACTACCTGCCGCGGCGCAAGACGCGGCTGCGCATCCACGAGGACGAACTGGTGCGCGCCGACAACCCGCTGAAGGCCGAAGGCCACCTGCCGCGGCCGGCCGCCGACGCGGCGACGCTCGACGACGCCAGCTTCTAGCCCGGACCGGGTCGCGACACAGCCATGAATCCGGCGTTCTCCGTCCTGCTGCTCACCACGCTCATCGGCGCGGCGCAGGGCCTGTTCATCGCCTTGCACGCGCTCGAGTGGCTCGGCTGGGCCGGCCGCGGCGGCACGGGGCTGGGCTTCTTCGCGCTGGGCGGCGCGGCCGTGCTGGTGCTCACCGGCGGCGGACTCGTGGCCTCGTTCTTCCACCTCGGGCGCCCGGAACGCGCCTGGCGCACGGCCACGATGTGGCGCACCTCGTGGCTGTCGCGCGAGGTGATCGTGCTGCCGCTGTTCATGCTCGGCGCGTTCGTCTGGACGGTGCGCCACTACGTGTTCGGCTCGGGCACGCTGTGGGTCGGTGCCGCCACGGTGGCGCTGGCGCTGGCGCTGTTCGTCTGCACGGCGATGATCTACGCCAGCCTGCGCTTCATCCAGGAGTGGGCCAGCGCCTACACGGTGGTCAACTACACGCTGCTGGGCCTGGCCAGCGGCGCCACGGCAGCCGCGGCGCTGGCCGGCGTGCGCGCGCCGGCCTTGGTGCCGCCGCTGGCGCAGGCGGCGCTGGCGCTGGGCTTCGTCGCCCTGGTGACGCGCGGGCTGTCGCTGCGGCGCAATGCGCGCCTGGTGCCGCGCTCCACGCTGCAGACCGCCGTCGGCATCCGCCACCCGCAGCTGCGCCAGCGCAGCATGGGCTTCATGGGCGGCTCGTTCAACACGCGCGAGTTCTTCCACGGGCGCAGCGCGGGCACGTTGCGCTGGGTGCGCTGGGCGTTCGTCGCGCTGGCCTTCGCGCTGCCGATGGCCGGCCTGGCCGGCGTGGCCTGGCGCGGTTTCGGCGACGTGGCCAACCAGTGGCTGCTGCTGACCGTGGCGCTGGTGCAGATGGGGGGGCTGCTGGCCGAGCGCTGGTTCTTCTTCGCGCAGGCCAATCACCCGCAGAACCTGTACTACCAGGCGGTGTCGTGAAGCGCTGGCGATGGGCGGTCGGCCTGGGTCTGCTCGGTTTCGGGCTGGCTTGCGCGTTCCCTGTCCTCGCAGCCGGTGCGGTCGGTGCGGCTGGCGCTGCCGGCGCGGCCAGCACGGCGGGCGGCGCCGGCGTGCCGTGGTGGGTGTGGCCGCTGGCGCTGTTTGCGTGCTGCTTCGTGATGGGCATCGTCGCCGTGCCCGCGGGCATCGGCGGCGGCACGTTGTTCGTGCCCATCGTCGGCAGCTTCTTCCCCTTCCACCTCGACTTCGTGCGCGGCGCCGGGCTGCTGGTGGCGCTGGCCAGCGCGCTGGCCGCCGGCCCCATGCTGCTGCGAGGCGGGCTGGCCAGCCTGCGCCTGGCGCTGCCGCTGGCGCTGGTGGCCTCGGCCTCGTCGATCGGCGGTGCGCTGCTCGGGCTGGCGATGCCGGCCCACATCGTGCAGATGATGCTGGGCGCGCTGGTGCTGGGCATCGTGGTGCTGATGTTCGTGGCCAAGAAGTCCGAGTTCCCGCAGGTGCGCGAGCCCGACGCGCTGTCGCAGGCGCTGGCGCTGCACGGCGTGTTCGTCGACGCCGCCTCGGGCCGCACCGTGCATTGGCAGGTGCACCGCACGCTGCCGGGGCTGGTGGTGTTCCTGGGCATCGGCGTGCTGGCGGGGCTGTTCGGCATCGGCGCGGGCTGGGCCAACGTGCCGGCGCTGAACCTGCTGATGGGCGCGCCGCTGAAGGTGGCCGCGGGCACCTCGGGCGTCGTGCTCTCGCTGGTCGATTCGTCGGCGGCCTGGGTCTACATCAACCAGGGCGCGGTGCTGCCGATGATCGCCGTGCCTTCGGTGGTGGGCATGATGCTCGGGGCGCGCATCGGCGCGCAGTTGCTCAACGTGCTCAAGGGCTCGGTGGTGCGCAAGCTGGTGATCGCGGTGCTGCTGTTCGCCGGCGTGCGCGCGCTGCTGAAGGGGGCCGGCATATGGATGTGAACACCGCGGCCGCCGCCACCCCTCAGCCCGTGACGCAAAGCGCCGAGCAGTTGCGCTACGCCAAGCTGCTCGAATGGGGCGCGCGTGCGGGCATGGCGCTGCTGGCCGTCAGCTTCGCCGCCTACGTGCTCGGCTGGCTGCCGGCGCTGGTGCCGCCGGCCGAACTGCCGCGCATGTGGTCGCAGCCGGTCGGTGCCTACCTGCAGGCCACCGGCGCCCCCACGGGCTGGGGCTGGGTGACGATGATCGGCCGCGGCGACATGGCCGGGCTGGCCGGCATCGTGCTGCTCGCATCGTGCTCGGTGCCGTGCCTGCTGGCCGTGGTGCCGCTGGCGCGCGCGCGCGGCGATCGCCGTTTCGCCTGGCTGTGCGTGGCCGAGGTGGCGGTCATCGCACTGGCGGCCACCGGCTGGATCACGGCCGGCCATTGACGCGGCGCAGCGCAGCCACCGCAACGACCGCGCCACCCTCGGCAACCTGCGGCGACACGGCCCTCCAACGCCACGGCGACACGCGATGAGCGCCCCGACCCACTTCAGCCCGGATGCGGCACGGCGCCTCGGCCAGCTCTTGCTGGCCACCGAGCACACCGCGCAGGACCGTGGCGCCGAGCGGCTCGCCTTCGCGCTGGCCCGTGAACAGGCCCGGCCGTTGATGGCGGTGATGCCGCTGGCCAGCAACCCGGAGTACGAGACCGTCGCGCCGCAAGTCGCCGCGCACGCCGAGGCGGACCTGGCCACGCGGCGCGACGCGCTGCACGCCGATGCCGCAGCGGCTGGCGCGACCGTGCAACTGTGCGTGCGCCGCGGCAGCGACCCCGACGCCGAGATCGTGGCCGAAGCGCGCGATCGCGCTGCCGAGCTGCTTGTCATCCGCCGCCGCGGCAAGCGCGGGTTGCTGGCCAACCTGCTGGTCGGCGAGATGGTGAGCAAGGTGCTCGCGCATGCGCCTTGCAGCGTGCTCGTCGTGCCGGTGGAAGGCCAGCCCTGGCAGCGCGGGGTGCTCGGCTGCATCGGCCATGAAGCGGCGGATGCCGAGGTCGTGCGCTGGGCGGTGCGCGCTGCCGCTACGCGGAGCCTGCCGCTGCACCTGGTGTGCGTGGCGGCGCGCGAAAGCGAGCGCGGGCGCGCAGAGGCCGCGCTGGCCGAGGCCTGCCGCGCCGCTGAAGCGGCCGCGGCCGGCACCGGCATGCGCATCGCCGCCGCGGTGCGCGCAGGCCCGGTCCACGGCCGCATCGTGCTGGCCACCACCGAACTCGGTGCCGACCTCATCGTGATGGGGCGCCACGGGGGGCACCTGCTCGGCCGCGCCTGGGTTGGCAGCGTGACACACAAGGTCATCGGGATGGCGCCCTGCCCGGTGCTGGTGGCCGTGCCGGCGGCGGACGGCGCCGCGAGGTCTTCTTCATCCTCCGCTGCCGCGCCGGCGCAGGCCGCGCCGGACCCTGCCGCCGGGCTTCCACCTGCGAACACACGCCGATGAGCGACGCCCTCACCTACCTCCTCGAGGCCCGGCCCGACGCCGTGGGCCACTACTTCGCGTTCCTGAAGAACTGCGGCAAGCACCTCGACCCGAAGACGCGCAACCTGATCAGCGTCATCACCAAGGTCGACGCACAAACCGAGCGCGGCTTTCGCCAGTACCTCGGCCGCGCGCTGCGCGAGGGCTGCACGCCGGCCGAGGTGCTGGACGCGCTGCTGATGGCGTTCCCCACGCTCGGGCTGGCGAAGATCGTCTGGGCGGTCGACATCATCCTCGCGATGGATCTGCCGGAGTTCAAGCCCGAGGCGCTGCAGGCCGCCACCGAGGTGCGCTGGCATGACGTGATGGCGGTCGACGGCTTCGCGCCGGGCGCGACGCAACGCCTGGCCTGCGACGGCCGCGAGCTCTTCGTGCACCGCGCCGCGGGCGCGGCGGGCACCGACGAGTGGCGCGTCTACGACAGCCACTGCCCGCACCAGGTGACCAACATCCCGCATCTGGCCCTGCAGGGCCACACGCTGACCTGCCCGAAACATGAGTGGGTCTTCGACGTGCGCTCCGGCGAGTGCATCGACAAGGGCACGAGCCCGCTGAAGCGCTGGCCCAGCAAGGTGGACAACGGCCGCCTGCTGGCGCAGTGGTAGTGGCGCCGG
>JAEUPC010000113.1 GCA_016789865.1 Rubrivivax sp.
AAGTAGAGATAGCGGCGGTTGGCCTGCGATTCGCCGGCAAAGGCGTCCTTCAGGTTCTGCTCGGTCTTGGAACCCTTCAAGCCCATGGGGTGCTCCTCATCTGCAGTGGGTGAACTCACGATCGATCGGCGTCAGGCGCCCGGCACGGCCAAACCGCTCCGAAGCGCGACGGGGCGCAACGGTAGCAGAGGCGCACCGGGCGCCCCGATGAAATCGCTCAATGTGGGCCATAGCCGCGCGACAGCCGAGGAGTCATGGCCGGGCCATGCTGCGCCAGGGGCCAAAGGGCCGCGTTGCGCGCGCTCAACCGGCCGGCCGCGCCGGCCCGGGGGCCTCTCAGCGCAGGCCGAGCAGCCTGAGCGCCAGGTCGTGCAGGCGGCCTTGCGGGTCGACCAGGCTTTCCAGCACGGAGAAGTGGTTCTTGCCCGGCACCGTCTCGCACACCGGCACCGCGGTGGGGCCCCACACGTCGCGGATGAGGGCGTTCTGGCGCAGGAACTCGCCGCTCTCGTCCAGCCCCACCGTTGTGTAGAGCTTGCCGGCCTTGGGGCGCGGAAAGAACGCCGGGCTCAGCCGCGCCACCGAGTTGGGCGTGAGCTTCAGGTCGGGCTGCAGGAAGGTGGTGTGGCGCAGCGGCTCGAGGTCGTAAAGGCCCGAGATCGCCAGCCCGCCGGCCAGGGGCTGCGCGGGCAGGTCCTCGGCGACCTCCTTCCAGCGGCACGACAGCAGCATGGCCACCAGGTGCCCACCGGCGGAGTGGCCGGCCACCGCGATGCGCGCGGGGTCGCCGCCATGCTCGGCCGCGTGGCGCCAGGTCCACGCCACCGCCTCGGTCAGCTGCAGCGTGATGTGCTCGATGCCCACCGCCGGGCACAGGTCGTAGTTCACCACCACCACCATCGCGCCATCGGCGGTGAACGACGGCGCGACGAACGAGAAGTCGCTCTTGTCCAGCGCACGCCAGTAGCCGCCGTGGATGAAGATCAGCACCGGCGCCGGCCCGGCGGCGGCGTCGGTCGGGAAGATGTCCAGCATGGACTGGGGCGCCGGGCCGTAGCGCACGTCGCGCACGCAGCGCGACTGCGCGCGCACCAGCGCCGAGGCCTCGGCCCAGCGACGCAGGTAATCGGCATGGTCGGCCACCAGCGCACGGTTGTTGTACTGGGCGTCGAGCCAGGCGGGGTCGTTGCGCGGGCGCATGGGCGTCATCCTCCTCGGTCGAGGCCACGCCGGCGGTCGCGGGTGGAGTGTCCCCACCTGCCTCACGGCCGCGCCAGGCGCACCTCGGGCGCGGACGATAACGCCGACGCGGCGCCGGCGGGCACTGCGCGACGCGGCGCCTGCCTGCCGGCCGTCCACGATGGGCGCAAGCACCGGACGGCACCGCCACCCGGGGCACACCGCCGGCAGGCGCGCATGGCCCCCCCCCCCCCGAGGCCCGGATGGGCCGGTGCTAAACTCGCGCCCTCTCGTGGGGACGTAGCTCAGCTGGGAGAGCGTCGCGTTCGCAATGCGAAGGTCAGGAGTTCGATCCTCCTCGTCTCCACCAAGTCACGCAGGGCCGCCCATGGGCGGCCCTGTTCCCTTGTGCAGGCCGCCCCGGCGCGAGGAGCGGGCCAGCCCGCACGCCCGGGGGAGTGGGCTTCGTGGTGGCCACCAGGGAGCCGGGATGAGCACACGCAGCCCAACCGTGTCAATGCAGCGGCAGCGCAGCGCGATCCCGCGCCGGCCTACGAGCGCGGCAACCGCTGCTTCGCCCCGCCCGGCACCAGGAAGTCGAAGTCCACGCCCCGGTCGGCCTGCAGCACGGTCTGCAGGAACAGCTTGCGATAGCCCCGCTCGGCGCTGGGCTCGCGCACCGGGTTCGCCGCTGCTCGTGCCGCGAGCTCGCCGTCGCTGACCAGCAGCGACAACTCGCGGCGCGCCACGCTCAGCCGGATGCGGTCGCCGTTGCGCACATGGGCCAGCGGCCCGCCCACCGCCGCCTCGGGCGTGACATGCAGGACGATGGTGCCGAAGGCCGTGCCGCTCATGCGGCCGTCGCTGATGCGCACCATGTCCTTCACGCCGGCCCGCGCCAGCTCCAGCGGGATGGGGAATGCCCCCGCTTCGGGCATGCCCGGCGCGCCCTTGGGGCCGATGCGCTTGAGCACGAGGATGTCGTCGGCGTTCACGTCGAGTGCCGGGTCGTCGATGCGCGTGGCCAGGTCGGCCGCGTCCTCGAAGACCACGGCGCGGCCTTCGTGCTCCATCAACGTGGCGCTGGCCGCGGATTGCTTGAGGATGGCGCCGCCCGGCGCGAGGTTGCCCTGCAGCACCGCGATGCCCCCCTGGGGGTAGATGGGCCTGGCGAGCGGCCGCACGACGTCCTGCGCGAAGCCCGGACCGGCCGCCTCGATCTCCTCGCCCAGCGTGCGGCCGGTGACGGTGAGCGCGTCCAGATGCAGCAGCGGCCTGAGCTCGCGCAGCAGCGTCGCCATGCCGCCGGCGGCATGGAAGTCCTCCATGTAGTGCGCGCCGCTCGGCTTCAGGTCCAGCAGCACCGGCGTCTCGGTGCCCATGCGGTCCAACGCCCGCAGGTCGAGCTCGAAGCCGGCGCGCCCGGCGATGGCCGCCAGATGCACCACGGCATTGGTGGAGCCGCCGATGGCGAGCAGCACGCGCGTGGCGTTCTCGAAGGCTTTCGCGGTGAGGATGCGATCGGGCCCCAGGCCGGCGCGCGCCATCTGCACGGCCAGCGCGCCGGTGCGCTCGGCCACGCGCATGCGCTCGGCCGTCACGGCCGGCGGGCTGGCGCCGCCGGGCACGGTCATACCCAACGCCTCGGCGATGCAGGCCATCGTGCTCGCCGTGCCCATCACCGAGCAGGTGCCGACACTGGGCACCAGCTGCTCGTTGACGACCGCGATCTCGTCGGCCTCGACCTCCCGGGCCCGCCAGCGCGCCCACCAGCGTCGGCAATCGGTGCAGGCGCCGACACGCTCGCCGCGGTGTGAGCCGGTGAGCATCGAGCCCGTGATCAGCTGGATCGCCGGCTTGCCGGCCGAGGCCGCGCCCATCAGCTGTGCCGGCACCGTCTTGTCGCAGCCGCCCACCAGCACCACGGCGTCCATCGGCTGGGCACGGATCATCTCCTCGGTGTCCATCGACATCAGGTTGCGCAGCACCATGCTCGTGGGCGCGGCGAAGCTCTCGTGCAGCGAGATGGTCGGGAACTCCATCGGCAGTCCGCCGGCGAGCATGACGCCCCGCTTCAGTGCCTCGATCAGCTGCGGCGCGTTGCCGTGGCAGGGGTTGTAGGCGCTGCCGGTGCTGGCGATGCCGATGACGGGGCGCTCCAGCGCCGACTCGCTCAGCCCGGCGCCCTTGATGAAGGCCTTGCGCAGAAAGAGCGAGAAGCCGGTGTCGCCATAGCTCGTGAGGCCCTGGCGCATGCCGGTGGGCACGCGGGCCGCGGGGTCCCGATCGTCGTTCATGGCGTGCGCTCCGCTTGTGTGGGACTGGGCGGGGAGCCGGCCGGGCTGCCCCGTCAGAAGACCGGGCCAGCGTAGCAGGCGCCCACGGGGCCCGCGCGGCCTTGTCGTGATGGAAAGTCTGTATCGCCGCCCGCGGGGCCGATGCCAGAATGGAACGAGACCTGCGTGCGCTTCGCGCGCAGCGTGCCATGGACTTCCGGGGGCCCCGCATGAAGAACTTCAGATCCCTGTTGGCGTTGTTCGTCGCCGGCCTCGCGTCGTCGTTCGGCGTCGGTGCGCAGAACATCTCCATCGCCACCGGCGGCACCGGCGGCGTCTACTACCCGATGGGCGGCGGCATGGCCGCCGTGCTCTCCAAGCACGTGCCGGGCATGCAGGCCACGGCCGAGGTCACCGGCGGCTCGGTCGACAACCTCAAGCTCATCGGCAGCGGCAAACCCTACATCGGCCTGTCGATGGCCGACGCCGCGCTCGACGCGCACCGCGGCGAAGACAAGTTCAAGAGCGGCAAGATCGGCGTGAAGACGCTGATGGTGCTGTACCCCAACCGCATGCACGTCGTCAGCGTCGAGGGACGCGGCATCACCAAGATGTCCGACCTCAAGGGCAAGCGCGTCTCCACCGGCAGCCCCGGCAGCGCCACCGAGGTGATGGCGTTTCGCATCATCGAGGCCGCCGGCCTCGACAAGGACAAGGACATGAAGCGCGAGCGGCTGGGCGTGGCCGAGTCCGTGAACGCCGTCAAGGACGGCAAGATCGACGCGTTCTTCTGGGTCGGCGGCCTGCCCACCGCGGCCGTCACCGACCTGGCCAACACGCCGAACACGAAGCTCGTGATGGTCGACCACGCCGAGGTGGTGGCGGCCATGAACAAGAAGTACGGCAACCTCTACGTCGAAGACGCGATCCCGATGGCCACCTACAAGGGCATGAGCGCCGACAACAAGCAGGCCACGGTGATGAACATCCTCGTCGCCCACGAGAGCATGGACGACAAGACCGCCCATGCCATCGTGAAGGCGATCTTCGACAAGCGCGACGACCTCATCGCCGTGCACAAGGAAGCGGCCAACTTCAAGCTCGAGAACCAGAAGACGGGCGCCACGCCCATCCCCTGGCACCCGGGCGCCGTGCGCTACTTTGCCGAAAAGGGCATCAAGCTGAATTGAGGCCCCGCCGGGGCGCCTTCGGCGCCTCCGCCGGGGGGCACCGCCAGCGGCCCGGCCAAGCCGGATGCGCGGCGGTCGCCGGGCCACTCCGCTGCCTTGCCGACCTTGACGCCAACCCCACCCGCAGCGTCCGGCGCGTTCAGCGGTGCTGAGGCCGACGCTCGGGCCTCGGTCGCGCGCGCCGAGAAATTCATCGAGGCCGAAGAAGGCGCGGCCAACAAGCTCGAGGGCTGGCTCGGCGCCTTGCTGGTCGCCGCCGCCTTCGCGATGTCGGCGTTTCACCTCTACACGGCCTACGCCATCGTGCCGACACAGACGCTGCGGCCGGTGCACGTGGGCTTCGTGCTCGCGCTTTGCATGCTGGTGTACCCGGTGGCAAGGCGCTTTCGCCACCGCATCATGTGGTGGGACTGGCTGGCCGCGGCACTCTCGGTGGCCGTCGTCGTCTACCTGATCCAGGGCGGCGACGACTTCACCGACCGCAACACCTCGCCCGAGACCTGGGACATCGCCTTCGGCCTGGTGCTCATCGCCCTGGTGCTCGAGGGCATGCGCCGCACCACCGGGCTCGTGATGCCGGTCATCACGCTCGCCTTCATCGCCTACGCGCTCGCCGGCCCCTGGCTGCCGGCGCCGTGGACGCACAAGGGCTACGAGGTCGGCCGGCTGGTGGGCGTGATGTACATGACGCTGGAGGGCATCTACGGCGTGGCCATCGATGTCTCGTCGTCGCTGATCATCCTCTTCACCCTCTTCGGTGCCTTCCTGCAGATGAGCGGCGCCGGCAAGTTCTACATCGACTTCTCGTTCGCGGCGATGGGCGGCAAACCCACGGGCGCCGGGCGCACGGTGGTGCTGGCCTCCTTCCTGCTTGGCGGCCCTTCGGGCTCGGGCGTGGCCACCACGGTGACGCTGGGTGCGGTGGCCTACCCCATGCTCGCCAAGGCCGGCTACGAGAAGAACGCCGCCGGCGGCCTGCTGGCCGCAGGTGGGCTCGGCGCCATCATCTCGCCGCCGGTGCTGGGCGCGGCCGCCTTCCTCATCGCCGAGTTCCTGAAGATCTCGTACCTCGACGTGCTGCTGATGGCGGTGATCCCGACCGCCATGTTCTACCTCGCGCTCTTCCTCATGGTCGAGATCGACGCGCGCAAGTACGGCATGGGCGCCACCACGTTCGAGAAGGCCGACACGCTGTGGAACCTGACGCGCCGGCACGGCTTCCACTTCCTGTCGCTCGTCTCGATCGTCGCCTTCATGATGTGGGGCTTCTCGCCCGTGCTCTCGGTGTTCTGGGCGACGGTGGTGACGTTCGCGACGAGCTTCCTGCGGCGCGATTCGGCGCTGCTGTCGTACGACCTGTTCCAGGGCAAGGGCTCGCTCTCGGCCCACCTCTTCCGCTCGCCCTTCGTCAAGGCCATGGAGGCCGGCTCCATCGGCATGCTCAACGTCGCCGCCACCTGCGCCGGCGCCGGCATCATCGTCGGCGTCGTCACGCTTACCGGCCTCGGCCTCAAATTCAGCAGCATCGTCATCGACTATGCCGGCGGCTCGCTGCTGCTCACTGCCATCTACACCGCGCTGGTGGTGTGGATCGTCGGCCTCGCGGTGCCGGTGACCGCCAGCTACATCATCTGCGCCGTCATCGCCGCGCCGGCGCTGCAGAAACTCGGCGTGCCCGACTTCGCCGCGCACATGTTCATCTTCTACTACGCCGTGCTCTCCGAGGTCTCGCCGCCCACGGCGCTGTCGCCCTTCGCGGCCGCGGCCATCACCGGCGGCGACCCCTACAAGACGACGCTGCAGTGCTGGAAGTACACGGTGCCGGCCTTCCTGCTGCCCTTCATGTTCGTGCTCGACCCGGCCGGCCTGGGGCTGCTGCTGATGGGCTCGACGAAGGCGCTGGCCACGGCCCACTGGGGGTCGATCGCGCACGTCGCCGCGACGGCCGCCGTCGGCATCGCTGCGCTGGCCGCCGGATTCCAGGGCTGGGCACTGAAGCGCACGACGGCCATCGAGCGCACGATGTTCATCGTGGCCGGCTTTGCGCTGGTGTACCCGGGCCTCACCGCCGACCTCGTCGGCTTCGGTCTCGTCGCCGCCGCGCTGGCGCTGCAATGGCTGCGCAAGGGGCCGGCGGCCGCACCGGCGCACAGAGAGGAACTGCCATGAAGCCGCTGGATGCGACCGCCCGGGGCGTGTACCTGATCACCGTCACACCCTTCACCGAAAGCGGCGCGCTCGACCTCGCGAGCACCGACCGCATGGTCGACTTCTGCCTCGACAAGGGCGTCACCGGCCTCACCGTGCTTGGCATCATGGGCGAGGCGCCCAAGCTCACGGCCGAGGAGTCGCGCATCTTCGTCAAGCAGGTGCTGGCGCGCGTGGCCGGCCGCGTGCCGGTGGTGGTGGGCGTGTCGTCGGCGGGCTTCGCCCCCATGCGCGAGCTCACCGAGAGCGTGATGGCGCTCGGCGCCTCGGGCGTGATGGTGGCGCCGCCGGCCACGGTGCGCACCGACGACCAGATCACCGCCTACTTCGAGATGCTCCACGAGACGCTCGCTTCGGTGGGGCCGCAGGTGCCGTGGGTGCTGCAGGACCACCCGGTGGCCACCGGCGTGCAGATGACGGCCCCGGTCATCCTGCGCATCCTGAAGAGTTCGCCCACCTGCGTCATGCTCAAGCACGAAGACTGCCCGGGCCTGGCCAAGCTGTCGGCCATCCGCGCCGCCAGCGACAAGGGCGATCTCGGCGCCGGCCGCCGCGTCAGCATCCTCTGCGGCAACGGCGGCGGCCTCTTCCTGCCCGAGGAGCTCAGCCGCGGTGCCGACGGTGCGATGACCGGCTTCGCCTACCCCGAGATGATGGTCGACGTCTGCCGCGCGCACGCCGCCGGCGATGTCGAGCGCGCGCACGATCTCTTCGACGCCTACCTGCCGCTGGCGCGCTACGAGCAGCAAGCCGGCATCGGCCTGGCGGTGCGCAAGCACCTGCTCGCCGAGCGCGGTGTCATCGCCTCGGGAGCAGTGCGCAAGCCCGGGCCCAGACTCTCACCGGCCGACCTGGCCGACATCCGGCGCCTGGTGGCGCGGCAGGCGCGGCGGCTGGCCGAGCTGGGCTGATCGGGGAACCCGCAGGAAACTTCTTTTGATCGCTGCGGCCGCAGGCGATGTTGGCCGCGGCCGATGATCATCTGATGGGCCTGGCTCACACGGGGGCTCGATGAGCGCTCCCGCACATCAACCGGCTCGGCCGCGCCCGCCCACGGCCGATCGCAAGGCCCGGCACAGTTCGTCGACCAGCGCCTTTTCGCTGTGGCGCAGCGGGTCGTCGACGGTGCCCACCATCAGCAGCATCCCCAGCAGCCCCATCGCCGAGGTGTGGGCGACAAAGGTCAGGCGCCGCGGGTCCAGCGCCGGGTCGGCGGCGCCGGCGCGCCGCGCTTCGCGCAGCTTCTGCTCGGTGGGGCCGTACATGCGGTCGTTCAGGGGTCGGAAGGCGGCAAGCTGTTGCCGGCCCAGGCTCGCAGCCAACGGCGACAGCTGCGCGCCCTGGGTGGCCAGCCGGAAGACCTGCAGCCGGCCGGAATAACGGCCGACATACGTGCGCACCAGAGCCTCCAGCGCCTCCGGCGCGCCGGCGGCGGCCGTGGTGGCGGCCTGCACCGCGTCGGCAGCGGCGGTCCACTCCTGAAGCGCCAGCTCGGCCAGCAGGGCTTCCTTGGAGGCGTAGTGGTAGTACAGCCCCTGCTTGGTCCACCCGAGCTCGGCGGCGATCGCGTCCAGCGTCGTGGCGTCCAGCCCGTCGCGCAGCAGCACGGCTTCCGCGCCGGCCAGGATTGCCTGGCGCGTGATGGCGCGCAACCGCTCGCGGTGCCGCGCCTTCACCGCGGCCCCGCGGGCCGCTTTCGGGGCCGCTTTCGGGGCCGCTTTCGGTGCCGACTTCGGCGCCGACTTCGGCGCCGGCGCGGCGCGGCTCAAGCGCGCAGGCCGGACCACAGCGTTGCCAAGGCCATGCCGATCATGATCAGCGAGCCGATCGTCCACAGCGTGGCCCGCCACTCGTGCGGACGCGCGGTCAGGTAAGCCGCGAAGTGCAGCAGCCGCGAGGCGACATACCCGTAGAACAGCACCAGGGCAGTGGCCGGATGCGGGCTGGTGAGCACATAGAGCCAGCCGATCGCCAGGAAGGGCAGCAGGTTCTCCTGGTCGTTCTGGTGAATGCGGCGGATGCGCTCGACGTAATCCACCACGTCGAGCTGGCCGGGCCGCGGGCGCGGATTGGCCGGCCCGGGGTTGGCATCCTCGGGGTTGCGCATGCCGCCCTGGATGCGGAGCATCCGATAGACGGTGAGCCAGGACATCGCGGCCATCTTCAGCACCAGGATCGATGCACACACCACGTAGGCGGCGAAGACAGGGTTGCCCAGGCTCAAGGCTTGCATGTTCGACGGCTCCAACATTGATCGCGTTCATGGTAACTTTACTAACGGTAAAGTCAAGCGTCTGCCGCGCCACTGCCGACAGCGCTAACCCCGCCACCGTCTGCCCTGCCACCCGGCGGGCCCGGCTGTGAACCGGGCGCGCCAGCTCCTGGCCGCCGCGATGGCGCTGCTCAGCGGCGGTGGCGCCGCGGCGGCCGAAGTGACGCTGACCCACGGGCCCTTCGAGATCGTGGCCGAAGGGCGGCGAATCTCCAGCGGCACCTTCCCCAACACCAGCGGCAACCCCTTCGCCAGCATCGAGGTCATCTCGTTCTCGGTGCGCTGGCGCGGCCGCGAGGTGGAAGTGCCCGTGGTCGGCCGCCGCTTCTGGCGCGTGCTGCGCCTGGCCGATGCACCGCGGCCGGCGCTGCTGGTCTCGACCACCGACTTCCATTTGCTCACCGAGGAAGACGGCCAGTTGCGCGTGCAAAGCCTGGGCCCCAAGTCGACCAACATCGCGCGCGTGCAGTGGCTGGACAGCGAGCAGGGCCAGCCCGGGCCGGTGCTGATGTTCGGCATCGAGCGCGTGCTGCCCGACGACGGCACGCTGCTGCGCGGCGGGCGCTGGCTGCGCCTGCCCTACAACCGCATGCTCGACGTGAAGACGCTCACGCTGCACGAGACGCGGCCGCGCGCGCCGCAGCGCGAGGGCGTGGCGCTGCCGGCCCTCAGAGCGGACGACTCCCCAGCGCTGATGCTGGCGCCGGACCAGGGCTCCTACGTCACCGGCGTGGCGATCTACGACCGCGCGCGCCACCTGGCCACCGGCAAGGTGCACTACCGCCATGCACTGGTGGTGCTGCACATCACCGGGGCCGAAGAGGCCTACGCGCTGCCGCTGGACCGGTCGGTCACCCGCTACATCGACGGCAGCGACTTCAGCGTGCCGTGGCTTCAGCACCACTTCGAGTGGAAGCGCGATGCCGCGGGCCGCGACCGGCTCGAGGCGCGGGCAAATTTCGAGCGCTGGCCCTGGACCGTGCGCTACAGCGAAGGCCCCAGCGGCTATGCGCAGGTGCTCGTGCCGCGCGCCAGGCCGCCGATGGCCGAAGTGCTGCGCCGGCTGCTGCACGAGCGGCTGCAGGCCAGCGTGATCGACGATCTGCTCGAGCCGGGCAAGCGCAGCGGCAACACGCTGGCCATCCCGTCGTGCAGGGGCATCTTCCAGCTGTTCACGCGCGATGAAGAGGTCTCGGTCTACATCGACCGGCCCAAGGACCCGCCGGTGGACCGCTGCCGCGCGCCGCTGAAGCAGCTGGCGGCGCTGATCGACGAAGAACTCGCCAGCGGGCGGCACGACGCGCTGTTCATCGGCGATTGAAGCTCATGGGGGGTCAGGCTGCCGGCAACACATCGAGCCTGGCCCGCGTGCCCGCAGGCCTCTTCGGGCGCCCCTCGGGCGACTCTGTTCGCATTTCGACCGGCCTCCCTCCACGCCGTCTGCGTTGAGGGCCCTCAACGTCACCCGCCCCCGCAGGCCTAGCGTCTCTCAGGCACACACTGCGAGGACACGATGCGCACACGCATGCCGAGTTGGGGTCGATGGATGGGCACGATCGCCGCAGCCGCGTTGGCCGGCGCGTGCGGTGGCGGCGGCGGCGACGCGGTGGTCACCACCCAGCCGCAGAGCTACCTGCAGGAGCTGCCCACCTGGGCACAGTACAGCCCACCCGCGCAGAGCGTGACGCCCACCACCACGGGCAAGACCTCCGACTCCACCGAGACCATCGAGAACGTGCCGGTGATCGACCCGGTGACCCAGGCCGTCGTCGGCTACCGCACCGAGGCCTACAACTGCACGACCGCCGAGTTCACGATGACCGACACGCCGGAGAAGATCGTGATGTTCAGCCCCGATCGCGAGGTGCTGTGGCCCGGCGGCTTGCTGCAGGGCAAGAGCCACCGCGACGGCGTGGGCTCGCTGCTGCCGCTGACCATCCACGAGCGTGCGGCGATCAAGGTGTCGATCCCGTCGCTGGCCACGGCCGACAACTTCCGCGTCGTCGACGTGCCCGACCAGGCCGAGGTCAACCGGGCCATCGGCGCGATGATCTCCAACGCCCACACCAGCAACCTCGTCACGCCCAGCACGATCCAGTTCTCGATGGAGGACTTCAACTCCGAGCAGGCCTTCGCGCTGCAGGCCAAGGTGTCGGGGCGCTACCTCGGCTTCAGCGGCAGCGCCTCGGCCTCGGTGGCGCGCAACGCCAACGAGCACACGGTGATGGTGCACTTCTACGAGAAGATGTTCGAGGTGGTGGTCGAGCCCCCGCCCACGCCGGCCGGCTTCTTCAGCGCCGAGTTCACCGGCCCCAGGCTCGCCGAGCAGATCGCGCTGGGCAAGATCGGCCCCGACAACCCGCCGGTGTACGTCTCCAACGTCGTCTACGGCCGCATGATGGCGTTCACCTTCACCTCGACGGCCACGCGCACCGAGATCAAGTCGGCGCTGAACGCCGCCTACAAGGGCATCTTCAGCGCCAGCGCGAGCCTCAGCCACCAGCAGAGGAAGGTGCTCGAGGAGGCGCGCATCGCCATCACGTCGCTGGGCGGCCAGTCCAAGGCCACCACGGCGATGATCGCCTCGGGCGACTGGAAGCAGTACTTCAGCGAGAACGCGCCGCTGACCAGCGCCTACCCGATCTCCTACACCTTCCGCAACCTGCGCGACGGCTCGATCGCCAAGGTCAGCGAGAGCACCAGGTACGACATCAAGGAGTGCCAGCTCAAGGGCAGCGCCTTCACCGGCTTCGTGCTCGAC